>JABXIA010000371.1 GCA_013373325.1 Paracoccaceae bacterium
ATTCACATTGCTGCCGCCCGCGAAACCGGCCTGCCGCTGATCATCCACGCCCGCGCCGCCGACGAAGACATGGCGCGCATCCTGGGCGAAGAGATGAAGAACGGTGCCTATTCCTGCGTGATGCACTGCTTCTCCTCTTCAGCTGAGCTGGCAAGGGCCGCTCTGGATCTGGGGTTCTACCTGTCGATGTCCGGCATTGCCGCCTTCCCCAAAAGCCAGGAACTGCGCGATATCTTTGCCGCCGCCCCGGTGGAGCGCATCCTGCTGGAAACCGACGCGCCCTATCTGGCGCCGCCGCCCTACCGCGGCAAGCGCAATGAACCCGCGTACACTGCCTTTACCGGCAAGGTCGGGGCTGAGGTGTTCGGCATGGACTACGCCGCCTTTGCTGCGCAGACACAGGCCAATTTCGACCGCCTGTTCTGGAAGGCAGCAGCCTATGAGGCCGCCGCCTGATGGCTGAGATGCGTTTCACCATCCTTGGCTCGGGCTCCTCCGGCGGGGTGCCACGGATTGGCGGCCATTGGGGGGATTGCGACCCAAAGAACCCCAGGAACCGCCGCGGCCGCTGCTCGATGCTGGTGGAGCGCATTGATGCGGGCGGCACAACCTCGGTGCTGATCGACACCCCGCCGGACATGCGCAACCAGCTGCTGAATGCTGAGGTGGGCCGGCTGGATGCGGTGGTTTACACCCATTCCCACGCCGATCATCTGCATGGCGTCGACGATCTGCGCATGGTCTATTTCAACATGCGCCAGCGCATCCCCGTCTATGCAGACGGGCCAACCCAGAACGACCTGCTGAACCGCTTCGGCTATGCCTTTGCGCAGCCCGACGGTTCCCCCTACCCGCCCATTCTGGACCTGAAGAGCATCAGCGGACCGTTCTCCATCGACGGGCCTGGCGGCGAAATCCCGTTCCGGCCGTTTGAGGTGAACCACGGCTCCATCGACGCGCTGGGGTTCCGCATCGGCGGACTGGTGTATCTGCCGGATGTGAAGGAAATTCCGGATGCCGCCCTGCCGGAACTGGAGGGGCTGGACGTCTGGATCCTGGACGGCCTGCGCCGGACCCCGCATCCGACGCATTTCAGCTACCAGGACGCGCTGGACTGGTTTGAACGGATGGCGCCCAAGCGCGGTATCATCACCAACATGCACATCGACATGGACTACGCGACCATCGATGCCGAGACACCAGAGCACATCACGCCCGCCTATGACGGCATGGTGATCCGGATGGAGATCTGAAGGGGCGCATAACAGCGCCCTTTTTCATTTGCGCAATTTGAGGCCGCACAGTGTTCCAAAGCCTGATTGACGTCATCCTGCCGGTTTTCCTGGTTGTCGGCGCAGGCTACGCCGCGACTGCACGGGGCGTGCTGAGCCAGGACCACATCGAAGGTGTGATGAAGTTCGCGCAGGGCTTTGCCATTCCCTGCCTGCTGTTCAAGGCGATGGCGGAGCTGGACCTGTCGGCCAGCTTTGACCCGCGGCTGCTGGGGAGCTTTTATACCGGCGCCTTCACCTGCTTCCTGATCGGGGTGTTCGGCGCCCGCATCCTGTTCAAGCGGGACTGGGAGGACTGTATCGCGATTGGCTTTTGCTGCCTGTTCTCCAACTCGGTGCTGCTGGGGCTGCCGATTACTGAACGCGCGTTCGGGCCGGAGAATCTGACCGGCAACTATGCGATCATCGCCTTCCACTCGCCGTTCTGCTACGGCGTCGGCATCACCGCGATGGAGTTTGTGCGCAACCGCGGCGCGGGCGGGGTCAAAACCCTGACCTCGGTGCTGAACGCAATGTTCCGCAATGTTCTGATTCTGGGCATAGCCGCCGGGTTTGCGGTGAACCTCTCCGGGTTTGCCATTCCGCTGGTGGTGGATGAGGCGCTGTCGCTGATCATTCGCGCCGCCCTGCCCTGCGCGCTGTTTGCGCTTGGCGGCGTGCTGGTAAAATACCGCCCCGAAGGCGATATGCGGGCGATCCTGTTTGTCTGCTTCACCTCACTGATGGTCCATCCGGCGATTGTCTGGACGCTGGGTTCGGCCTTGGCGCTGCCGCAGGACCTGTTCCGGTCGGGTGTGCTGAACGCGGCAATGGCAACCGGGTTCAACGGCTATATCTTCGCCAATATGTACGGGCGGGCCAAACGGGTGGCGGCGTCCTCGGTGCTGATTGCCACCGGGGCCAGCATTCTAACCGTGTGGTTCTGGCTGCTGGTTTTGAGCTGAAATAAAAGGTCAGCAGTTCTGCCCGAATGTTTCGCGCGCGAAACATTTGGACAACAAGGCTGACCTTATCCTTCAGATTTCATTAGCAATTTTCCACCAAATGGTTACCGGCCTCAAAACCGCGGATCATCTAGTTCCAGCGGAAATCCCTTGGGCAGCAGACCGGCCTGAAACCAGTTGATGAAGGAATGGATCGAGAAGACCGGCAGGCCGGTGGCCTTCCTCACATCGCGGGCGTAGGGCACCATATTTGTGCACTCCAGCACAATGGCGCCCAGATCCGGTATATCCGCCACCATCGCGCGGGCCGCGTCGATCATGTCCAGGCGGCAGGCCTCAAAGTCGATTGAAGGCGCATCGCCCAGAATGTCACGGGTGAAGGCGCGGAGGCCATCGGTACCCGCAATCGGCGTATCCGGCGCAACACCTGCGGCAACAAGGTGCGCAGGCGTCAGCGTCGCCTTGGAGATCGTCAGGATGCCGCAACGCTTGCCCGCGGGCAGCAGGTTCTGGACCATCGGCACCTGCATCAGCGAGGAGGTTGCCACCGGCACGCCCAGCGCCTGTTTCACCTCATCCTGGATCAGCGCCAGAAAACCGCAGTTGGTGGTGATGCCATCGGCCCCCATGGCCACCAGGTCACGGCCTGCTTTTACAAACAGGTCCACCAGTTCCTTGGGGTTGCCGCGAACGACGTTTTCCGGGTTGGCGCCGCGCACCACCTTGTAGTGGACGGGGAAGTCCCAGGTCATCGCGTTGCCCATGTCTCCATGGATGCGGGGAAAGCGGGTTTCCAGCATCAGGATGCCAACCGCCGCGCCGAAGACCGTCTTGCCGCCGTGTTCCATGTGAATCCCCTACTCGTCCGGGACATAAAGCTGGGAAAAGGCGATGCGGACTGCTTCCGTCGCTTCCTCCCGCCGTTTTTCGATGTGGCTGCGCATGGCCGTTACCGCCGCATCGGTGTTGCGGGCAGCAATGCCCTCGACGATCTGGCGGTGGGCGGAGATGTCGCCCGGCGCCTTGCCCCCGGCCCGGTCGCGCATGCGTTTAAGATCAATCAGGCGGATGTAACGGATCCGGCCGTTGAGATTGTTCAAAATCCGCTGCAGCTCGCTGTTGCCCGACAGCTGCGCCAGGCGCGCGTGGAAGCTTTCGTCCATTGCCAGCAGCTCTTCCGGGTCGGTGGCGCTTTGATACTCCGGCTCCATCCGGTTCAGGTAATCTGCCAGTGCGGCGATATCCTCATCCGGGGCGCGGGTGCAAGCCAGCCGCGCGGCTTCGCATTCCACCGCCACCCGGGCCTCATAGAGATCCATGATATAGCTGGGTGTCAGCGGGCGGCAGAAGAAACCGCGGTTGTTCTGGAAGGTCAAAAAGCCCTCGGCCACCAGCCGGTTCAGCGCCTCGCGCAGCGGCGTGCGGCTGGCGCCCAGCACCTCGGACAGGGCGCTTTCGTTGATCCGCTGGTCCGGCTTGAAGGCAAAATCCGCCGCCATCCGGCGCAGCGCCTCATAGACCCGGTCCACATTGCTTTCGCGTTTGGCCATCATTCCCGCCGTGTGTTCAATCCGCGGAGCAAATTAGGGCGGCGCCCGGCCCTTGGCAAGATTGAATTCGGAATTGAATACAATTCACAGGCCGGTCACTCACGGCGTGCGGTGTAGGGTGCCAGCTCCTGCTTCAAAAGCGCCAGGAACTCCTGCCCCACTGCCGACAGCGGCCGCGACTTGGAGGTGATTACTGCCATTTCCATCATGATCCGCGGGCGGAACGGGCGGGACACAAAACTGCCGCCGGTCTCGAAATCCAGCACAAAGGGATCCAGGATCGAGACCCCCATCCCCTCCTGCACGAAGCTGAGGAGGTTCTTGAACAGATGCGAATGCACCCGGGTCCTGAGCGGAATGCCCGCCTTCTGAAACACCTCGCGGGTGCGGCGGTGGGTCATATGTTCCGGCCCCATGACGATGAAAGGCACATCTTCCAGCAGCTCAGGCGTCAGCACCTCATGGTCCGCCAGCGGGCTGTCCGCCGGTATTGCCAGCCGGGTTTCTACGCTGACCGGATGAACCTCCAGCCCGTCATGGATCAGCGGCATCTCGCAGACGCCGATCTCAAACAGGCCGGCAATGACCCACTCCTGGATCTTCAGCGAATATTGCGCCTGGAAGGAGATCGACATGTCCGGGCGGGTGCGGGCAAAGCGGGCGATCAGCGCAGGCATGAAGCCGAAAGACATCGAGTGCTGCGAAGCGACCTGCAGCTGGCCTGCCTGCTTGTTCTGCAAGTCCGTGACCGCCTGCGCCACGTGGTCCAGCCCGCGCACCACCGTGTCCACCTCCTGAAACAGCACGCCTGCCTCCGGTGTTGGGATCAGCCGGCCCTTGCTGCGCTCAAACAGTTTCAGGCGGGTCTGTCGTTCCAGCTGGTAAAGCAGGTTTGAAATGCCAGGCTGGGAAATTCCCAGCTGCTCCGCCGCACCGGTGACGGTGCCGGTTTCGACAATGGCGTGAAAGGCCTGCAGCTGGCGGAAACGGAGGGACATATCAGATCATCACTTTTCCTGATACCTTGGCCAATTCTTTGTATTAGCAATGATGATCCAGTCAAGGCACGCTTTCCCCGCACCTGGGAGGAAGATCGACGTGCTGGAACAAAAGATTGCCGGGATGGACCTGTGGCATCTTGCGCTGCCCGTGCTGTCGCGCCGCGACCACGGGATCGGGTCTGTTGAGGGCGCCTGCGAAGTTGTGATTGTCCGGCTGCGCAGCGAAAGCGGAGCAGAGGGATACGGCGAGGCCTCGACCTGGTCGGTGTTCACCGGCACGCCGGAGGCCAGCCTGGCGGCGCTTGACCGCTACATCCGGCCGCTGGTGGAGGGCCGCCGGGTGGCGGACAGGGCGGCAATCATGGAGGATGCGGCCAAGGCGGTGGCCCATTGCACCGAAGCCAAGGCGGCGCTGGAAACAGCTCTGCTGGATCTGACAGGCCGCATCACCGGGGTGCCGGTCTGGGCGCTGATCGGCGGCAAGTGCCGCGATACCATCCCGCTCAGCTGTTCGATTGCCGATCCGGATTTCGGGAAAGACATCGACCTTCTGCACCGGCTCCGGGCGGACAAGGTGGGGCTGATCAAGCTGAAAACCGGGTTCAAGGATCATGCCTTTGACATCATGCGGCTGGAGCGGATTGCCAGGGACTTCCCCGAATTCCGGGTGCGGGTGGATTACAATCAGGGCCTCAGCATCGAGGACGCGCCAGCGCAGGTCCGCGATGTGGCGGAGTTTAAGCCGGATTTCATCGAGCAGCCGGTGCGGTTCCACCACTTCGCCATGATGGCAAAGCTGCGGGAGATGATTGATGTGCCGCTGCTAGCCGATGAGAGCGTCTTTGGCCCCGAGGATATGGTGCGCGCCGCGCGCGAGGGCATCTGCGATGGCGTCTCGGTCAAGATCATGAAATCCGGCGGTCTCAGCCGCGGCCAGACAGTGGCGCGGATAGCTGCGGCCAACGGACTGTCGGCCTATGGCGGCGACATGTTCGAGGCAGGCGTTGCGCACCTGGCGGGCACCCACATGATTGCCGCCACGCCCGAAATCAAGCTGGGCTGTGAATTTTACCAGGCGAGCTATTTTCTGAAAGAAGACATTCTGGAGACGCCCTTCCAGGTCAAGGACGGCCAGGTGATTGTGCCGGACGGGCCGGGTCTGGGCATCAAGCCGGATGTTGAAAAGCTGGATCGTTTCGCGGTCTCGAAACAGGTTGCGGCATGAGCGAAGCGAAGAAAACCGTTGCCATCATCGGCGCCGGCATCGTCGGCGTCTCGGCAGCGATTGAACTGCAGCGCGACGGGCATCAGGTGATCCTGATCGACGGCAAGGGGCCGGGTGAAGGCACCAGCCACGGCAACGGCGGCATTCTGGCCTCCTGCTCCATCGTGCCGGTCACCGGGCCGGGGCTGTGGAAGAAGGCGCCGAAGATGCTGATGCACCCGGATCAGCCTTTGTTCATGCGCTGGGGATACCTGCCCAAGCTGGCGCCCTGGCTGATGAAATACATGGGCCATGCCAATGCAGAGGACACCGCCCGGATTGCGGCAGCACTGGCGCCCATCGTGGGGGACACGCTGGCCGATCATCAGGCACTGGCGGCGGGCACCGGGGCGGAGCGCCACCTGAAACCCTCGGACTACCTGTTCCTCTACAATAACCGCGCGCATTTCGGCGAGGACGCCTTTGGCTGGGGCCTGCGCAAGAAACACGGTTTCCAGTGGGATGTGCTGGAGGGCGCGGATTTCCGCGCCTATGACGGCATCTATTCCCAAGACATTACCTTTGCCGCCCGGCTGAAGGACCACGGGATCATCACCGACCCTGGCCAGTATGTGAAGGACCTGGCGGCCCATGCCGCCGCCAATGGCGGCCGGCTGATCCAGGCCCTTGTGACCGATGTGACGCGCGAAAACGGCAAGGTGACCGGTGTCAGGGCCGGCGGCGAGACCATCGCTTGCGATACCGTGGTCCTGGCCACTGGCGTCTGGTCCAAGCCGCTGGCAGAGAAACTGGGAATTTCCGTACCACTGGAAGCAGAACGCGGCTATCATCTTGAATTATGGGAGCCTTCGGCGATGCCCAAGGCGCCTGTGATGGTGGCAGCGGCCAAATGCGTGGTGACCCCGATGGAGGGACGGATCCGGATTGCAGGCATTGTGGAATTCGGCGGGCTGGAGGCTGGGCCGTCGAAAGGGCCGCTTGAGCTGCTGCACAGGAACGCACGCCGCATCCTGCCGGGTGTCACCTGGAAACACGAAGAAGAATGGCAGGGCGCCCGCCCGGCACCGGCGGACTCGATCCCGGTGATCGGCGAAATGCCCGGCCTGTCCGGCGCCTGGGTCGGTTTTGGCCACCACCATATCGGCCTGACAGGCGGGCCGAAGACCGGGCGCCTGCTGGCGCAGATGATTTCGGGCCGCAGCCCGAACATGGACATGAGCGCCTATGACCCGGCGCGATACGCGATCTGATACCAACCAGTGCCCCATAAGGGGCCGCAACCACAACAGGGAGTAAATGATGAAGAAACTGACCCAACTGCTGGCCGCTACTGCACTGACTGCCGCAGCCGCCCTGCCCGCCGCGGCAGAAACCTGGGACATGCCGATGGCCTATTCGGCCTCCAACTTCCACTCTGCCACCGGCGCGGAGTTTGCAGACTGCGTAACCACCGGCACCGGCGGCGAGATCGAGGTCAAGACGCATCCGTCGGGATCGCTGTTCAAGGGCGCCGATATCAAGCGCGCGGTGCAGACCGGCCAGGCCCCCATTGGCGAGCGGCTGCTGTCCGGCCACCAGAATGAAAACGCGCTCTTCGGCTTTGACTCAATCCCTTTCCTGGCGACCTCCTTTGACGACAGCGACAAGCTGTGGAAGGCCGCCAAGCCGTCCATCGAAAAGCTGCTGGCAGAGCAGAACCTGACGCTGCTTTATGCCGTGCCATGGCCGCCGCAGGGCCTCTACTTCAAGAACGAAGTGAACTCGGTGGCCGAGATGAAAGGGATCAAGTTCCGCTCCTACAACAACGCCACCTCCCGCCTTGCAGAGCTGACAGGCATGCTGCCGGTGACCATCGAGGCGGCTGAAATCAGCCAGGCCTTTGCCACCGGGGTTGCGGACTCGATGGTGTCCTCCGGCTCCACCGGCTATGACCGCAAGGTCTGGGAAAGCCTGAACTATTTCTACGAAGTGGATGCCTGGCTGCCGCGCAACTACGTATTCGTGAACTCCGATGTCTGGAACGGCACCTCCGAGGCGAACCAGAACGTGATCAAAGGCTGCGCCAAGCTGGCCGAGTATGCGGGTAACTGGCGCGCCAAGGAGTACACTGGCTTTACCCTGCAGGGCCTGCGTGACGGCGGCATGACCGTGGGTCCGGCGTCTGATCAGATGGTGGGCGAGCTGAAGGAAATCGGCGTCACCATGACCAATGAATGGCTGGAAGCGGCCGGGGACGAGGGCAAGGCCATCGTTGACGCGTTCAAGGCCGAATAACCACTCCGCATGATACGGGCGGCGCTGAAGTGCCGCCCGTAGTCTCATAAAAATAATGCCGATGGGGATGCTATGACTGTGCTCAGGGGGCTGCGCTCCGGCCTCGATTTTCTGTACCTGGCGGCGGGGGTGCTGGCCGCCCTCTGCCTGATCGCCATTCTGGGGCTGATCGTTGTCCAGATGCTCGCCCGCTGGACCGGCGAGGTCTTCCCGGGTGCGCCGGATTACGCAGGTTATGCGATGGCGGCGGCGTCGTTTCTGGCTTTTGCCAATGCGCTGAACCGCGGCAGCCATATCCGGGTGTCGATCCTGCTGAATGCGGTGCCCGAAGGCTTCCGCCGGGTGCTGGAGATCTGGTGCTTTGGCATCGGCACCGCGGTGATGTGGTACTTCTGCTTCTACGCCTACCGCTTTGTTTACTGGAGCTGGAAGTTCAACGACGTGAGCCAGGGCCAGGACCGCACGCCGCTGTGGCTGCCGCAAAGCGCCATGCTGATCGGGGCTGTTATCCTGGCCATCGCCCTCACCGACCATTTGTTCCACGTGATTTTCCGCGGCGATCACCGCATCACCCGGGATCTCGAAGACCAGAGCCACGCGGAGTAAGGGCACATGGAAAACATATCCGTCATCATCCTGTTCCTCTTCGTGCTGTTCACGCTTCTGGGCACTGGCGTCTGGGTCGGCTTGGCGCTGATGGGCGTGGCCTGGGTCGGCATGGAGCTGTTCACTACACGGCCCGTCGGCGACGTGATGCTGACCACCATCTGGTCGGCCTCCTCCAGCTGGACCCTGACGGCGCTGCCGATGTTCATCTGGATGGGCGAAATCCTCTACCGGACGCGATTATCGGAGGACATGTTCAAGGGGCTCTCCCCCTGGATGGCACCGCTGCCCGGCGGGCTGGTGCACACCAATATCGTCGGCTGCACCGTCTTTGCAGCGGTCTCCGGCTCTTCTGCGGCGACGCTGACCACGGTGGGCAAGATGTCGATCCCGGAACTGCGCAAGCGCAACTACCCGGAGCGCATGGTGATCGGCACGCTGACGGGCGCGGCCACGCTCGGCCTGATGATCCCGCCGTCGCTGACGCTGATCGTCTATGGCGTCACCATCAATGAATCGATCACCAAGCTGTTCTTTGCAGGCATCCTGCCCGGCCTGGTGCTGGCGGCGATGTTCATGGGTTACGTGGCGATTTATTCCAAGGTCGGTAAGGACTGGAACCCGGCAAAGGAAGACAAGCTGACCTTCGCGCAAAAGGTGAAGAACTCCCGCTTCCTGGCGCCGGTGATTGCCCTGATCATCGTGGTGATCGGGTCGATGTACCTGGGCTTTGCCACGGCAACCGAGGCGGCCGCGTTCGGGGTCATCGGCTCCTTGCTGCTGGCGCTGGGACAAGGCTCCTTGAACTGGAAGACCTTCACCGAGAGCCTGATGGGCGCCACCCGCACCAGCGCAATGATTGCCCTGATCCTGGCAGGCGCCGCCTTCCTGTCCTTGTCGATGGGTTTTACCGGCCTGCCGCGGGGCCTCGCCGACCTGATTGCCGGCTGGGAGCTGTCGCGCCTGGAGCTGTTGATGGTCCTGCTGGTTTTCTACATCATCCTGGGCTGCTTCCTCGACGGCATCTCCTCGGTGGTGCTGACCATGGCGGTGGTAGAGCCGATGATCCGCCAGGCGGGCATTGACCTCATTTGGTTCGGCATCTTCATTGTGGTTGTGGTCGAGATGGCGCAGATCACCCCGCCGATCGGCTTCAACCTGTTTGTGATGCAGGGCATGACCAACCACGAGATGAGCTATATCGCCCGGGCCGCAATTCCGATGTTCCTGATCATGGTGCTGATGGTGTTTGTGCTGATCGCCTTCCCGGAGCTGGCGACATACCTGCCCAACAACCTCAGGCCGGGGCCGGTCTGACCTCATGCTTCGCGCGCTCGCCTTTGCTGCCCGGCACGGGCGGGCCGGTTTGGTCCTGGGGCTCTTGGCCGGGCTGCTGCTGCCCGGTCTCGCCGCCGCCCTTCAGCCCTGGCTGCCGCAGATGGTGGCCGGGCTTTTGTTTCTGAACGCCTACCGGATCGGGCTGCGCAAAGCCGCAGGCGGTCTGGCAGATGGCATTGGCACGCTGAAGGCCATCGCCCTGCTGCAAGTCGCCTTGCCGCTGCTGGCCCTCGGGCTTGCCGCGTTGTTCGGGGTTGCGCAGACCCCCGCCGCCGTTGCGCTGATCCTGATGCTGAGCGCGCCCTCCGTGACCGGCAGCCCCAATATCACCGCGCTGATGGGGCACGCGCCGGAGCCGGCCTTCCGCCTGCTGATCACCGGCACCGCGCTGATGCCGCTGACGGTGATCCCGGTGTTCCTGCTGGCGCCCAGCCTGGGCGATCTGGCCGAGGTGCTGCGCGCCGCCGGGCGGCTGATCGGCGCGATCGGCCTGACCGTGGTCGCCGGCTTCTTGCTGCGCCGCCTGACCCTGCCGCAGATGCGGGAGGATCAGGCCAAGGCAATCGACGGGCTGACCGTGATTGCGCTGGCAGTGATTGTGGTCGGGCTGATGGCGGCGCTGGGCCCTGCGCTGCGGACAAACCCAATGCTGGTCCTGCAATGGCTGGGCTTTGCCCTGGCGGCCAACCTGGGCCTGCAGGCACTGGTGTTTGCCGTATTGCGCCGCCGCGCGGGCAGTGGCGCGGTGCCGGTTTCCGTTGTCGCCGGCAACCGGAACTTCGCTCTCTTCCTGATCGCCCTGCCCGCAGCCACGACCGATCCGCTTCTGATCTTCCTCGGCTGCTACCAGATCCCGATGTATCTGACGGCGATCCTGATGAAACCGCTCTACAACCGGGCGGCCCTCAGGACAGAAAGGTAACGCCCGGCATCCGGCGGATCAGTTCGGCATCGGCCTGATAAGACTCGCTCATGTCGTCCACCAGCGCCTGCGACCAGCCGGGGAGGTCGATTTCCTCCTCGATCTCCGCCGCGTCATGATAATAGCTCAGGAACAGTGCGCGCACCCGCTCCCGCTGGTCTTCGGACAGCCCGGGGCGGCCTGCCAGATAGGCCTCCAGCCGCTCATAACCTGCCTCCGAAATGATGCCGCGGGTGATGTCCAGCTCGCCGCTGAACCGGAAGCTGTCCCCCAGGCCGGACACACGGCCCAGGATGCTGGGCCAGATCACCGGCGTTTCCTCGTTGCACCAGACGGTGATGCGGCAATCCGGATTGCGCTCCTGGATATCCTCAACCACTTCCGACCAATGCAGGTTCAAAAAATCGGTATCCCCAGCGAACTCGCGCCAGGTTCTCCCGGACTGCGACTTGAACACCGGACCGATCAGGGTGGCCGGGTTGCGCAGGCCCAGGAAGAACTCGCACGGATTGCCGGGAAACAGACCGCGCAGGGCTGCTGTGTTGCTTCCCGCGTTGCGGTACAGCCGCCCGCCCTGCAGCATCCAGCCCGGCATCCCCAGAAAGCCGGAATTGGTCAGGATGATCCGCGATACCGCCTGGTCCTTGACCAGCCCTGCCAGCAGCGCCTCCCGCTCTTGATCGGTCACAAATTCCTTGTTCTGTTTGCGGATCAGCTGGTTCAGCGCCGTCATATAAGTGCCGGGCCGGCGGATCATGACACCACGGTCCAGCAGCGGCTGCGCATCCTTGCGCAGCGACCAGATCAGCTGGCCGTTGTCGGTATTGGGCGCCCCGATATGGAAGGCCAGGGAGATGTCCCGCATGTCCGTGTTCGACTGGCTCATAATCCTGTCCGGCCTCTGCCCGGGTTTTGCTCAGCGGCGCGGTTGCAGCCAGCCGTATCGGCTTCTGCGCATCTCATAGCCGTTCCTTCATCCGGCGGAAAAACCGGTCGTCCCTCTGCCGCAAGATATAGGCGCAAACCTGTTTCGCAAGACCCGGATGGCCGCGATCCAGTGCCAGATTGGCAAGCTCGCGCTGGAACCGGGGAAAGCCGTGCCGCTTGCGCAGCAGGCGGTGGAAGCGATGCGGCGTCAGGTCCCCGGCAATGGCGCCGCGGGCGACCTCCTGCAGCACGCCCATCTGCTGCAGCGAAGACCCCAGCCGGTGCCCCAAAAGCGGGCACCGCCAGAACGTCACATTGGACCCGGTGAACCGGGCCGCATGGGCCGCATCCGCCGCCACGTAAGGGTCGAACATGATATGCACGTCCCCTGCCCCCTGGCTGGCTTGTGCCGCGTCGCCGAAGGGGCCGGAGAAATCCCGCTCCCAAACCTTCTTGTAGCGCATTTCCCAAGGCACAAGGGACTTGTCGAGAGTGGATTGCGGGCTGATGGCAAACACAGTGGAGCCCGGCGCAGCCGCGGCAAAGGCCGCCGCCGCATAGCCGCCCATCGAGGCCCCATAGAAAACAACCCGGGAAAACTGCTGGAAGAATCCGCTGTCGCGCAGCTCCTCGAACTTGCGCGAGACTTCCTGGTGGCGGAACCAGGTCCAGCCATTGGCCATCACCCCGAGCATCGACCAGCCCTGCGCCTCAATGAAGCTGAAGCCCCAGGGCCGCCGGTCCTCCCGCTTGGTCATCGCGATGTCGAGGTTGTCGAAGGTGACAACCAGCGTCTCTCCGCGCGGCATGAACAGAAAGGAATGCTCGTCCAGCTCGTCAAAGAACCCTTCTTTGCCGGCCAGCCCGCGGGCCAGCTTGGACCACTCGCCGGAGGGGGGGAGAACCTCCTGAGGTTCGGCAGACAGGATCGCCAGCCCGTTGCCGTCCGGCCCGGGCGCCAGCAGCGTATTGCAGCCGCCATAGGACTTGAGAAACGGGTAACTGCCCGACCCCTTGCGGATCTCGATCACGACCCGGCTCAGCGGGTGCAGCGCGCTGTCCAGCAGCGGTTTGATGTTCTGGATCTTGTGGCGCACGCCAAAGCTGTTCAGCGCAAGGATCACGTCGTACTGGCGGCCTTCATCCCTGCCCTCAGCAATTTCGATGGCCTCCCGGTCCACCCCGCCCTGTTCGAGCCGGGAAAGCCAGGTTTGCAGCTCCGATGCTTCGGGCGTTCTGGACCTGCCCTTGCGGTCAAGGCAGACCAGATCGATGCGGCAGCCGAACCTGTGATGCAGCAGGATGCACAGTTCCGGCGCCTGCCCGTTGATATCTGCAACACTGCCGACGTCGTCGGCATCCAGCTCTGGCAGCACCGTCCTGAAGTCGAATTCACCGGTCAGCATATGTATTCATCCGCCTTCCTGTGCTCTCCAGACAGCTTCGCGCTCCAGCCTGCTGCCCGCCGGAACCGAAGCGAAGCGCCGCACGAGCGCAAACCACTTCCGTCTCATAGCAGCAAAAGGTTAACGCTCCCGTACCCTTCACGCGCCCTGCCCGGCCCGGGTCAGGACCGTGGAATATTTGCCGTGCTTTGCAAGGACATCCACCGTTCCGTACGTCTTCATCGCGCCAATGCCGCCCGATCCCTTGCGGATATCCAGAACAATGCCGCCGCCGTCATTGATCTGGCTGCGGAACAGGCTGTCATAGGTGCCCACCGGATAGTGGAACCCGCAGGAGGCAAGGCTGATCACAAGATCGAAACCGCCCAGTGCCGCCGTATCTTGCGACTTGGGGTTGATGCAGGTGATCTGTTCCGCCGGAACGCCGTTGCCTTCCAGGAAGGCCCGCGCGGTTTCCAGGCTGGTGTATCCCGCGCCTTCTCCCTCAAACCCGAAATGGCGGCTGTTGCCCTCTTCGATATCAATCAGGACAACGTCGCAGCCGTAACGGCGGTGCAGCACAAGGCTGGCAAAGGCGTATCCGCAGCCGATGTCTGCCGAGCGCTTCGGCGCTATGGCGTCGGCGGACTTCAGAAAGAACTGGCTCTCACGCTCTGCGATGCGGATTGACTCATGCAGGATATGCTCCCGCTGCGTTCTGGCTTCTTCCAGCAGCAGCTGTTCATCGCCCGCCAGCCAGTCCCGGATGGTTTGCCCCGACTTGGCAAGCTCGCTTCGCTGCAACAGGATGTTGGCCACATCCTGGTCGCTGAACATGGAGAAATCCAGCGTTGCGAGATCGATTTCGTGTGTCATGGATACCTCTTGTTCCGGTGCGGGCTGCAGCAGATGGCGGGTTTCTTCCACATTGATCCCGTGTTTCGCCAGCAGCTCATGCACATAGCAGCCCTCCGGCGGCACGCCGCCGTACTTGGCGGCGATATTGCGGAACCGCCGCCCCCAGAAATGGATCGACAGGGTGTCGCTGCGGATATGCTTGGCGGCCTGGTTGCGGCGGTTCGGGTTCAGCACCACCCCGGCCTGTTTGAACGGCACCGGATAGATCACATGACCGGGCTTCGAGTTTGAAACCTCCCCGGTTTCCTGCAGGAACCAGGTCAGCGCATCCGGCCCCCAGACTCCCCAAGGCAGCAGCGACACATGCACCCCCTGCCCGGCATCCTTCAGCGCCTGCAGCTCTGCCTGCTTCTCGGCACTGTACCAGGGCGGGATGGGGTATTCGTCACTGGTGAACTTCAGCATCGCCTGCAGCGTCTTGGAGGTTTTCGGCAACCGCAGCACGCCATTGTTGACCATCGGCTTCTTGTCCGAGATCCAGCCATGGAAGTGCTTGCCCTTGATCTCCCAGGGCTGGCAGCAATAGGCATCCGTGTCGGCCCAGACATAGTCCGTCTGGCGCAGCATGTGCAGCCGGAAGACATCCGCATGGTAGGCCGGGCTGCCGGTCTTGGCATGGCGGATGATGCGATCCGCAGGCAGGATATCATTGGCATCCGCAACCCGCACACCTTCCGGCACGCCCTTGACCTCATCATAGGTGAACAGAACCACCTCGTGGCCGTTGTCGGCAAAGGACTTCAGGCAAAGCTGTTCCAGCCAGCTGAGCTCAGCGCCCACCCAAAGTGATGCGATGACCGGAAGTGCCATGATACCTGCCCTTTGTTATCCTCGTTACGTCTACCGCCTGAATGCGTTATTTTGTTGGCGCAAATTAGCCTTCGACTCAAAAACCTGTCAAATTGCCCAGCGCCGGAGGCCCTAGTGCGTGGTCTCGCCGCGCGCCACCGTGAACCAGAAATCGCTGCCCGGCTCTTTCTCGGCAACTTCGTCCGGGATCACGCCCGGACCGCTGAGAAAGACATTGGCGCCAAAATGCGCATGCATCCGGGACAGTTTGCACAGTTTTTCGCTGGTCAGTTCACGGAACAGGTCCAGCATGTCATCGCGGGGTTTCAGCTCTTCGATCTTCTCGCGGTGCTTGCGGCAGGAATATTCATGCGCCGCGGCAATCTCCGGATCCGCCAGCAGCCGCGCCATTTCGGCTTCCAGCGCCGGGATCATCCGCTGGATCGAGCGCTCCTCCTCGGCGTTGTTGTTCATGCGGAACCAATAAGATAAGCCCTGATCCCGGTCGACGTGGTTCACCCGGCCGCGGTCGCGCTTGACCAGAAAGCTCTCGGCGCTGCGCACCGCGTAGTGGTTGAGCTGCACGAGGTCATAGCCATAGGTGCTCATCGACGAGCGCCAGCCATTGCGGAACATCTCCCGCGGCATGTCCCGGCCGGACCCGTTGACCCAGCGGATGTCTTCCCACAGCTGCGGCTTCAGCCCCTTGGGCCGGTGCACGCCCAGTTTCTTGAAGATGCCGTTGTTGCGGAACAGCGTCTTGAAGCCCCAGGCCTGATGCGGCTTGCGGGTGACCTCATGCGCGCAGCGGGTAAACTCCCGGGTGATCAGACCGCCGCTGAAATCGCGCACGTCGTTGTTGCCGAACAGCCGCCAGGTCATCGAGATCATGTTGGCATCCCCCACCGCCTCAAACAGATCCGCCAGCCGCCCTTCACCGCATTTGATGTTGATGAACTCATCGACATCCATGCAGACCAGCCAGTCGGCGTTGCGGATGACCGGTTCTTCCTCTGCGGCCTGCAGCGCTGCGTGCTGCGGCTTCAGATCAGTGCCCCGGAACGGGTTTTCGCGGTGCTGCACGATCCCCTTCTCCTGCAGCATCTGCAGCATGGCATCGGTGCCATCGGAACAATCGTTGGTATAGACGAGGAAGTCATCCACCCCGATCGCCCGGTGATAGGCCAGCCACTCCAGAATGAACGGCCCCTCGTTCTTCATCGTTGTGACAATCGCGGTTCTCGCCTTGCCGCCGGGGCGCTGAACCGCCTGCTCTTCGGGAATGCGGACGGGTTTGGCGTTGAAATACCCTGTCGCCAGCTCCAGCAGTTCCGGGGTCTCCACCAGGCTTGTTTTCGGTACGATCCTGGAAACCGTATCCGCCGGGTGGCGCAGCGCCATGCAGCGGTAGAACAGGGCGACGTGTTCGGGATCCGGCTCCGCACCAACCACACGGATCAGGCGCCAGATGCAATTTGCCCCTGCCTTGGCAGGCGCCAAACACCAGCGCGGCCGCAGGCCCGCGGCATCGAACTGGGTGCAGATATGGTCCGCAAAAGCGGGCTCCTCGCCATTGCGCACCCGCCAGGGATAGGCCTGCACCCCGCCCAGGCGCAGGCAGCCGGAAGAGGCGCCCACGGCGCGCTCAAACACATTCGGCCCGCCGACCGGGGCCAGCAGGTCGAACAGATCAATATTGGCCACCGCGCGGGCCCGCGCCAGAAACCGCGCCCGCAGGATCTCGTAGATCAGGAACTCCCCCAGCGGTGCCTGCCAGGGGTCCGCCGGCGGGATCTCCATCCGGTCCTTTCCCGGCGCGCCTGGCACGTTGAAGGGATGCGCCTCAGGCGGCAGCCCGGCCTTGCCCAGGGGCAGCTTCGAGTGGATGACAACAACCGTGCCCAGCCCCGGAATACTGCCGGCGTGCTCGCTCAGAACCCGGATGAAACGGCGGCTGTCCTGCGGCCGCGCCCGGTCAAGGATAACGGCTCCCTGCATGCCGTGCTGAGAGACATGAAAGCGCAGCCAATCCGCGGCCGTTTCAGCATTTTCCCCGTTGCGGACCGCGGCAAGGACATTCTGCCCGGCAAACAGGCCGGTCTCG
Source organism: Paracoccaceae bacterium (assembly GCA_013373325.1). GTDB lineage: Bacteria > Pseudomonadota > Alphaproteobacteria > Rhodobacterales > Rhodobacteraceae > Leisingera. The sequence continues at coordinate 17,276 of JABXIA010000371.1, forward strand.
TCCGGATGGAGCGGTATCTGAAGCTCTCCCCCGTCGGCCGCGAGGCTGACCGCGCCGACCGCACTGCCGGCCGGAACATCCAGAACCGGAGCGCCGCCGAAATTATGCAGCACCGCTTCGGTGCGCGAGGACAAGGCTGCAACTGTTTCCCGCGGGGTTCCGGACCGGAAGAACAGCCGCGCCACGCTTGCTTCCGGACCGGCCATTTGCACCGCATCCAGCAGATCCGCTCCTGCCACTGACAGCGCGCTGAATTCACGTTCAAGGACTTGACCGCTGCAATTCCCGGGATCTGGACTGGACATACTGCTGCTTCACATGGCGAAATTCTTGGCCCCGGCTGAAGGCAGCAGGAGCGGCTCCCTTATACCCTGCGGGCCGCAAAGCCGGAACCGGCAAACACCGCGCACTGCCTGGAAGAGGCCGAATGGCTGATATTAGGGCAACAGGCGTCATCCCCGGAAAACGCAAGGCGCCGGTATGCAGCAAGACTTTTCAGGAAGACGATGGTGCGGCCGGGAAGTATCACCCGAATGCGCACATACGTGCACTTCCGTGCCGCTGAACATCGGAATCACTCGCATTTCTCCAATGCGAGTTTCGGAAAGTGGCGCCCCGTCCAATGGAAGCACATCCACGGTTTGGCAACAAATTGGGGGACCGGAAGCAGGCTTGCGGATGAAGCACCAACCCCTGCCCCGCCCTGTCAATGGTTGCGTCTGGGTATCTTGCGCCCGAGCCACGCAGGATACGCTGTGGGAGTTCAATCAGTTACAGCCCAAAGCGGCCGGCCGGACCAAACGCAGCGAACACTCCGCTGCGAGTGCGGTATTCCGGGGCCGCGTTTCTGAAGGCCGAAGAGCCGGACGCAGCCGCCGTAATAAATCTTTGCGCCGTCGTGCCGATTCATGCCGAATGCGGTGCCGGGCCAGGTCTTCTGCCACCAACCAGGAAAGACGCCGGTCCGAGACGGTCCGCCAGCCGCCAAAGGATCCAGGTCGCTGAGTAAACAAAGGCGGTGAGAAGAGCGAATTCAAACCACCATGGTGCCGGAAACTTTGCAGCCACCGCCAGTCCAACTAAGGTCAACGGAAAATGCAGCACATAGAAAGGAAACACCGCGCGGTTTAACTCGCGCAGCAACGGGCTTGGCCTGCTGAGATACCTCGCAGCCAAGCCCAGGGCGGCAGCACACCAGCACCAGGCCGTTGCTGCCTCTATCACCGAAAAGGCGTTCCTGTTCGGCGGGGTCAAGCCAGCCGGGAGCCAGCCACCGGCCGCAAGCGCCTGGCCTGCGGCGGCATTCTCCAGAAGTGCGACCGTGAGGAGCGCGGCCTTGCACCCGAAAAGCAGGATCGCGCCGGCCAGAAGCCGCCATGCCCGCCGGCACGCCCAGTCCAGAAAACGGGCATGATCGGCGCCTATCAGATAGCCGCCCGAGAAGAACAGGAGGTAGAGCGCGAACTGGTAGTTGTCTCCGGCAAGGGCGGCTGCGTGGGGCTTCAGAACAACAACGGCCACCGCTGACAGAAGAGCCAGAATTGCCAGCAGAATGCCGGGCGGCGGCACCCATCGCCCGAGGTACTGCCGCAAGGTGAAGACTGGCCAGCAAAGCAGCGTGTAGAGCGTGAGGTTGATCAAGAACCAGAGGTGTTGGACCTGGTCCGCCTCTGGCTGTGTCGCCCAGCTCCACCAGAAAGCGGGAAACGACGCGACTTCACCTGTCATGAATGCTATCGCGTAACCGCCGAAGACATTGATGAAGAGGGTGCCGAAAACCAGCGGCACCCCGAGCCGCAGGAACCGCCGGCCGATGAATCCCGGCCCCACGCCTCTCGCGGTGAGAAACCAGGTGCCGACACCGGCAATCATGAAGAGCGATGGCAGCCGCCAGCTGTGACTCCAGTAGATGAAGAGAGTCATACCGTTGCCGGCCAGCCGGTCGTTCACGAAATGGTAGATGCCAGCGCCCCAGTCAACAAAACCAACGGCGGCATGGTGCGGAACCAGCAAGGCGAAGAGAATAATCCGCAGCCAGTCGAGTTCATGCCTTCTCGTCATTTGAAACCTTCCACTGGCTCATCGGGCGTCCAATCCGCATACCTGGTCAGATCTTGCCGCGCAGCCCGGTCAATCCACTGCCTTTAACGTCGGCCCTTGAAATGGCACGGTCAATGGCTTCGGGGAGCATTCTGGCTCAGGGCAGCACCTGCCGGGGTTGACGCTCCCGCTTCGGCTCAAAAACGGAATGCAGCGGCGCGGCGCCGTGCCAGGTGCCCAGTGCGGCACAGGAAGCAAACTTCGCTTTCGCGGCCGGCCCGACCCTGACGTGCGGATGTAGCACGCGGCGCTGGGTGCCGCAGACGCCAAGACTGCCGGCCAACCCATCAAAGCCGGGTGTTCATCATGGCAGGGACGTTACCTTCGACGCAGTGCTCCCGGCCCGGGAATTTGCCATTTCATCGCTCGGTTAGCCTAACCGCAATTGTCCGCGCCGCTGAAACAGCATGTTGGGATAATGCACCAGCGCCGGGCTGGCGCCGTGGCAGGGTGTGGTGGATCTGAGGGCCTATTGCGCCCATTGGCAAATCTGCCCGCCACCCGCGCACGCCGCTCTGCTTGGAACAAGGGTGCTTTGCCGGTCACAAAGCGGCCGTTCTTGCCAGAACACACCTCTGAGCCATTCACCTGCGCCTGGAGATCGCCAGGAACCAGGGGGACCCCGCCCTGCCCGGTCTGACTACTGGCAGCAAGCTGCGCGGCTGTGACTTGGAGAAGCTGAGGTGGCGCATATCTACAGAAAGGCTGGCAGCCTGCGGGCCGTTCAGTTGCTGCCCTGCCATTCCAAGATGGACAGCACCACCCGCTATCCCGGCGCCGCGCTGAAAGATGCTCTCGCAATCTCCGAAGGCGTGGAAATTTCAAGAAACCGCGCGGTTTGCACAGGCGGTCCAAGGACGAGCGATCAAAACAATGCTTGTGTGCGTTTGCCGATCGCAGGTTTGCAATAAGAAACGCAACCGCCGGGACGCCGTACAGCAAGATTGCCCGCCTCCGCCCCGACTGGAGCGGGCGGCAGCAACCATACTGCCGCCTATTCCAGCGCAGGTGTTTTTCGCCCTTCTCGGATCACCGCGCTATGCAGCTGCCCCAGCCAGACACCGCTGGGCGTCCGCCATGAGCTTCGCCAGGATATCGCCGGCAGGCGCCGCAGAGCTGATAAGACCTATGCCTTCGCCTGCAAAGGCAGTTGCAACATCAGGATCTCCGGCTTCCTGAGCGGCCGCCCATATTGGTGCTTCAACGCCCGTTTCCAGCTTCAAGGCGTCTTCTGAGCCGTGCCATTTCTGAATAAACGGGTTGCGCAGAACACGGCCGTTGTAGCAGCCGGGCCAGTCGAAACCGCGAACCACGTCCACAACCTTGGTGCGGATTGTGTCGTCCCCGGTTGCCCGCAACGCACGGTCCAGAATGCGCGGATGCACCAGCGCCTCGTGCGAGGCCCAGAACCGGGTACCGATCACCGCCCCGTCTGCCCCAAGCATCAGCGCCGCAGCCAGACCGCGCCCGTCGGTAACACCGCCCGCTGCACAGAGCAGTGCCTGGCTGTTCTGGCGCGCAATTTCGTCCGCGATCTCGGGAACCAGCGCAAAGGTGCCGCGCGCCTCGCCATGGCCGCCGGCATCCGCGCCCTGCGCGACAATGATGTCCGCGCCGCACTCCAGCGCCTGCCGGGCATCGCGCAGGGTCTGCACCTGGCAGATCAGCGGCACTCCGGCATTCCGGATCACAGGCGCAAACTGCTCCGGGTTGCCAAAGGACAGGAAAACCGCCGCTGGTTCGTGCGCAAGCACCAGGTCAAGCAGTTGCGGCTGTTCCGCAAGCTTCCAGGTGATCAGCCCGCAGCCGACGCGGGCACCCGCAGCGCTGCCGAATTGCTGTCCGATCCATTCGGCGTCTCCGTAAGCACCTCCGATCATGCCCAGTCCCCCGGCGCCGGAGACGGCGCGGGCCAGCGCGCCGCCAGCGGCAAAGGCCATCGGCGCCTGGATCACCGGACAGGTGATCCCAAGCGCCTCTGTCAGCCGCGTCTTCATTGCGCCTGCGTCCGGTAGTCCTGCACCGGCAGGCCCCCGACACCCCAATCCTCCAGCGCAACCTCGTCGATCACGACAAAGGTCGTTGCCGGGTTCTTTCCCAGAATGTCCTGCAAGAGACCGGTGACCCCGGTAATCAGCTGCGCCTTTTGGTCTGCACTTGGGCCTGTGCCGTCCGGGCCGCCTTCGCGGGTCACCTTGATATTCACATAAGGCATCACTCAGTCCTTTCGCGGAACATAGGAAAACACTTTCGCAACGATGCGCCACCCCGCACCGTAGCGGACAAGGGTCAGCAGGTCGTGGAAATCCCGGCCCATCATGGTCATCCGGGCACGGACATGGGCCAGCCTGCCGCTGGCAAAGGCGATCTCCAGGATCTCCTCCTCGCGCGGGTCGCCGCGTCCGGCGGGCGGCTCGCGTCCGTCCACGCGGGTCATGTAGGTGTCAAGATCCAAGTAAAGCTCATCGCCTTCCGTGGCGCAGACATAGGCCAGCTGCGGGTGGAACACCTCGCGCAGCATGGTGCTGTCGGCCTGGTGGAGGCCCTCGAAATAGGCCTCCATCAGTTCGCCGACCTGTTTGTGGGCGGCAGGCGTCATTGGATCAGCCCCTCGGCGCGCATCGCTGCCTGTGCCGACGGGCGGGATGCGCTGCGGCTCACAAAGGCGGCAAGATTGGGCCAGCGGGCCAGGTCGATACCGGTGAAATTTGCCCAGTTCGAGACCACGAACAGGTAGGCGTCCGCCACCGAGAACCGGTCTTCAATCAGCCACTCCCGGCCATCCGCCAGCTGGGTTTCAATGAAATCAAACTTGCCCGCAACAGCGGTACGCGCGGCATCCTTGCCGGCCTCGGATGTGCCCTCGCGGAACAGCGGGCCAAAGGCCTTGTGCAGCTCGGTCCCGATCCAGTTGAGCTGTTCCTGCATCCGGGCGCGGGCCAGGGTGCCAGCCGCCGGCGCCAGGCCTGCCTCCGGGTGGTTGTCCGCGATATACTGCAGAACCGCTGCCCCTTCAGTCAAAATGCTGCCATCGTCCAGGCCCAGGGCCGGAACATAGCCTTTGGGGTTTACCGCATGGTAGTCCGCGCCGCTTTCGGTCCGTCCCGCCGCGGTGTCGACGGCTTCGATTTCAAACGGGCGGCCGGTTTCATACAGGGCGATATGGCTGGCCAGCGGGCAGGCACCGGGTTTGTAGTAGAGCTTCATAACAGTCTCCTTTGGTTGGTGATGCCCTTTGACTACCTCCTGATATGATTTATTGATAATATTGAGTTTTCAGCATTATGATCAGAAAAATCGATCAACTTGGAAGCTCATGAAACACGACCAGCTCATTGCCCTGGATGCCATTGTCGCAACCGGCACATTCCGCGGCGCGGCGGAGCGCCTGAACAAATCACAATCCGCCATCAGCCACACAATCCGCCAGCTGGAAGAGGAGCTGGAACTGGAGCTGCTCAGCCGCGAAGCCTACCGCCCCGCGCTCACCCCGGCAGGAGAAATTTTCTACCGCGAAGCCTCCCGGGTGCTGCGGCAGATGCAAGGGCTGCGCGCCACTGCATCCCGCCTGCGCGCCCGTGAAGAGCCGGAACTGACAATTGCTGTCAGCGCAACAATGGATCTGGCCCCCCTGCTTCCTGCGCTTGCAGATACCGGGCGGAGCCACCCGGCAACCCACCTGCGGCTGCGGATGGAAATGATGGGCGGCCCGATTGCCCGGCTGATGGAGGGCAAGGCGGATATCGCGCTCGCCTCTCTTGACGGGGTCCCGCTGGACGCAGTGGAGGCAGAGCCGGTTGCTGAGATCACGATCCGGCCGGTGGCCGCTCCCGGCCTGGGACTGCCCGCCGGTTCCCGGGCCTTGTCCGCATCCGAAATGCAAAGCCATGTGCAGGTGGTCGCTGCCGGCACAGGCGGCACAGCCCATGAACAGAGCCGGGACCTTCTGCCGGGCGGGCTGAAATGGACAGTTTCAGACCTCGCAGCCAAGAAGCAGGTGATCCTTGCAGGCCTCGGCTGGGGCGGCTTGCCCGATCACATGACGGTGGAGGAGCGGCGGTCCGGGGCGTTGCTTTCCCTAAACCTGGAAGGGTTCCCGCTTCGCCGGACCATGATCTTCAAGATGAGACGCAGGGACCAGCCAGTTGGTGTCGTTGCTGAAGAGCTTTGGAGCAAAATCGGGACTTCCGCGCCTGTATAGAGCAGGAGTTGTGCAGGACAGCTGACCTTCAGCAACTGAGGTGATGACGTGCTCCCCGCAGAGTCCGCGGCTATTAGTTTGCGCTGTTCAGGGATTGGTCCTCTGCTGACCTTTGATGATACTCCCACGGGGTGAGCCCGTCGAGGCTCGTATGCGGGCAATGGTGATTGTAGTCGTCACGCCAGGCCGCGATCAGCTTTCGGGCGTGGGGCAGGTCGGCGAACAAGTGCTCGTTGAGGCACTCGTCCCTGAGGCGGCCGTTGAAGCTTTCGACAAAGCCGTTCTGCATGGGCTTCCCCCGAAGCGCGATGCCGTCCGACACCTGCCCGAAGCGGGGCTTGAGACCGAGAACGGCATGTGCGCCTGGGTCATTCTTACGGAGAAGCGCAGGAGACAAAGGCGTAGCCCAAACATTTTTCCGACGACCGGGCACTCCCACTTCCCAATCCCTCATAAAACAAAGGCGGTACTCAAGGGTGGACAGAACCACACCTCAACACTCAAACGCCTGGTATATATACGTTTTTCAGGAAAGTTGGTGCGGTCGAGAAGACTCGAACTTCCACTCCGG
>JABXIA010000275.1 GCA_013373325.1 Paracoccaceae bacterium
ATTGCGGGCCACGTTAAACAATCCCGCTAAAGAGGTCAGGACGTGAAGGACCCCCTTTCGCTTGGCCGAATGGGGGTTTTTTGTGCGCTATGGGCGCGAGGAGACAGAAGAGATGAGCGACAACTGGAACAAGCGCACCACGCTGGTGCATGGCGGCACCCGCCGCAGCCAGTACAACGAGGTGAGCGAGGCGATTTTCCTGACGCAAGGGTTCGTCTATGAGACCGCCGAGCAGGCCGAGGCGCGGTTCATCGAGACCGGCCCGGACGAGTTCATCTATGCCCGTTACGGCAACCCGACCGTCGACATGTTCGAAAAGCGCATCGCGGCGCTGGAAGAAGCCGAGGACGCCTTTGCCACCGCCTCCGGCATGGCGGCTGTGAACGGCGCGCTGACCTCGCTGGTGAAGGCCGGCGACCACATCGTGTCGGCCAAGGCGCTGTTCGGCTCCTGCAACTATATCCTGGCCGATGTGCTGGGCCGCTTCGGGGTTGAGGTCACCTTCATCGACGGCACCGACCTCGACGCCTGGAAGGCGGCCGTGCGCCCGGACACCAAGGCGGTGTTCTTCGAGAGCATGTCGAACCCGACGCTGGAGGTGATCGACATCGCGGGCGTTGCGGAAATCGCGCATTCGGTTGGCGCCATAGTGGTGGTGGACAACGTGTTCTCCACCCCGGTGTTCTCGAACGCCATCGCGCAGGGCGCCGATGTGGTGATCTATTCCGCGACCAAGCATATCGACGGCCAGGGCCGGGCGCTGGGCGGAGTGGTGCTGGGCACCAAGGACTACATCCGCGGCACGCTGGAACCCTATATGAAGCACACTGGCGGATCGCTCAGCCCGTTCAATGCCTGGGTGATGCTGAAGGGGCTGGAAACCATTTCGCTGCGGGTGAATGCCCAGGCTGAAACCGCCCTGAAGATCGCAGAAGCGCTGAGCGGCCATCCGGCGCTGGAGCGCACCATTTACCCGGGGCTGAAGGACCACGCGCAGAACGCGCTGGTGCAGACCCAGCTGGGCGGCAAGGGCGGCACCGTCTTGTCGCTGGACCTGAAGGGCGGCAAGGCGGCGGCGTTCAAGTTCTTGAACGCGATGACCATCCCGGTGATCTCCAACAACCTGGGCGACGCCAAGTCAATTGCTACCCATCCGGCAACCACCACCCACCAGCGGCTGACGGATGAACTGAAGGACGAGCTGGGCATCACTCCCGGCCTGGTGCGTTTCTCGGTGGGCCTTGAGGATGCGGACGACCTGATCGCTGACCTCAAGGCGGCCCTGGAAGCCTCGCAGGCGTAGCACCGCCTCGGCCGGAAGATCCGTTATTCATCTGGCCGAAAAAATCCTCGGGGGTGAATTGAGCCGCAGGCTCAAGAGGGGGCAGACAGCCCCCTCTCTTTATTGGCACAAATGCCGGGTCAGGAGGCACGGCCGTAGAAGCCGATGTTTTCCGCGTCCGTGAACCGCACGCCCGGGTTTTCGTAGAAGGTGAAGACGGCGATCACCCGCGTCTTGTCCCCCTTGACTGTGCCGACCCGGTGCGGCGAGTTCTTGCCGCGGAAAATGTTGAGGGTGCCGGGATCAAGGGTGATCGTGCGCATGTTGGGGTCTTGGCCCGCCAGCAGCCGCTCGACGCCTTCGTAGTTCGGGTCGTCATCCTTGCGCAGTTCCGGGCTGTAGATGAACTCGCCGCCTTCTTCGGGTGCTTGCAGCAGCATGGTGGTGGTGAATTCGGAGCGGTCGAAATGCCAGTTGAGCGCCTGGCTTGCGCCGTATGACATGATGTTGAGCCGCGCCAGCGGGTCGTCCATGGTGTAGAGCGCAGGCTTGTCCATGGTGGCGGCAAGGAATTGCGCAAAGGGCGGCCAATCATACAGGCGCAGCACCGGCGAGTCCGGGAACTGGTCGGCGCACAGGGTGAAATTCGAGGTCTCAACCTTTTGCAGGGCCGGGTGGTCCGGCGCCAGACCGTCGACCGAGTCCTTGAAGTAGATGTTGTGCCAGCGTTTGTGGTGAAAACTTTCGGTCTCGAACTTGCCCTGAAGCGCATTGGCGGCGCCCTGGGCGACCTCCGGCTTCATCAGCCCTTCGAGGCTGAACATGCCGTCGGCGGCCAGCTCGGCGCGGCAGCGGTCCACCAGGGCCTGCCATTCCGGGGTGCCGGGGCGGTCGAGCGGATAACGGTCGAGATCGAGAATATCGCGCATGGGGTGTTCCTTGGGGGCTTTGGTGTTTTCCCAAGCCTGCGCGCCGGGCGGGGAACTGACCACTATAAAATATCTTGGCGAGCATAAGAAATTCTTGCACTGTGCCGTCATGAAACTGCCGCCCTTGAACGCCCTGCGCGCCTTTGAATGCGCTGCCCGGACCGGGAGCTTCTCGGCCGCCGGGGCAGAGCTGGGCGTGAGCTCCGCCGCAGTATCAATGCAGGTGAAGAATCTGGAGGAGTGGCTGGGGCTGAAGCTGTTCACCCGCCGCGCCAACCAGGTTCGGCTGACCGATGCCGGGCGGGATTATTATCAGAAGGCGGCGATGTCGCTGGCGGAGATCGCCAGCTTCACCGAGGCGCTGACCGAGGGCGGCACCCGGCGGCCGCTGGTGATCTCGGCCACGCCTGCGCTGGCGCAGCTGTGGCTGCCGGAGCGTCTGAAAGCCTTTGCGGAGGTGCGGCCTGATGTGCCTGTGCGGCTCAGGATCGAGGATGACCGGATCGATCTGGAGGCCGAGGGCATTGATGCGCGGCTGACCTATGGCGGCGAGCATCCCGAGCACCGCACCCGGGAGCTGTTCAGCGACCGGCTGGTGCCCGTCGGCGCGGATCCGCAGGCGGAACTGGGCAGCGCGCCGCTGGTGGAGGTTGCCTGGGGTGAAACCATCGCCTCTGTGCCGGGCTGGCGGCAGTATTTTGCGCAGCATGGAATGGCGCGCCCCGGCCTGGTGGCGGCCATCGGGCAGTCGGTGCCCTCGGTGGTGTCGCTGGTGCAGGCAGGGCTGGGCATCGCGCTTTTGCCAGAGAAGGTGGTGAGCGGTGAAATCCGGGCGGGCAGGCTGCACCGGCTGGACGGCCCGGGGCTGGAGATGCAGCGCCCCTATGTGCTGGTCACCCCGCATTACAAGGCGCGCTCTCGCCGCTTGCGGACGCTTGCAGAGGTGCTTGGGGTCCGTTAAGGCGCCGGTTCTGCCGCAAATGGCGGATCCGTTTTGAAAATTGCCGCGTAACAGTATATGAGGGTGGCCTGCCGGCTCCTATATGGGGCCCGTATCACTGGGGGAAACGCCGATGAACATTCACAACCGCGACGCTGCAGAGGCGCCGGACCGCGAGGCCGCTGCCGCCGCGCTGGATGTGCTGCGGGCCTGGGCCGGCACCGTGACCGAGACCGAGATCGCCGAGCTGGACCCGGCGGTGGCGCGGCTGCTGCCCGGCCGCGAGGTCGGCAACTATCCGGAACTGTCGCGGACCTACCCCGAGGAGTTCAAATCCGACGAAGCCTACCGCGCGACGCTGCCCGACCTGCAGAACGGGCCGACCAGCCTGATCCGCGGCGCCAAAGAGCAGATCCAGCATGTGGGGATTTCGAACTTCCGCCTGCCGATCCGCTTCCACACCCGTGATGATGGCGATCTGACGCTGGAGACCAGCGTGACCGGCACCGTGTCCTTGGATGCGGGCAAGAAGGGCATCAACATGTCCCGGATCATGCGGACCTTCTACAAGCACGCGGAAAGCACTTTCAGCTTCGAGGTGATGGCAAGCGCGCTGGATGACTACCTGTGCGACCTGGACAGTCCGGATGCGCGCATCCAGATGCGGTTCTCCTTCCCGGCGCGGGTCAGCAGCTTGCGTTCCGGCCTCAGGGGCTACCAGTATTACGACTTTGCGCTGGAGCTGGTGGACCATGACGGGGTGCGCGAGAAGATCATGCACCTGGACTACGTCTATTCCTCGACCTGCCCGTGCTCGCTGGAGCTGTCGGAGCACGCCCGCCAGGCGCGGGGGCAATTGGCGACGCCGCATTCGCAGCGTTCCGTGGCGCGGATTTCGGTGCAGTCGGTGCCTGGCAGCGATTGCCTGTGGTTCGAGGACCTGATCGAGCTGTGCCGCAAGGCGGTGCCGACCGAAACCCAGGTGATGGTCAAGCGCGAGGACGAACAGGCCTTTGCCGAGCTCAATGCCGCCAACCCGATTTTTGTCGAGGATGCGGCGCGGCTGTTCTGTGAGGCGCTGCAGGCGGATGACCGGATTGGAGATTTCCGGGTGGTGGCGAGCCATCAGGAGAGCCTGCACAGCCATGATGCGGTCAGCGTGCTGACGCAAGGCGACCTGTTCAAGGCGATGAGCCTGGACCCGAAACTGTTCGCAACCCTTATCCACCAGGGCTGAAACGGGCCGGCCTGCCTGATTTTCAGGCGGGTTTCCGCTAGGTCATCCGGTTGGCCTCCCGGCAATTTCTGCGTTGCCGCATTTTTTACGCCGCAACGCAGCGCTTCATGCTAGCGTCAATGCGAATCCCCCCGGCCGTCCTGCCGGGGGCCAGGGGAGCTTGCGCGCAGGTGTCTGCAATTGACGGCCCGTTTTCCGCTGCATCAGGCCCGGGACACCCCCGGCGGCCGCTCCCGTATGTCTTTGCCCGGATACCGCAGCGCCGTCCCGGAGCAAGTGCAGTGCAGGACTTTAGGAGTAACAAATGACGAGCTTTCACAATTTCCCGGGCCTGACGGTCAAGACGCATGAATGGGCAGGCTATGCGGCCGGGCTGCAGTTGAAGCTGTGGCGCCAGGCGGCAGAGGCCGCGCTGCAGGCGCCGCTGGCGCAGATGCAGCTGGCGCAGTCGATGCTGGAGGCTCAGCGGAGGCTGTTGCAGGCGGGTGTTCCAGTTGCGGCAGGGGATGCCGCTGCTGCAGCTGAGGACGCGCCGGAAGCAGAGCCCGCAGCAGCGGTGGAAGCCGATGCGCCGGCAGCAGCCAAGTCCAAAAAGCCCGCCCCGCGCAAACCCGCGGCGCGCAAGACAGTTGCCCGCAAGACAACCGCGCGCAAGGCACCGGTGCGCAAACGGGTTGCTCCGAAGCCGGCTGAAGCGGCTGCGGAGCCCAAGCCGGAGGCTGTCAAACCGGCGGCCGCAAAGCCAGAGGCACCGCAACAGGCAGCGGCCAGGGCCGAAGCGGTCAAGGAAACGGTGAAATCTGCGCCTGCTGCTGACCCCGTCAGCTCAAACGGAAAAACGGCCGGGGAAAAGGCGCAGGCGAAGCCTGCGGAGTTCCGCAGCGTCTCCGCCCGCCGCGGCGAAGGCGCGCGGGAAGGGTCAAAAGGTGCCGGCGGTGTAACAGCAGCGCCCGTGGCCAAGTCGGCAGCGGTCCAAGCAACCGTGGCCCCTGCAAGTTCCAAAGTGCAAAAGCCGCAAGGCGAGCCGTCCAAACGCCCGCGCAAGCCGTCCACCCCGCCGCAGATGCCGCAGCGCAACGCAGCGGGCACCGGCGGCAGCAACGACTGACGCCGCCCACTTGACACTGGCTGCGCGGGGGGCCAACGCTGCGCCGCATGTTGGATCTCCGCCCGGTTGGGTATGTCATCGGCCTGCTGGTCGTCATTCTGGGAGCCATGATGGTGTTCCCGCTGCTGGTCGATCTTTATGATGGCCGGGGCGAGTGGCCCGTGTTCCTGGAGAGTGCCGTGTTCACCGTGCTGGTGGGCGGGCTCTTGTCGCTTAGCTGTGCCAACGGGGTGAAGGAGGGGCTGAGCATCCGCCAGACCTTCCTTCTGACCACGCTGGTCTGGGTGGCGCTGCCGCTGTTCGGGGCCGTGCCCTTGATGCTGGGGGCAACCGAGCTGCGGTTTGTCGATGCGTTTTTCGAGGCAATGTCCGGCCTGACCACCACCGGCTCAACCGTTATTTCCGGTCTGGATGATCTGCCGCGCGGGCTGCTGCTCTGGCGCGGCATCCTGCAATGGCTGGGCGGCATCGGCATCATTGTGGTTGCAATGGTGTTCCTGCCCGAACTGCGGGTCGGCGGCATGCAGATCTTCAAATCCGAGAGCTTTGACACCTTCGGGAAGATCCTGCCGCGGGCGCAGGCGATCGCCAAGCAGATATCGCTGATTTATGTGTCGCTGACCGGGGCCTGCATGCTGGTCTACATGATGATGGGCATGGGGCCGTTTGATGCACTGGTGCATTCGATGACCACAATCGCGACCGGCGGATTTGCCAATTACGATGCCTCTTTCGGGGCCTTCGCCGGGCCGGTGGAATACGCAGCCACTGTCTTCATGATTTTGGCGGCATTGCCGTTCGTGCGCTATGTGCAGCTGATCAATGGCCACGGGACCCCGCTGCTGCGCGACAGTCAGATCCGCGGTTTCATGATGACTCTGGGGCTGCTGGTCGCGGTGGCGGCGGGCGTGCTGTACTACGCGCGTCCGCATGGCGGCGAAGAAGCGCTGCGCTCCGCCCTGTTCAACATCACCTCGATCATGTCCGGGACCGGCTATGCCAGCGCGGATTACATGCAATGGGGCAGCTTCCTGGTGATGATCTTCTTCTTCACCGGCCTGATCGGGGGCTGCGCGGGATCCACGGCCTGTTCGGTGAAAATATTCCGCTATCAGCTTCTGTTTGCCTCGATCAAGGTGCAGATCCAGCGCATCCGATCGCCGCACGGGGTGTTCCAGACCCGATACGAGGGGCGGCCGGTGGATGCTGATGTGCTGAGTTCGGTGATTTCCTTCTTTATGTTCTTCGTGGTGACGCTGGGCATCATCGCCTGGATGCTGGCGCTGACCGGGCTGGATTTCGTGACAGCGGTGTCCGGCGCCGCAACGGCGGTGGCCAATATCGGGCCGGGGCTGGGCGATATCATCGGGCCTGCGGGCAATTTTTCGACCCTCAATGATCCGGCCAAGTGGATCCTGAGCGTGGCGATGCTGATCGGGCGGCTGGAGCTGATGGCGGTATATGCGATCCTGACGGTTCGGTTCTGGCGCGCCTGAGCGCGCGGCAGGCGGCGCTTTTGCAGGGGAGCGGGCATATTGCCCGCGCTGAGAGCACGGAATTGGCAGATGTTGCGCCGGCGGCGCTCTGTGGCGCTTTGCCGCGCAGAAATCTCTGGCAGCTCCGCAGCTTCCTTGCCGGGAAGGCCCGTGCGCCCTTGCCCTTGGGGGGCGGCTCGCATATGAGGCACGGGACCGAAACCCGCAAGCGCAGGGAGACCCGTTCCATATGCCCGTACTTGTGATGAAATTCGGCGGCACGTCTGTCGCCAACCTGGACCGCATCCGCCGCGCCGCCAAACGCGTCGGCGTTGAGGTGGCCAAGGGCTATGACGTGATCGTCATCGTCTCTGCCATGTCCGGCAAGACCAACGAGCTGGTGGGCTGGGTCGGTGAGACCTCGCCGCTGTATGACGCGCGCGAGTATGATGCCGTTGTATCCTCGGGCGAAAACGTGACCGCGGGCCTGATGGCGCTGACGCTGCAGGAGATGGATATCCCGGCGCGCAGCTGGCAGGGCTGGCAGGTGCCGCTTAAGACCAGCTCAGCGCACAGCCAGGCCCGGATCGAGGAAATCCCGCCGGAAAACATCAATGCCAAGTTTGCCGAGGGCATGAAGGTCGCGGTTGTTGCCGGTTTCCAGGGCATCAGCCCAGAGGGCCGCATCACCACCCTGGGCCGCGGCGGGTCCGACACCACTGCAGTGGCTTTTGCCGCCGCGTTTGATGCGGAACGCTGCGATATCTACACCGATGTGGACGGCGTCTATACCACCGACCCGCGGATCTGCGGCAAGGCGCGCAAGCTGGACAAGATTGCGTTTGAGGAAATGCTGGAGCTGGCCTCGCTGGGGGCCAAGGTGCTGCAAACACGCTCGGTTGAACTGGCGATGCGCTACAATGTGAAACTGCGCGTGCTGTCGAGCTTTGAGGAACAGTCCGACGAGGCCGGAACCCTGGTCTGCGACGAGGAGGAAATCATGGAATCCAATGTTGTAAACGGCGTTGCCTACTCCCGCGATGAGGCCAAGCTGACCGTGCAGTCGGTGGCCGACCGCCCGGGGATCGCGGCGACGATCTTTACCACGCTGTCCGAGGCGGGGGTGAATGTCGATATGATCGTGCAGGATGTCTCGGAAGATGGCCGCACCGACATGACCTTCTCCTGCCCGACCGATCAGGTGGCGCGTGCCGAAAAGGCGCTGCTGGCGATCAAGGAGCAGGGCGAGCTGAATTATGCGGAACTGCTGGCTGACAAGGATGTGGCCAAGGTTTCGGTGGTCGGCATCGGCATGCGCTCGCAGTCCGGTGTGGCGGCCAAGATGTTCAAGGTGCTGTCGGATGAGGGCATCAACATCAAGGTGATCACCACCTCCGAGATCAAGATCTCGGTGCTGATCGACCGCAAGTACATGGAGCTGGCCGTGCAGGCGCTGCATGATGCGTTCGAGCTGGAGAAAGCAAGCTAAGCGCTTCTTTTCAAAACAGTATCACGAGACACGCAAGGGCGCCGTTCAGGCGCCTTTGTCATGTCTGACCGGTGGCGGGCGGTGTTTGGCCTATGGGCCGGGCAGGATGCTTTGATTGCAGGCAATGCTGCAAAAACACTTGGACTTTTTCCGCCGGGGTGGGACAAGTGGGTAGAGGAGAGAGCGCTGGCGTACTACTCTGGGCGGTGTCCGTTTCCAGAGAGCAATCAGGGCGGCAGCGTGCGGGGAAGAAACCTCGGGAGAGGGTGAGAATGGCCGATACCACGGAATCCGAAAGCCGGAAGCTTCTGGTTCGTTTACGCGAGGCGATGGCGGGCGATGATGCCGGCCAGGCACGGCTCGACAAGATCACCCATCTGATCGCCGACAGCATGGGAACTGAGGTGTGCTCGGTCTATCTGTTCCGCGATGATGAGACGCTGGAGCTGTGCGCGACAGAGGGCCTGAACACCGAATCGGTGCACCAGACCCGGATGCGGATCGGCGAGGGCCTGGTGGGCCGCGTTGCCAGATACGGCAAGGTGGTGAACACGCCGGATGCGCCCAATGCCAAGGGTTTCCGCTATATGCCGGAAACCGGGGAAGAGCGGTTTTCCTCCTTCCTGGGCGTGCCGGTGCAGCGTCTGGGCGAGATGCTGGGCGTGCTGGTTGTGCAATCCAGAGAAGCGCGCGAGTTTTCGGCGGACGCGGTTTATGCGCTGGAAGTGGTGGCGATGGTGATCGCCGAGATGACCGAACTGGGTGCCTTTGTCGGCGAGGGCGCGGCGCTGTCGCCGCTGCACCAG
>JABXIA010000350.1 GCA_013373325.1 Paracoccaceae bacterium
GGCAGCGCGCGTTCCGCGCGCTGCCGGGCCCAAGGCCGCACAAGGGCGTCTCCGGCGCAGCCGGTGCGCCCGCGGGCGCGGGAGCATTGCCTCTGGCTGTCTTGCAAACTTTACACAGTCAAGCCGCAGCCGGTCCCCGCTGTGGCGGCGGCTGCGGATCCGTATAGCGATGCGGAGCGTGGTCGAGCCGCCATGCTGCCCGACCGCAATTGGCGGGGCATCATGCGAGAGCGGCTTTGCCGTGCAGCAGGATATGCCCGCGGGCGCATGAGCGTCAGCGTCGGGTGGAAGCATCGGGGGGCAGCAGGTGCCCGTGCCGGTTCGGGGTCAGGGCGCGCCGCCCGCTGCGGCCTGGGCAGGGGCATTCTCCGTCTCCACCGGCTGGATGCCTGCAGGCGCGTGGCCGCGGATCTGCTCGTGGATCAGCGCCTTGCGCAGCGGCTTGGTCAGGTAATGGTCCAGCCCAGCGGCCAGAATACCTTCGGAATCGCCTGCCATCGCGTGTGCGGTCAGCGCCACCACCGGCACATGGCGGCCGGTCCCCGCTTCCAGCTTGCGGATCTCCATCGTGGCCTGCTTGCCGTCCATCATCGGCATCGAGATGTCCATGAAGATCAGGTCGGGATGGTAGGTCTTGAAGGCTTCCACCGCCTCCAGCCCGTTGCCGGCAAACTGCAGCTCGATGTTCAGCTCCTTCACGATCTTGCGGAACACCAGCTGGTTGGTCTTGTTGTCCTCCGCTGCCAGCACCCGCATTTTGCGGATCGCGGGAGCTGCGGGAGCTGCGGGCGCGGCCGGAGCGGCCTGAGCTGCCGGTGCCGCCGCCACCGCGGCGTCTGGCGCGTGAGGCACCGCGGTCTCAGGCGCCGGCGCAGGGGCTGCTGGCGCGGCGGCAGCAGCTGCCGCGGGGGGCGCATCCGGATCCGTGGTGCCGCTGCCCAGGCGGGCCAGCTGGCTGAACAGGTCATCGCGCGGGGCCGGGCTTTGAAGAACGCCGCTGACCAGCTGCCGCAGATCGGAACCGATGGGAGTATGCGGGCTGGAGTTCAGCAGCAGGACCGGCACTCCGGTCCACCCATAGGACCTGAGGTCTCGGGCCAGCTGCAAGCCGTCCAGCCCCGGCAGGTTATGGCCGCTCAGCACCAGGCTGATACCGCCCTGCATCGCTGCCAGCGCCTCCGCCGCGGTGCCGGCCGTAGTCACCTTGAGGCCCAGCATCTGCAAGTGTTTCTGCAGGATTTCGCAGTTCAGCGGCACATCGTCCACCAGCAGCACATGCTGCAGGTTTCCGGGCAGCTTCGGCAACGTCTGTTCTGCCGCGCCGCCAGCCACAGGCAGCGGCAGCCGGAAGCCGAAACACGAGCCCTTGCCCTCTTCGCTTTCGACCCAGATCTCGCCGCCCATCATCTCGATCAGCCGCTTGGAGATCGCCAGCCCCAGCCCGGTGCCCTCGAACTTGCGGTTGCGTTCATCCTCGACCTGGTTGAATTCGCCGAACACATGCTCCAGCTTCTCTGCCGGAATGCCGATGCCGGTGTCCTCGATGGTGACATGCACCGCGCATTGCCCGTTTTCAGGCGAGGCTATACCGGTCACCCGCAGGGTCACATGGCCCTCCTTGGTGAATTTCACCGCATTGCCGGCCAGGTTTGTCAGCACCTGCCGGATCCGGCCCGGGTCGCCCACGAGCCGCGTCGGCAGGAACAGGTCGTAATCCACCAGCAGCGCCAGACCCTTGTCGCGGGCAGTGGGCTGCAGCAGCATCACAACCTCATGCAGGCTGCGCTCCAGATCAAACTCCTGCGGGTGCAGCTCCAGCTTGTCAGCCTCGATCTTGGAGTAATCCAGCACGTCGTTGATGATGACCAGCAGCGCCTCGCCCGAGTTCTTGATCGTCTTGGCATAAAGCCGCTGCTCATCGTCCAGTTCGGTATCGTTCAGCAGTTCGGCCATGCCGACCACCCCGTTCATCGGGGTGCGGATCTCATGGCTCATATTGGCGAGGAAGGCGGATTTGGCGCGGTTTGCCGCCTCGGCCCTTGCGCGGGCATCCTGCAGCTCCTGCTCATAGCGCACGGTCGAGGTGATATCGAGCGCCAGTGTCACCACATCGCCGCCGTGGCCGCGCTGGTCGATCAGCCGCAGGTACCGTTCATCCCAGAGCTGGACCACCACTGGTTCCGGGGAATCGCAATGCCAGCGCTCCGACATCATCGCATGCCAGTCGCGGGCCTTCATGCTGCCGGTGCTGATCAGCCCCTCTTCGATCAGCAGCTCCAGGATCCGCTCATAGGTGATGCCAGGCGTGACCTCTTCCAGCCCGTCAAAGATGTTGAGGTAGGCGGTATTGGCACCAATCAGGTGCCCGGCTGCGTCAAAAAAGGCAAACCCGTCCTGAAACGCCTGGATTGAATGCCACAGCCGCCGCTCTGCGGTCTCGATCTTCTCATTGGCCGTGTGCAGGTCGGATTTCACCTTGGCGTTTTCATCCCGCACGGTGGCGACCTCGGCCTGGGTCTGGCCGATCTGCTTGGTCAGCGCCAGCGCGTGGCGGCCCAGCTTGCGGTTGGCAGCGGACAGCTCAGCCTGCTTCAGCTCAAGCAGCCGTTCGGCAGCGAGCCGTGCCCGCCGTTCCTCCGCCAGTTTGTCGGCAAGGCTCATCCCTGCGAACTCCGCAATCCATCACCACAAAAAGGCGCGCAGCAATTTCTGCGCGCAGGGCAGCCGTGCTGCTCTCTCTTTTTGTTACGCTGAGGAATCTTGCTATGACGTTAAGCCCGTGCCAGCCTGCCTCCAGTATTGGAGGGTGCCATGCCGCGTCTGTTTGCTTCTGCTTTTCTCTATTTTATTGCTTTTGTTGCGTTTCTGCCAGCTGCTCAGGCGCAGCAGGCGGTTCCTGAGTTTCGTTACCGGGCCTACGCGGATACCGATTTTTTCGGCTCTGATCTGCAGCCGCTGTTTGATACAGACGCCGCCTCCTGTGCCCGGGCCTGCGCGGCGCAGGCGGACTGCGCGGGCTTTGTCTTCAACCAACGGGCGAACGCCTGCTTTCCGAAATCGGCTCTGGAGCAGTCCAGCCCCTATGCCGGCGCCCTGTCTGCGGTGAAACAGCCTGCCGCGCCCGGGCTGGCCGCGGCGGCAGCCCCCCGCGCTGCGCGGCTGGGTTTCCTGCCGGAACAGGAGCTGCAGCGCGCAGCCGGCCTTTCCCGCTCCCTGGGTCTGGACTATCCGCTGGACACCGATGATGCAGACACGGCCCGCGCCGCCGCCCTCAGCCTGCGGCGGGACGGTGAGCCCCTGGCTGCACTGCGCTGGATGGCCCAGGCCGTTGTGCTGCAGGATGAGGCCGCGGATTGGACCGCATTCTCAGGATATCTGCTCGCCGCCGCCAAGGACAGCAACAGCCGCAGCCAGCAGCGCCGCCTGCGCGCTCAGGCGTTTTCCGCAGCGCTGAACGGGTACTTGCGGGCCGCGGCGCCCGAGGCGCAGGCCCGGGCGCTGCGTCAGGCAGCAGAGGCGGTTGAGACGCTGGGCCGCGGGCGGGACATGCTGCCGCTCCTGCATCTGGCAGAGGAGATCATTCCGCTCAAGGCCAATGCCGAACTGCTGAACTATGCGATCCGCAAATACGGCTTCCGCGTCACCTCGAGCACGGTGGAAAGCGACAGCGCTGCGCCGCGCATCTGCGCCGAGTTCTCGGAAGATCTGGAACAGGCCGGCACCGATTACGAAAATTACGTCCGTATGGATGAGGCCAGTCTCGCCGTCACCGCCCAGGGCCGCCAGCTGTGTGTGGACGGGGTGGAGCACGGCAAGCGCTACCGCATCACCCTGCGCCGCGGCCTGCCTGCGGCCAGCGGCGAGCAGCTGCTGAAGGATGTGGAACTGACCCACTATGTCCGCGACCGGTCCCCGCAGGTCCGCTTCCCGGGCCGCGCCTATGTGCTGCCCGCGGGCGGTCAGGCCGCGCTGCCGGTGGAGACGGTGAATGTCACAGACCTGGACCTGCGCCTGCGCCGGGTCAGCAGCCGCAATGTGCTGCGCACCCTGCAGGAGGGGTACTTTGCCAAGCCGCTCTCCCAATGGGAGGATGAGCATTTCGCTGCGAGTATTGCAGAGGAAATCTGGACCGGCAGTGCCAGTGTCGACACCGCCATCAACCAGATGATGACCAGCCGCCTGCCGCTGGACGATGCGCTGTCCGGGCAAAAGACGCCGGGGCTTTACGCCCTCACCGCCCGGGTGCCGGGCGCTGATCCCTATGACGATGCCGGCGCCACCCAATGGTTCGTGCTGACCGGCCTTGGCCTCAGCACCATGTCCGGCAGCGATGGCCTTCATGTGCAAGTGCAATCGCTTGCAGATGCCAAACCGCAAGCGGGCGCAGATGTCAGCCTGATCTCCTCCGCCAACGAAGTGCTGGCAACGCAAACCAGCGACGCCAGCGGCTATGTGCATTTCGCACCCGGCCTCACCCGCGGCACCGGCGGCGCGGCGCCGGCGCTGATCACTGCGCGGGCAGGGGAGGGCGACTTCACTTTCCTGCCCTTGAATGACGCCGCCTTTGACCTGTCGGACCGTGGCGTTTCGGGCCGTCCCGCACCGGGACCGGTGGATGTGTTCCTGGCCACCACCCGCGGCGCTTTCCGCGCGGGCGAAACCGTGCATGTGACCGCGCTGGCCCGTGACAGCAAGGCGCAAGCCATCGACGGTCTGCCGCTGACCGCAATCCTGTTGCGCCCGGACGGGGTGGAATACACCCGACAGACCTCCGCCGCAGGCCATCAGGGCGGCCATGTCTTTGCCCTTGCCACCGGTCCAGCCGCCCCGCGCGGCACCTGGCGGATCGAAGTCAAGAGCGACCTCAAGGCACCGGCGCTGGCCAGCCGCCAGATCCTGGTCGAGGATTTCCTGCCTGAGCGCATCGACTTTACCCAGCAGGTTGCCAACGCAGACGCCCTCCAGCCCGGCGGTGCAGTCCAGATTGATCTGCAAGCCGACTACTTGTTCGGTGCCCCCGGCGCGGGCCTGAAGGTGGAGGGCAGCCTCCGCCTTACCGCCGCCAGCACTCTCGAACAGTGGCCCGGCTTCCGCTTTGGCCGCTATGACGAGGCCTCCTCCGCCCAGACTGAGTATTTCGGAGGCGAAGAAACCGGCACAGACGGCAGCGCTGTCATTGCCGCCAGCCTCCCCGCCGCCACACCGGCTGAGGGTAAGCCGCTGCTCGCCACTCTCACCACCCGTGTGGCTGACGGATCTGCCCGCCCGGTGGAGCGCTCCATGGAATTGCCGGTCCGCCCGTCCGGTCCGGTCATTGGCATCAAACCCATGTTTGACGAGGTCGCGGCAGAAGGCTCCGAGGCAGGTTTCGCGCTCATCGCGCTGGCCCCGGACCTGCAACCCATGCCGATGCGGGTCAAATGGACCCTGAACCGGGTCGAGACCCGCTACCAGTGGTTTCAGCTCTACGGCAACTGGAACTGGGAGCCCATCACCCGGCGCACCCGCATCGCCACCGGCGAGGCGCAGCTAGGCAGCGACCCGCTGCCGCTCTCCCAGCCCGTCGATTGGGGCCGCTATGAACTGGTGGTGGAACGCCTTGATGGCGAATATGCCTCCGCCGCCTATGACTTCTATGCCGGCTGGTACGCGCCCGAAGGCAGCTCTGAAACGCCCGCCCAGCTGGAGCTGTCACTGGATAGCGAAAGCTACACCCCCGGCGACACCGCCCGCCTGCGCATCGTCCCTCAGGCCGCAGGCACGGCGCTTGTCTCGGTGGTCTCCAACCATCTGATCCACCGCATGGCGGTGGAGGTCCCCGCCGGCGAAACCGTGATCCCGCTGGAGGTGACGCAGGATTGGGGCAGCGGCGCCTATGTGACCGCCACCGTGATCCAGCCCGTGGCAGGCGACCGGGGCCGCACCCCGCTGCGTGCCCTGGGCCTCGCCCACGCCAGCGTCACCCAGCCCGGCCAGCAGCTGCAGGTCGCGATTGACGTCCCCGA
>JABXIA010000260.1 GCA_013373325.1 Paracoccaceae bacterium
GACGCGGCATTCCTTGCGCGGTCAGTATTTCAACCTGCCGCAACTTCGTGACAATCTCTTCTGGCTTTGGTCGCTTGTTGGCCATGCGTTTCCTCCGTTTTACTAAACATAGCGGAGGACCACTTCAGTGGGGGAAGACCAGAATAGCCGTGATCGCGATGTGCCGGAACGGCGGCTCACTTGGCCCGCACGCATGCGAAAGGCTGTCAGCAGTTGCGGAGAAGCCGGTTTGCAGACCAGTCGTGGTGGTCTGCGCTGGGAGAGCGGGCCGGGCCGCCATAAGACAGCCCGGCCGGATTTGGGAAGAAAGGTCAGCCGAGGGCGACGTTGATCACCTGCATCTGGGTATATTCGGCGAGGCCCTCGACCGATTGCTCAACGCCGAGGCCGGAGCCCTTGAAGCCTGCCATCGGGATATGCGGCCCGATGTTCAGCTGCTGGTTTACCCAGATGGTGCCGGATTCGATGCGTCCGGCGATTTCTGTGGCCTTGCCTGTATCCGCAGAATGCACGGAACCGCCCAGCCCGTAGTCTGAGGCATTGGCGCGGGCGACCACATCATCGATGCTGTCGAAGCGGATCACTGGAAGAACCGGGCCGAATTGCTCTTCGTCTACGATCTTCTGGCCGTCGGTCACATCGCGCACAATGGTGGGCGGCACGAAGTAACCTGGCCCATCCTTGGCGTTGCCGCCTGCAATGATTTGGCCGCAGGCGCGCGCATCCTCCAGGAAGCCCTTGATCTTCTCGAACTGCGCCTTGTTCTGGATCGGGCCGATGGTGGTGCCTTGCTTCATCCCGTCGTCGACCACCGCTTGCCCGGCGAGGGCGGCCAGTTCTGCGCAGAACTCGTCGTAGATGTCGCTGTGAACATAGGCGCGTTTCACCGCCAGGCAGACCTGGCCTGCATTGAGGAAAGCCCCGCCATAGACCTTTTCCGCTGCCGCTTTCACGTCCACATCGGGCAGCACGATGGCTGGGTCGTTGCCGCCCATCTCCAGCGTCACCCGTTTCATGGTATCCGCCGCGCTCGCCATGATCCGCTTGCCGGTCTCCGACGATCCGGTAAAGCCGATTTTGGCCACATCCGGATGCGCTGTCAGCCTGGGGCCGAGGTCATTTGCATCAGTGATGATGTTCACGAGGCCGGCCGGAAAAACCCGGGCGCAGATCTCGCCGAGCTTGAGCGCGGCAACCGGCGTGGTCGGTGCAGGCTTTAAAACAATGGCATTTCCGGCCATCAGCGCCGGGCCGATCTTCCAGCAGCAAAGCAAAAGCGGAAAGTTCCAGGCGATAATGCCTGCCACCACGCCAAGGGGCTTGTGCCGGGTTTCGATCCGGAACTCGGCGTCATCCTGAATAACCCGGTCCGGCAGTTCCAAAGTTGCGGTATGCGCCAGATAGCCTTGCGACCAGGCGACCTCGCCCTGCGCCTCGGGCAGCGGCTTGCCCTGCTCCGTCGTGATCAGCCGTGCCAGTTCATCGGCTTCCTCGCCGATCGCGGCGGCCAGTGCCTCGACCTTGGTGCGGCGATCGGCCATCGGGGTTTCCGCCCAGGCCTTCTGTGCTGCTTTGGCCGCGGCTACCGCTTGTTCCATCTGGGCCACGGAGGCATGCGGCACGCGGGCAAACACTTCCTCCGTTGCCGGGTTGATCACGTCGATCATGCGCTCCGCCGAAACCTGTTCGCCATTGATGAGCATCCGGTAGTCCATTGCCGTTCTCCCTGTTTATCCGTCAGCCGGGTTTGATTGGAAAAGACAACCACGGCCCGGCGGCAAGGTCTTGGACGGCTGTGACAAAGAGTTTGCGTCCTGCGCCAAAAAGCCGTTGAGTTTGCATGTGCGAAGGAAACTGCGGGGTGAACAGCCCAATTTCTGGCGGAAGACGCGGTTGAAATGGGAGATGTCGCCAAACCCGGCGCCATAGGCGATCTGGGCAATCGGTACCCGGGCGCCCTGCCGCGCCGCGTGGCGCAGCTTGCCGGTCACCACAGCCAGCCTTGCGCGGGTGAGGCAGTTGGTGAAGGTGGTTCCGTTATCTTGAAACTCCCGCTGTAACTGGCGCCGCGACAGTCCTGCGCGGGTGGCCAGAATGTCGAGAGACAGATGCGGATCACTGCTGAGATGCTCCAGGGTCTCGTGTATGAGCCGGAACCGGTGCGTGCGGCCGCCGAGGCTTCCTGCCCCCGGGCGTGCTCCTGCCTTTGAAAAGGCCAATGGCACCAACTCAAATATGTAATCTGCATTGTCATCTGCTCCGGCGGCATCCAGCAACCCGCACAGGCTGGCATGCAGCGGATGCGCTGAATTGATCTTGCGGCCTGCCGCGGGCATCTCCCGGCGCGTTTCCAAAACCAGTGCTCGCGGCAGATGCGCCGACAGAAAGGCGGCAGGCTGGCCGGTGATGCTCAGTTCCGCCGGGCGGGTGGAATCGAGCAGAAGAAACTCCCCGGGCATCAGCAGCGTCTCGCGGCCTGCATGATGGATGCCTGTTTCCCCCTCCAGCTGACGCAGCAAAAAGAAGTGCTCCTGATCGTCACGCAAGATGCCCTTGCGGGTGCGCTCAATGCGGGCCGGCGGGCAGCGGATTTCGGCCACATCAACGCCGCTTCGCTGGTGAAGGTCAAAGGTCCCCGCCCAATTTCCTGAAGCCTGATCCGGGGTCGCATAATAGTGGCCGCAATTGGCGCGCAGCGTGCTGTTCCAATTGTCAAAGCCGGTCATGCAGCACGCGGGCCTTTGGTCCCGATGCGTTCGCGGCCGGTGAAGGACGGGTTTTGCAGCATCTTCTCAACGCCGCCGTTCAGGCAGGCCCGGGCCAGCAGTCCGGTGAAATGCGCCGCCGCCAGGCTGGCGCCCCGGACCGGCGCGCCGGGAGCGCCCGGGCAGGCGCCGTATTGTGCGCCGGGCAAGTTCAGCAGCGACCATTGGCTGCTGCTGCAACGGGCATCACCTTGCACCGGTAGCACGCCCGCGCACCCCGCTGGAAAAACCGGCGCACCACGCGCCGGCGCAGAGGCCACCAGCAGCTTTCCCGCTGCCAGCACCGCAGCCACCGCCTCTGCCATCAGCGGACTTGCCTGACCATGGCCAAAGGAACAGTGAACGATTTCCGCTTCTGACCCCGCAGCCTGGTGCAATGCTTCCGCCACAGTGGCAAGTGAGGTGGTCAAGTGGCCCGCAAAGACACTGAGCCCAAGGATCCGCGCGTCTGGCGCATTTACGCGGATGGCAGCGGTCATGCAGCTGGCATGCAGTGCCGCCGGGCTTTCTGCCGCTTTCGGGTGCACGGCGCACAAATCCACGCGGCGTGCAAGGCCTGGGGTGCCTGCCGCCAGAGGCCCGTCGATCAGCGCTATCAGTGGTGTTTGTGTCATGCCGTCACCTCTGCCAGGTCGATCTCCATGTCGAAACTCCCGCTTGCCGCCGCACCGCCATGGGCGGTCAGGATGCGAGTGGTGCGGGGAAAGGCGTCGTCGATGTGCGCCAGGATCCGAGCCGCAGTGGCTGGGTCCACTTCCGACAGCGCTTCATCCAGGATCAGGATATCAAACGGTGCCAGAAGCACCCGCAAAAGGCACAGCCGCTGGCGTTCACCTCCAGACAGCGTGAGCCCGCTTTCGCCCAGCATAGTGTCAAGGCCTTCAGGCCCGCTGAACCTGTCCGCCAAGCCAAACAGCTCCAGCAACTGCCACACCCGCGCTTCATTCTCAGGCTTGGCCCAATAGGCGCGGCTTTGGAACAGGTTGCCCCGCAGACTGGCCCGCACAGTGAAGGGCCGCTGCCCCGCATAGGCGACCCGATCTGGCAAGCAGCTGCCGGTCAGCAGGCGCAAGTCCGCACCGCCCAGAGCCACTCGCCCGGCCATGGGGCGTGCCCGCCCGCAGAGCACAGACAGGAGCGATGTCTTGCCCGAACCGCTGGCCCCCTTCAGGGCCACCCGGACACCCTCGGGAAGGCACAGGGTGACCGGTCCCAAAGGTGCAGCCTCACCGCGGGAGACGGTTACGTTGTGCAGTTGCAGCACATAGCCAGAAGGGGAAAAACGGTCAGAAAGGGTAGGGGGAGATTGCATCACCGTATCCAGCCGTGCTGCGGCCGCTTTGACCCGTGCCTGTGCGTGCCAGAGGCCAAGAAGCGACTGCATCGGCCCGGTCATAAAGCCCATGTAGGCCACAAAGGCGATCAGTGAGCCCAGCGGCCACTCGCCGCGGATCACCATCAGCCCGCCCGCCAGAAAGATCGCCGACCGGGTCAGCGCCGACAGCAGCACCGGCACCGCGCGGGTAAACTCTCCCCACAGGTTCTGCGCGATCAGCCTCTGGCTCAGCCCGGCGTGATCCCGCAGGCTGCGCCGCTGCGCCCATCCTGCGCCGCGGGCGGCCTGCAGCGCAGGCAGGCCGAACAGCGTTTCCGACAGCCCCGCTGAATATCGTCCTTGCATCTCGCGCACTGCTGAGGCGTGGCGTTCGGTCCGGGGCCGTGCCCAGACCAGAAACAGCAGCTCTGCCGGGGCTAGGAGTGCCGTCAGCAGCCCCAGCCGCCAGTCCAGCACCATCAGCATCGCAGAGCCGCCCATCAGCCGGATCAGCGCCGAAGAGCCGCCCAGCACCGCGTTGAAGGCAAACTTCTGCACTTCTGCCGCGTCGCCATCAATCCGTGCGAGCAGCTCGCCTGCGCGCTGGGCGGCAAACCACCCGGCAGGCTTTGCTGCCAGCCGCGACAGCAGCCGCTTCCGCATCCGCGCCAGCATGTGCACTGACGCGCGCATATGCAGGATGTTGCTGAGTGCCCCGGTGCCGGTGGCCAGCAGGCCGATCCCGAACAACGCCGCGGACCAGATCAACAGCTGCGCCGTGTCCCCCGCCATCAGCCCCTGGTCGATCACCAGCTTGCTGATATAGGGCGGCAGCAGGCCAATCGTGGCCGCAGCAAAACTGATCAGCAGAAGCACTGCCAGCCGTCGCCGGTGCGGTCGCAACAGCGGCAGCAGCCAAGCTGCGGTGGCGGGTGTGAAAAGCGCCGCGCCCGCACGTGAAGGCAGACGCGGCCAGGTCCGGGCGGCAGCAGTGCCGCCCGGCTGGGGGGAGAGTTTGGCAGCAGGCCCGGTCATCCCTGCGGCACGACATGCAGGGTGGAGACGGACATATCCCCGCCCGAGGGCATCCGGATCTCGCCCACCCGCTCCAGCGTCTCGCTGTCATAGACGCCGATGTCGTCATTGGTGCCCGCGACGTAGATTTCTTTCCCGTCGCTGGAGACATTGATGACGTAATAGGTGTGCGGCAGGTCCACCCGCTTCACCAGCTCCTTTGTCTCAAGGTTGTGCTTGGACAGCTGCGTATAGACGCCATAGAGGTGCTTGGGATCCACCGCACTGCGCACCGCCGAGAACATCAGCACCTCGAAGGACGCAAAATCGGCGATCTCGGTTTCCCCGCTGGTCAGATCAACCGACTGATATCCCCAGACAAAATCCGCCATCTCCTGCTGGGTTTCGTCCGTAAACACCGCTGCGGTATACATCAGCAGCATCTCGTCGTTCTGGCTGCCGGTGGGCCAGAACGCCAGCACATCCGGCGGGCTGTAGGCGGGGCGGTCCCAGCTGGCATTGGCAATCGCCACCTCGGTCGCGCCGTTCGACGGATCGACCCGGTAGATGTCATGCCCTGCGACATAGACCTGACCGTTGCGGTCGCTCGCCATCAGGGTGGAGCGGCGCGGCGCCTCGAAGGTGGCCGACGGCTTCGCCTCCAGCCCGGCGCCCGCGTC
>JABXIA010000136.1 GCA_013373325.1 Paracoccaceae bacterium
AACGCTGCCGCCGGTGACGCTGACCGTGCCGCCATTATCCACCGCCCCGGCACTGCCGCTGGTGGTCAGTTCCGCGCCCGCCGCAACCGTCACATCGCCGCTCAGCGTGCCGGAGCTGCTGGCCGTCCCCGCCAGAACGGAGGTTGTGCCGCTTACGATACCAGCATTGGTAAAGCTGCCCGATGTCCCCACATTGTCGGAAATCGTGCCGCTGGCGGTGTTCTCCAGCACCCCGTCCGCCGCATTGCTGATCGTGCCGAGGCTGGTGCTGATGGTGCCCGCGTTGGTGACTTCCCCGTAGGCACCGTTGTCCAGCTGCGCCACCGACAGGCGCGCGCCATCCCCCACTGTGATGGTGGCCGCCGCCCCCGCCGTGCCGCTGTTGGTCAGCACCGTGCCGCTGCCGTCCAGTTGGTCGCCCGCGCCGATGCTGAGGCTGCCGCCCGCGGTATTGGTAAAGCTGTCGCCGCTGCCGTTGCCCAGGGTCAGCGTGTCGCTGCCGCCGTCCTGGGTCGAGATCGCACCGGCGTTGGTCAGCCCTTCGCCGCTGTTGTCGCTGTCGGCGTTCAGCACGCCGGAGCCGGTGAACGTGATGCTGCCGCTGGCGGTGTTGCTGATCGCGCCGGCGTCTTCCACGCTGCCGCCATCGCCGACGATGATGCTGCCGCTGTTTGTCAGCGTGTTGCCGGTGCCGGTCAGCGACGCCCCCGCCCCCAGGGTCAGAGACGCCCCGCTTGCGTTGCTGATCGTCTCCGCCTCCAGCGACCCCCCGTCCCCGACGGATACAGAACCGCTGTTGCTGAACGCGCCGGTGCCGCCGGCGGAACTGGACACCGAAACCGCGGATCCGGCTTCCAGAACCAAGCCGCCGTTTTCGGACGCATTGGTCAGCCCGCCGACAGTGGACCCGTCTGTGCTGTCAAACGTTACCAGCGCATCCGGTGAGACCGATACGGATTGCGAGGCCAGGCTGCCGGTGACTGTCAGGCTGCCGGACTGGACCTCCGTTGCGCCGGTAAAGGAGTTTTCCGCCGCCAGGGTAACATCCCCGCCCGCAACGGTCAGCCCGCCAGTGCCGGAGATTCCGCCATTAACCGAGGAAGTTCCGGCGGTCAGTGTCAGGCTGCCGGGGCTGAGCGCCACCGTGCCTGCCCCATTCAGGCGGGCGATGCTCTCATCACCGCCAAGCGAAACAGCGCCCTCATTACTAAGTTCAGTTCCCGCCGCCAGCGCGCCGCCACCGGTGGCGAGGCTTGCTCCTGACTCCACGCTCACAGTTTCCGATGCCAGACTGCCGGTCACAGTCAGGCTGCCGGATTGCACCGTGGTGCTGCCGGTGTAGGTATTGCTGCCTGAAAGCGTAACATCCCCGTCGCCAACGGCGCCCACCGACAGGACCCCGCTGCCGTCCTCAATGACGCCCGAGAAACCCGCTTCGGCGCCGCTTGCTGCGTTGATGGAAAGAGCCGCGGTGCTGGTGCTGGTGATGCCGGCCGCTGCGGAGAAATCCGCATCCAGTGTCAGCTCCGCACTGCCGTCCAGTTGCAGCAGCATATCATCAGCCAGCACATCGCCGGCAGAACTGCCGCCGTAGGTCAGGCCGGCATCGGCTCCGTCCAGCACCAGGGTGCCACCGGAAAGCTGGGCCTCGGATTGGATGTCTACCGTATTGGCCGTGTAACTGGTGACGGAGCCGTCGCTGTTCCGGAGCAGGATGGTTTCCGGACCGCTGCCGCCGGAGATTTCAGCCGACGCAGCGCTGGAATCGGGCACTGTGCCTGCATCCCAGTTGCCGGCCTCCCCCCAATTTGCGGTTCCATTGCCATTGGTCCAGGACTGCGACGCTGCGGGGCAAGCCATCATCCCTGCATAGATTGCAGTGGTTCCAAGCAGGAGAATGCGCATGTCTGAATACCGTTTTAGGATAAAGTTTCAATCAAAAGTAGCAAGCGGAAAGCTTCAACAAATGTGCGCAAAATGCAATTTAAACATGAAAAGTCAACTGGACACGGTGGGGAGATTTACGATTTATTCACCCTTTCACTCACGGGAGCGGGCCGTTATGATTGCCGCAGAATCTACATAAATGCTTGTGATAAAACATCTATTTTAAAATCGTTCCAGAGAACAGATCTGCGAAGGAGCACGTGCCTTGATGAAAAGGCATGGCAGAGCGCAATCTATAAGAGTACATAGAATTCCGGAACCGGTCAGGATCAGCCCGTAAAGCAACAGGAGAACGCAATGCCAGCGGCAACCCGCAAGGGTGACATAGGATCAGGGCACGGCTGCCATTTCCCGCCCTCCCCGGCCACGGGCTGCTCGGAAGACGTCTTCGTCAACAACCTCGGCGCTGTGCGTCAAGGCGACGCTTATGCCGACCATGGTTGCGGCGTCTGCCCAGCCCCTGCCCATGGGCGCAGCTTGTCCGGCGGCTCCGGGAGCGTGTTCATCAATGGCAAACCTGCAGGCCGGATCGGCGACGCCATCGATTGTGGCGGCGCAGCTGAGACAGGGTCGGGAAACGTGTCTTTCGGCGGCTGAAACCGCCACCCCCAAGCATCGCTGCCGCACGCCTCCCCAAGCGCGGCGGGAACCCCAAACATCCGGATGATCAGACAAATTGACCCCGAACAACCACGAAACGACACCCCCGGCAGGGCTGCCATACAGTGGCGGCGACGACGGGGAAAAGACGCAGCCGCCAATATCCGCCTTGCGGTTCGACACGCCTCACGCCCTTTATCAGGGCATGCCTCAACTCAGCCGGCTGGTCCAGAACCGGCCCCAGGAGCAGGAGGACGGACTCGCCTTTCTCATGCGGCTGCGCGCTTCAACCACACCTGAGGATGCCGTGACCTTCACTGCCTTTGCCGCGCAGCCGAAAATGGCGGTTTGGTGGGGCTATGAATGCATGCGGCTGGCGGCGGACCTCATCAGCGAGGACGACCGGCGCTTGATGGAGCTGGTAGCAACCTGGACAACATACCCGGATGACGAAAACCGCTTCCGGGCCGCCCGGATGGCACTGTACGCCCCGGTGCGCAGCCCGGCAGTGTTTCTTGGGCTGGCGGTTGCTTGGTCCGGCGGAGCAATTGCCCCGAATGACCCCGCGCCGGTGCCGGAACACCGTGCACCTCGGGCAATAAATTCCGCGGTGCTGTCTTGCCTCAGCAAGGCCGGCCTTTCGGACCGGCCGGTGCGGCTGGCACGTTTCATCGATCTGGCCGCGCCGCTGTTCCGCACCTACTAAGCCCGACGCACGCCCAGCAGGCGCGCCAGAAATCAACCGACCCGAACCATGGCCATTATGCTGACATTGAGACTGGAAAACTTCGACCTGCTGGAAAATGGCGGACCGGTCTGGATCACCCTGGACGGCCATGGCGCCAGTGCCGGCCGCAATGCGTCGATGGACTGGGTCCTGCCCGACGCAACCCGGCACGTCTCCGGCCATCATTTTGACATCAGTTACCGCGATGGCGGCTATTGGCTGACGGACGTGTCGACCAACGGCACATTTCTTCAAGGTCAGCCTCACCGCCTGCAAGGCCCTGTGCAATTGCGCGGCGGTGAGCGGCTGATCGCCGGCCATTATGTCATTGCCGTGGAAGCCGGCACCGCAGCCGCCGCTGCGCACCCGCAGGCAGGCGAAGAGGCCGACCCCTGGGATCTGGGCGTGCTGGCAGGCGCTCCGGTGAATCCGCTGCCGCACCGGACGGCCGGCTCCAGGGCCTTTGACGATGCTGCACAGCAGTTCCTCCAGTTTGCGCCGCCGGCGCCCGGCCCGGCTCATGCGCCGCAGGCCGCCGCACGGCCGGCAGCAGTTCCGGATGGCTATTCTCCGGTTGCGCCGGTCCCCATGCCATCTCCCGGCTCGCCGGCGCCGGCACCGCCGCTTGCCGCGCCCGCACCGCTGCCCCAGCCTGTTCCCACGGGCGCCCCCGCTGCCGCGCCCGCCGCGGCACCCGGCCCGGACATTCTGCGCGCCTTTTGCGAGGGGGCCGGACTGGATCCCGGCCTCGCGCAGAACGCCGGTCCGGAACACCTGGCCCGCTCATTGGGGCAGGCGCTGCGCGGTTCGGCCGATGAAATCATGCGGATGCTGCAGGACCGGGCTAGCGTCAAGCAATTCACCAAGGGCGGCGAGCGCACCATGCGCAATGCCCAAGGCAACAATCCCCTGAAGTTTCTCCCGGATACAAACGAGGCGCTGGATGCAATGTTCCTGAACCCGCGTGAAGGCTTCATGGAGGGCCCCGAGAGCTTTGCCGCTGCCCTTGCAGATCTCCGCAGCCACCAGCAGGCAGTGTTTGCAGCCCTGCAGCCAGCGCTTGCTGCCGTTTTGCAGGGCCTCTCGCCAGAAGAGATCGAAGCTGCCGCCGGCGGCTCCCATCTGCTGGGCGGCAGCCGCCGCGGCAAGCTGTGGGAGAGCTATGTGGACCGCTGGGACGAGAAGGCCGCGGAAGCCGAACACGGGATGCTGGACGTCTTTCTGAAAGCCTTTGCGCAGGCCTATCACGAGGCCGCGCAGCAAAATGGGAAATTCGACTGAACTGTCACCCTTGACGACATGTTAAAGTTGATTAAGTTCAGCGCAGATTTAAACAAGACAATAACTTCTGGTTGATTTTGGACAGGATTGATTGATGCACAGCAGCGCAATTGCCGCGCCCCTGTCCGTTAGTGCCCCCTGCGGGCCGGACCTGAACGCCAGCTTTGACCCGGAGTACGAGGAATACTATTTCGGCGCGGTCGGGCGCCTGCCCGGCTTCTACATGCAGCCCGGTGTCGAGCGCCCTGACGGCAGCCGTTCCCCGGACCGGATTTTCGACCCCAAGGATGTTGACCACCGCGCGGAGAAACAGGCGCTGGATGCGCTTCTGGCGCGCAGCCGGGATCTGCGCCTGCTGGTGCTGCAAGCGCAATGGGATGCGCTGGCCGGACGCCGCAGCGATCTGGCCGGCACCATCGAGACCATCGCCGACCTGCTGGAGCAGTACCCCGCGGAGGCGCATCCCGCATTGGATGACGGCGGCTCGGAACGCCGGGATGCGATCAATGACCTGAACCAGCCCGTGACCATGGTGCAGCCGCTGATGTTCATGGGGCTGACAGGCACAACCGAAGTCACCCTGCGCAAGATCCGCACCGCAAGCGGCGCCGCCGCACCTCTGCAGCATGAAACCGATCTGGAGCTCAAACCGCTTCTGGACACCCTTGCCGCGCCTGCCAATGCCAGCAAGGTCAGCGCCTGTCACCAGGATTTCACCCGCATCTCCAACGCGCTGAACCGGATTGAAATTTCCTGCAAGAACAACGCGGAAAGGCCGTTTGCACCCAGCTTCGACCAGTTGCGCGCGGTAGTCTCCGAGATCCTGCAAACACTCGCCGAGGCCCGCCCGGAGCTGAAGGCCGCGGAGGCTGACCCCGCTCCGCCAACAGAGACCGCAGCGGAGGAGCCGGCCAAGCCCGCCCTGCAGCCGCCGCCCGTGCTGGCGGCACCTGAGCAAGCGCCGCCGCCAAGCGCAATCGTCAGCCATCTCCACGCAAGGCGCACACTTGAGGCCTGTGAACTCTACTACCGCAAGGCCGAGCCCTCTTCCGCAGCCTTGCTGCTGGTCACCCAGGCGCGCCTGCTGATCGGCAAGCCGCTGGTGGAGGCGCTGCGTGCTTTGCTGCCGGCCCAGGCCGACACCGCCGTTGTGGATTTCGGCGCGCCAAGCGGGTTCCTGCTGGGTGCCGGACGGCTCGAGGAGCTGAGCAACGCTCTGCCCGAAGGCGCCGGCACGGTGCCGGAGCTGCCCCAGGACCCCGGTCCGGAAACCAGAATCTCAACCGCGGCCCAGGCGGCCCAGGCAATCCGCTCTGTCGAGGAGTTTTTCCGCCGCAAGGAACGGTCCAGCCCGGTGCCGGTCCTGCTGCAGCGGGCGCAAAGGTACCTGGACAAGGACTTTCAATCACTGATTGAAGAACTTATACCGCAAGAAAAAACATCTTGAAGTAGCAAAATAGACATTTGATCCGATCGAAGGCCCCGTCCCGTTATTGGCATTCCAGCATTAGCTTAAAGCGCGGGGCCCTTCGATCAGCACGTAACGGGAGTAGCACTCATGGCCTCAGATTCAGGCTCCAGCTTTATCAAACGCAACCGCCCTCCGCGCGTGCAGATCCAGTACGAAGACCCGTTCGACAGCGAGCAGATGATTGAACTGCCCTTTGTCATGGGGGTGATGTCGGATCTGTCGGGCAACAATCCGGGGGTCGAGAAGGACGCGGTCGAGGAGCGCGCCTTTGCCGATGTGACCAAGGACACCATGGATGACTACATGGCGTCGATCCAGCCCGGCATGACCTTCATGGCGGAAAACCGGCTGGGCGGCGGCGGCAACGACAAGATCGGCATCGAGCTCAAGTTCGAAAACATGGGCGACCTGGAACCGGCGGCCATCGCCCGCCAGGTGCCTGCGCTGAAAAAGCTGCTGGAGGCCCGCGAACAGCTGGCCAACCTGCAGCGCTACATGGCCTCCAAGCCCAAGGCGCAGGACCACCTCAGGAAGCTGCTCGAGGATCCTGAGCTGATGGCAGCGCTGGCGGAACGCGCAGCACAAGACGAAACCGGCGAAGACGCCTGAACGCCGCTTGGGCGATAGACGGGAACGGTGATTACCATGGATAACGAAGCACAGGTACTGGCAGGCGAGGCCCCTGCGGAACTGGATGAGCTGTCGGAGTTTTCCGACATCCTGAAACAGACCATCAAGCCGCGCAGCGACATCGCCGCCCGCGAGGTCGACAACGCGGTGGTGGCGCTGGTGCGCGAAGCGCTGGACGACCAGTCGGTTGTCGCCGATGACGTGATCGACACAGTTGATGCGATGCTGGCGAAACTGGACAAAAAACTGTCCGACCAGATGAACGCGATCCTCCACAACGAGGAATTCCAGCAGTTCGAAGCCAGCTGGCGCGGCCTGGCCTACACGCTGAACAACGCCGAAACCGACGCCTCGCTGCGGGTGAAGGTGCTGAACGTCTCCAAGAAGGAGCTGCAGGCGATGATGCGCCGCTTCCCCGGCGCCAAATGGGACAAGTCCCCGCTGTTCAACATCGTCTACGAGCAGAACCTCGGCACCTTAGGCGGCAAACCCTTCGGCTGCCTGATCGGCGACTACCACTTCGACCATTCCTCAGCCGATGTGAACCTGCTGAACTCGATGGGCAAGATCTCCGAGGCGTCGCTCGCGCCCTTCATCTCCGGCGCCTCCCCCAACCTTCTGGGGCTGGACGAATGGAATGAAATCGCAGCGCCGCCGGATCTGTCGGAGATCTTCGAGACTCCGGAATACGCCCAGTGGAACAGCCTGCGCGACAGCGAGAACTCGCGCTTTGTCGCCCTGACCCTGCCCCGCGTGCTGTCGCGTGAGCCTTACAGCCAGAACTCCAACTCGGTGGTTGAGGAATTCAACTTCGAAGAGGAAACCGACGGCCACGCAGGCAACCAGTACGCCTGGATGAACTCCGCCCATGCGATGGCTGCTAACATCAACCGCGCCTTCAAGGAGCACGGCTGGACCGTCCGCATCCGCGGCGTCACCTCCGGCGGCGAAGTGGCCAACCTGCCGACCCATGTGTTCGACACCGGCGACGGCGCCAAGGATCTGAAGTGCCCGACCGAAGTGTCGATCACCGACCGCCGCGAAGGCGAGCTGAGCAAGGCCGGCCTGATCGGGCTGATCCACCGCCAGCACACCGACAAGGCCGTGTTCATCGGCGCCCAGAGCCTGTACCGGCCGAAAACCTATGTGGATGACCAGGCCACCGCCTCCGACAACATGTCGTCGCGCATCCCCTATATCTTCGCGGTCTCGCGCTTCAGCCATTACCTCAAGGCGATGGTGCGCGACAAAATCGGCCAGAGCCCCGATGTCTCGCAGCTGCAGCGCGACCTGCAGGCCTGGGTGAACAAATACGTGGCCGGCAACCCCGAAAGCGCCAGCGAGATGGAAAAGGCCAAGAAGCCGCTGGCTGGCGCCAAGGTCGAAGTTGTCGAGGACGAGCTGAACCCGGGCTACTACCAGGGCAAGTTCTTCCTCAAACCCCATTTTCAGCTGGAAGGTATGGATATCGGCATGAGCCTGGTCTCCAAACTGCCCTCCGGGAAGTAATTCGTTTCCGCTATTTGGAAGCGATGTTTAACGCCTCAAGGAGTTATTCATGGCGATTGATTGTTTTTTGAAACTTGATAATGGCATCGTCGGCGAATGCCAGGACGACAAGCACAAGGATTGGATCGACATCCTGTCCTGGGGCTGGTCGATGTCCCAGTCCGGCACCACCCACATGGGCGGCGGCGGCGGCGGCGGCAAGGTCGACGTCCAGGACATCCAGGTCACCAAATACGTCGACAAGGCGACCCACGACCTGATCAAGCGCTGCTGCTCGGGCGAGCACATCAAGTCCGGCCAGCTGGTGGTGCGCAAATCCGGCGGCACCGCGCCGGTGGATTACCTCAAGATTGATTTCGAGGATGTCCTGATCAGCAACTACCAGACCGGCGGCAGCAAGGACGGCCTGGACCGGGTCCAGGAAACCCTGACCCTGAACTTCCGCCGCTTCCAGGTGACCTACACCTTTCAGGAGCAGACCGGCGCCGCAGGCCCGGAAAGCCAGGCGGGCTGGGAAATCGCGGAAAACCGCGAGTGGGCCAAGTAAGCCCGGACCAGACCGGTCCCAAACAAAGGATCCCCGGGCACAGGCTTGCCCGGGAATTCAGCTGGCGGCCTGCCTCCCCTTGCGGCCGCCAGCGTCTTGCAACGTTTCCAGATTTCAGGTGCAGCCATGCCGCGGGGTGACGCCGACAATTCCGATACCGCCCGGCGCCCCTGGCAATCCGGCAGAAAGGCCAAGACCTCGCTGCTGCAGGTCTTCCGCGCCGCCCACCTGGAACATGATACCCGCCGCAACCGCGGCAAGGCCGGCGACGGCACCGCGCAGCTGACTAAGGCCCGCAAGCAGCGCCGCTTCGGCGTATCCGAAAGCGAGCTGCGCGCCCACCTCGAGGCCGATCTGGCGGCGCTGTTGAACACAACCCACCTGGAATCTGCCATCCCCCTGGATGACGTGCCGCATG
The DNA here is from genome assembly GCA_013373325.1 of Paracoccaceae bacterium. GTDB lineage: Bacteria > Pseudomonadota > Alphaproteobacteria > Rhodobacterales > Rhodobacteraceae > Leisingera. The sequence continues at coordinate 9,131 of JABXIA010000136.1, forward strand.
TCGCCGGTTCCATCGTGAACTACGGCTTCCGCGATCTCAGCAGCCTCGGCGCGCGTGAGCTGAACACCCCCGCCGTTGTCGAGACCTTGCGCCAGTCGCTGCTGCGGTTCGAACCCCGGCTCATCCCCGCCAGCCTGGATGTGCAGATCCGCGACGGTGACGGCCGCAAGCACCATCTGGCTGTGGTGGTGTCAGCCGAACTGATGGGCGATCCCGTCGACGTGCCGCTCGATTTTGATGCCGAGGTGGATCTTGGCGCGGGCAAGATGACGCTTTCCAAACTGCGGATGACTACATGAAACGGGCCCTGCGCGACGCCTACAACCAGGAACTCGGACTGCTCAAGGAACGCGCGGCGGAGTTCGCCGCGGAATATCCCGGCCTTGCCGACCGGCTGGGCGGGCTCTTGGAGGAGAACCTCGATCCTGCGGTGGCGGGCCTTCTGGAAGGCAGCGCCTTCCTGTCTGCCCGCGTCCAGGTCCGGATGGACGAGGAATACCAGACCTTCACCCGCGAACTGCTGGAGCAGATCTTTCCCGATGCGCTGGCCCCCACGCCCAGCGTCATGCTGGCCCAGGCCCATGTCCCCGTGGACAGCCCCGACATCGAAAACGGCCTGCATTTCCAGCCCGGTAGTTACATGGACGCGCGCTTCCTCGATGCCCAGCAGCGGGTTTCCTGCCGGTTCGCCCTGGCCGCGCCCCTTTCGGTCTGGCCGGTCGCGGTTACCCAGGCCGCCTATCACGCCAGCGCCGGGCCTATTGGCGCTCTTGGCCAGGAGATCGCCAGCGGCACCAAGGCCGGGCTGGTTGCGGAACTCACCCGGCTGGGCGGGGACGACGCCGGCGCCGCCAGCTTCCGCACTCTGGCAATGGACAGCCTGACCTTGCATTTCACCGCCCCGATGGACCAGGCCGCGGCGCTTTATGAGCAGGTCTACTGCAACTGCACCCGCATTTCGCTGCGCTGGCTCAGTGCGCAGGGCGATCCGGTCTTTGCCCGCCTCTCCCCAAGCCAGCTGCACAAGATCGGCTTCGACCCTGACGAGCGGCTGTTTGCACATCAGAAACGCCTGTTCGGCGGCTTTGCCCGGCTGCGCGAATTCTTTGTTTTCCCGCGGAAGTTCCTGGGCCTGCGCCTCAGCGGCCTGCAGGATGTGCTGCCCCATGTCCGCGGCAGCACGCTGCAGATCATTTTTGAGTTCAGCACCGCCCGCCAGCGGCTTGCAACCGCGATGGAGCCGCATCATCTGGCCGTGAACGCCGCTCCGGCGGTCAACCTGTTCGAGGAAATGTCCAGCCAGCTGCATCTCGACCGCAAGCGGCATGAATATGCGGTTGTGCCGAATTCCAGCCCTGTCACCCACTACGAGGTGCATCACGTCAGCCAGGCCTGGGCCCATTACAGCGACCGCAAGGGCAAGACCGAGGTGCATCCGCTCTATGCGCTGCCGCCCGACGGCAAGGACCCGCGCCAGACGCATTACTACACCACCCGCCGCAAACCGCGCCGCCAGACACTGAGCGAGCAGCGCAACGGCGCGCCGCGCAACAGCTACCGCGGCACCGAGACCTTCCTCAGCTTCTATCAGCCCGACGGCCACGACACCCTGAACCGGCTGCAAGTCAAACTGCTCTGCTCCAACAGGCATCTGACCGAATACCTGCCGATCGCAGGCAGCACCGATGCCTTCCAGCTGAGCGACGACCTGTCAGTGTCGCTGGCCTGCCTGGCCGGACCCACACCGCCGCTCGACAGTCTGGCGGACAGGGAAACCGCAGCCAGCCACCGGGCCGGCGCGGGCGACACTTACTGGCGGCTGATTTCCTACCTGTCGCTCGGCACCCACGGGCTGCAAAGCCCTGATGGCGACGGCTCCGCCGCGGCGCTGCGCGAGATGCTGTCTCTGTTTGCCGACCTGTCAGATACCGTCAGCGAAGCCCAGATCAGCGGCATCCGGCGACTCGACTGCACCCCTGTCACCCGCACGGTCGCCGCGCCGGACGGCTATTACACCGCCCGCGGCATAGAAGTGCGCGTCACCTTTGACGAAACCGAGTTCGAAAGCACCGGCATCGTGCCGCTCGGCGCGGTGCTGGACCGGTTTTTTGCGGAATACACCGCCGTCAACAGCTTCACCCAGACCGTGATCGTCAGCCAGCAGCGCGGCGAGATTGCCCGCTTTGCCCCCTGCTCCGGTACCGGAGCGCTGCTATGAACGAAATCCAGCCCGTTTCCCAGGCGGCTGAAACCCTGACCCGGCGGGAACAGCAGCAGCAGGCGGCCTCAGGCGCCGGTCTCTTTGCCCTGCTGCGCGAGCTGGAGCGCCGCGCCGCCGCATCCGGCAAACCCCGTATCGGCAAGAACAGACGCCTGCGCGATGCCATTGTGCATCTGGGGCAGGACCCGGCGCTGGCCTTTCCGTCGCGCGATCTGGCACGGGTGGACCTGACCAGCAGCACGCCGCGGCTGCGCGCCCAGTTCATGGGCCTGTTCGGCGCTTTCGGCGCGCTGCCGCTGAACTGGACAGAGGAGGTGGAATCCTGGTTCGCCGCCGGTGATGAAAGCTTTGTCGCCTTCTGCGACATCTTCACCGCCCGCTTTCAGGAGCTGTTCTTCCGCGCCTGGTCTGATGCCAAGGCCATCACCCAATTCGACCACCAGGACGGCGACCGGTTCCAGGCCTATATCCTGTCGCTGCTCGGCTGCGGCACCCCGGCCCTGCGCGGCACCACGGGCCTGAGCGACATGGCGAAACTGCAGCTGGCGCCGCTGGCCGCAGGCCGCGTCAAAAGCCCGGTGCGTCTGCGCCAGATGCTGGAGCTGCATTTTGCAGACCGCGCCGCCTTCCGCATCGAGGAACACGTGCCCTGCTGGCTGGACCTGGAGCCCGACGCGCTGTGCCTCCTGGGCGAACAGGGCTGCACCCTGGGCGAAAACACCTTCCTCGGCGGCCATGTGCAATCCCTCAGCGCCAAGATCCGCATCCACGTGACCGTCAACGGACCGGCCTCCTACCAGCGTTTCCTGCCCGGCGGCCCGGATCACGCCAGCCTGCGCGGCATTGTGTTCTGGTACCTCGGCCAGTCGGTTGATGTGGAAACCGCGCTCTGGATGCCGGAACCGGACATCCGCACCGCTGTTCTGGGCCAAAGCACCCAGGTCGGCTGGCTGGCCTGCGTCGGCCCCGCAGAAGAAGCCGCTGCCGCAGGCATCCCGCGGCGGGACGGCCACCTGCAGGTCAGCCGCTACCCGCTGTTCCCCGCCCCCTCTTCAGAAACCGCATTTGAAAGCCAGGCCGCATAACCTGCAGCCGCCCGTATTTGAGGCAGACCCAGATGACAGAAATCACCATTGAAAAATACGCGGGCAAGATGAACCGCGCAGGCTATGACGCCTTCCTGCAGGGCATGCGCCAGGCCCGCAGCGCCCGCAACCGCTATGTCGACCTCAGCCACTGGCTGTTCCATTCCGTCTCCAACCAGAACGCCGACATCTCTGTCACCCTGCGCCAGCTGGATCTGGACCGTGGCCGCATGCTCAAGGATCTGTCAGCCGCGATGGACCGGCTCGACAAGAACGTGACCGAGACGCCCGGCATCAGCGATCACCTGTCGGACGCGCTGAACCACGCCTGGACCTACGCCACGCTGTTCTTCGGCGAGGCGCAGATCCGCACCGGCCATGTGCTGACCGCGCTCCTGAACGATCCCGCCCTGCGCCGCCAGCTGCTGCGCTATTCGCCGCTGTTCGAAAGCATATCCGCCGAACAGCTGGGCCAGGACAGCCGCACGCTCTGGGCCGGCAGCGAAGAGGAGAGCATGCGCCCGATGGACGGCGCCAACCTCTCGACAGCTGAGGACACCGCTGGCGGCAGCCCCGCCAAGGGCGGCAGCACCGCACTGGACCGCTTTGCCAAGGATATGACCGCTGCCGCTGCCGGCATGGACCCGGTCAAGGGCCGCGACGAGGAAATCCGCCAGCTGACCGACGTGCTGCTGCGCCGCCGCCAGAACAACCCGATCCTGACCGGTGAGGCCGGTGTCGGCAAAACCGCCGTGGTCGAAGGCTTTGCCCAGCTGCTCGCCGCAGGCGATGTGCCGCCCAAACTGCAGGGCACCCGCCTGTTTGAACTCGACATCCAGTCGATGCAGGCCGGTGCCTCTATCAAGGGAGAGTTCGAACAGCGGCTGAAATCGGTGATCGACGAGGTGCAATCCAGCCCCGAGCCGATCATCCTGTTCATCGACGAGGCCCACACCCTGATCGGCGCAGGCGGCCAGGCCGGCACCGGCGACGCCGCCAACCTGCTGAAACCGGCGCTTGCGCGCGGCACCCTGCGCACCATCGCCGCCACCACCTGGAGCGAATACCGCCAGCACATCGAAAAAGACCCGGCCCTGACCCGCCGCTTCCAGCCGGTCAACGTGGATGAACCCTCGGTCGAGGTCTGCTGCGACATGCTGCGCGGCATTCTGGAGCCGATGCAAAAGCACCATAATGTGCGGATCTCGGACGAGGCCATCGTCAGCGCCGTCACCCTTTCGCACCGCTACATCCCGGCGCGGCAACTGCCGGACAAGGCGGTCTCGCTCCTGGACACCGCCTGCGCCCGCGTCGCCATCAGCCAATCCGCCGTCCCCGCCCGCATCATGGACACCAAGGCTCGCATCAGCGCGCTGGAAGCAGAACTCGCCGGCAAGACCGCCGCCCGCGACCTGGGCGAAACGGACGCGGAGCGCGAGGACGACATCCGAGCAGAGATCGAAACGCTTAACAGCAGCCTTGAAGACCTGCAGTCCGGCTACGCCCGCGAAAAAGAGATTGTGGATCAGGTGCTTGCCCTTCGCACCGCGATTCAAACAGCAGACCCGGACAGCAGCGAAACAGCCTCCCCCGACGCACTGCGCAGCGAAATGCACGCCCATATGGCCGAACTCGACGCCGCCAGCCCTGACGACCGCATGGTCTATGCCCATGTGGACGCGCAGGCGGTGGCCTCCGTCATCTCCGACTGGACCGGCATCCCGGCCGGCCGCATGGTCCAGGATGAGCTGGCGGCGGTGCTCACCCTGTCGGACACGCTGCGCGAACGGGTGATCGGCCAGGACCACGGCCTGCGCACCATCGCCAAACGGATCGAGATCAGCCGCGCAGGCCTTGCCAACCCAAACAAGCCGATCGGCGTCTTCATGCTCTGCGGCCCCTCCGGCACCGGCAAGACCGAAACCGCGCTGGCGCTGGCCGAACAGCTTTACGGCGGCGAGCAAAACGTCATCACCATCAACATGAGCGAGTTTCAGGAGGCCCACACCGTCTCCCTGCTGAAAGGCGCGCCTCCCGGCTATGTCGGCTATGGGGAGGGCGGCCGCCTGACCGAAGCCGTGCGCCGCAAACCCTATTCCGTGGTGCTGCTGGACGAGATCGAAAAAGCCCACCCCGACGTGCATGAACTGTTCTTCCAGGTCTTCGACAAGGGCGTGATGGAGGACGGCAACGGCCGCCTGATCAACTTCAAGAACACCCTGATTCTGCTGACCTCCAACGTCGGCACCGATGTGATCATGGAGATGGCCGGGAACGCGGATGACCAGCCCGACCCTGAACAGCTGGACCTCGCCCTGAAACCCAGCCTGCTGGAGGTCTTCCCCCCCGCCCTGCTGGGCCGGATGGTCACAATCCCTTATTTCCCGCTCAGCCGCGCGGTGCTGGGCGGCATCACCCGTCTGAAACTCGCCGCCGTGGCCGAGCGGCTCAAGGGCGCCCATGGCACAGATCTGGTTTACGGCCAGGACGTGCTCGACCACATCACCGCCCAATGCAACGACCCCGACAGCGGCGGGCGGATGATCGACAACATTATCACCAATTCCATCCTGCCGGACCTCAGCCGCAAACTGCTGCAGGCGCTCAGCTCCGGCCAGGAAATCGCCCGCGTCAGCGTTTCAGCCGGCCCGGACGGCTTTGAATACGCATTATCCTGATATTGAACCGCAATCCCTTTGTTGAGAGAGTACCCATGGCAGAAACCCTGGCCACCGGCCGCTGCACCGTCACCACAGACAGCCGTGAAATCACTATTGAGGAAACCCTGCTCTACGTGGCCGAGATCAACGACGAACTGGCCCAGGCCACCGGCGTCGATCTGGTCAGCGCCGCCACTGCGGGCATCGACAGCGCCGGTGCCGTCAGCATCGTGCACCGCCTCGGGCTGACCGGCCGGGCTTACATCAAACATGTGAACGGCAAGGATTACATCATCATCAAGGGCTACCCCGGCCAGCGCGCCACCCTGCAGGGCACCCGCTACCTCGCCAGCAATCCCAAGGTCGCCAAACTGGTGCTCAGCGGCAAGGATCTGGCCAGCGGCGCCGCAAAAATGACCGGCATCGCCATTGTCGCCTTCACCGCGCTGCGGGTGGTGGAACATGTGTTTGCGGACAATGATCCGCGGCTCACCCAGCTGATCGGCACCGTGGCCTCCGATGTGACCAAATTCGCCATCGCGGCGGGCGCCGGCTATCTGGCAGGTGTGGCCGTGGGCACCCTCACCACCATCGCCGCCGGCCCGGTCATCGCGGCAATTGCCGTCGGCATCGGCATGTCGATCCTGCTGGACCGGGTGGACCGCAAATTCGGCCTGACGGAAACCCTGGTCCGCGCCATCGAGGACACGGTGGATTCCTTTGAAAGCCCGCTGCGCAAGCTGGCCCGCCAGATCAACGCCTGGGAGCGGCACCTGGTCAATCAGGCCCTGCGCAACGCGCTGCCGCACTAATGCCCAGAGCAGCGGCCATCGCCATTCTGGGCGGGTTTTCCCTGCTCGGCCTGCTGGCGGCAGGCTGGGGGCTGTCGGATATCTCCGCAGCCCTCACCGCCATGCGGGGCTGCGCCGACGAAGCGGTGATAGACAACAGCGCCTTCTGGTTCCTCGGGCTCGCCGCGCTGCCCCTGTTCCTGCTGCTCGCCCCCCTGCCCCACCGCTGGCACGCCCGCCTGCTGGGGGCCATCACCGCGCTGTTCCTGCTGCTTCCTGCCGGGGGCTTTGTGCTTTTCCAGCACAAGGCATCAGCAGCGGGCTATGTCTTCATCCCTGATCTCAGCCTGTTCGGCCTGCGCGACTTCTCCGCCCCACGCCCGCAGCCCTGCGGCGGCTGAGGCCCTTACAACCCGCTCAGCACCGCATCAATCTGCGCCTTGTACGCCAGCACGTCGGCGGGCACCGCTGCCGCCTTGCCCCGCCCCTGCATCTTGCGGTCGGCCCAGGCCAGCAGATCCGCGATCCGCTTACCCTCCAGGAACGGATTGGCAGCCACCACTGCCGCGCCCATGACGTCGCCGACACCCAAGGAGGGATCACTGGACAGGGCCCGGTGCGCCCCCTCCGCCCCCAGGAAATGCGCCAGATACAGGCGTCCGGCGGTGGTCTGATGCCCCCGCGCCTGCAAGTATTCCTCGTTTTCCCGTGCCAGGTTCCGCACCATTTCCCGGCTGAGATCAGGATCCAGCCGCAGCGCCAGCAGCTCTGCCCGCGCCAGGCTCTGGGCCAGGTCCGGATAGTAATTGCGCATCATCCGCAGCCAGGTGCCCTCAATGAACTGGCCCAGCCCGGTGGCCGTGGACAGCGGGTTTTTGGCATCGGCCCGCCCGGCGCTTTCCACCTGCACAATCCGGCCAACCAGCGCATCCACCGCCTCTATGCCCGCGGCGCCGCCGCCTGCGGCAAAGCTGAAGCAGCCGAAACCGCTGTCCGGCCCGGACCGGGCGGTCACATAACAGCGCATCTGCCCCGACGGGCCGCCGAGACCGGCAAACAGAACCTGGCCGCCCCCCTGCCCTTCCGGGCCGGGGTTGGCGGCAAGCACCAGCGTCAGCCGGTCCTCACCGGAAACCGGGCGCTCCAAATCGAAACGCCTGGACAGCATCACGATCAGCTCGCCGGCCAGATCGGTGGCCAGCCCGTTGCGCAGAGCCGTGGAGTAAAGCGCATCCAGCAGCCGCGGCTGCTGGCCAGACCCCGTCTGCAAAGGCTTGCGGCCCGACACCTGAAGCAAATCCTCCCCGGCCCAGGGATCTGCCGCGACCTGAAACCGGCCCGGGCCGGTTTGCGCCATGCTGGCCAGATAGCGCTGCGGCCCGTACAGCGACAGTTGCAGCAACTCCCGTCCCGCTTGCCCGAACGGTCTTGGCCGCCAGCGAAGCGCCACCAGGCTGCCCGGCGCCAGCGCGCCATCAACGTTCAGCAGCCGCTGCGCCGCCGCGCCGATCTCCTCTGCCTCCTGCCGGGTGAAGCCGTGATCCTCCAAGAGACCGGTCAGGGTCTGGGACGCAGACAGGTGCAGCACCGTTTCCCTGAACAGATACACGCGCGCCTGCGCCGCGCTGACTGTGGCGGCGCTGGTAGCCTCCCGAGACCCCGCCAGGGTATCTGCGCCCTGCCGGGCCGCCCCCGGCTCTTCCGCCGCAGGCAGCGCCCGCCGCCGATGGGCCTGGAACAGGGCAAAATCATCGCGCGCCGACGGCAGATGCACCATCAGCTGCTGCCCGGCGGCAAACAGATCATCCTGAACAACCGACAACCGGGCCGGGCCGGGCGGACCTGCACGACCTGGCAGAAAACCCGGCGGCCCCGGCAGCGTCCGGCGGCTGCCGCCCTGGCCCTCCTCCTTAAGCCGCAGCAGCATCGGTGCGCGGCGCAGGTTCAGCATCGCACGGTTTTGCGCCTGCTGCCGGACCGGTTCTGCAGCGGCTGCTTCGCTCTGCGGCATCATGGTCAGGCGGGCGTCTTCCTCTATCCCGCGGTTCAGCACCCAGAACAAAGCCGCCGCGGCCACAGCCGCCAGCGCCGCGCCGCCTGCACCGAGCCGGACCGCCAGCCGCCGCCGCCGTCTGGCCGCAGCCTTGGCTTTCGCCCTGTGAAAGACCGGATCAACCGGGATACCCATCGCTGCCTGCCTAGCGGAACACACCGCCCAGGGCGGACCCCGGCGTAATGGTCTGGGCTGGCTGGCTTGACGGCGCCTGCGCGGGCGCAGCCCGCCGGGCTTGGGTCTGCCGACTGCCGCCGCTGTTTGCGTTTGCGCGCGGGGCGGCGGCCACCGGGCGGGTGCACTCTGCGTCATCCCGGCTGATAATCAGGCGGAACAGCTCTGCCGTCGCCTCCAGACTGGCGGGGCTGCCGCCGCCAGCAGCCTCGAAATACCGGCGCGCCGCAGCCTGCGAGCCGCGCCCCCAATCGCCGTCAATACGGCTGGTATAACACCCCATACGGGCCAGTTCGCTCTGCAGCGCCTGCGTCAGCAGCGGCGCCGGCGGATCGAACGCCCCGGCCGCAACCAGACTGGCGAACAAATCCGGATCGCCGCTGCGCAGACGCTGCCGCGCAGCCAGGTTGTCATAGGCAATTTCACTGCCCTGCAGATCCGCCGGGTCCTGCGCCGCCGCGAAATCCGCACCGTCCGCCCCCTCGATCACTCCGACGATGACTGAGGGCTGCGGCAATCCTTCGGCCCGCGGCCGCGCGGCAGACTGCGGCGCCGGTAGTGCCAGGGCCGCACTGCCCCCCAGCAAACCGTTTGCCGGCACGGAAACAGGCTGGACCGCGGCCACCGGACGGGCCGGCACCGGCGCCCGGGCGGGCATCAGCCGGACCGTATCCGCCACCGGAACCTGCGCGCGCCGTGCCGGGACCGCCTTCGCGCTGCCCAGGCCCGCCAGCACCTCCCCGGAACCGTTTCGCACAAAGGCCTGCAAAATATCCGCGGCGGCAGCGCCCTGCGCCTTGGCTGCCGTCTTCATCGCATCACTCAACCGCCCGCCAGCGGCCGCCGCGGGGCAGGCCTCGCCCGCCGCGGCACTGGCAGCCAGCGTCAGCGTGACCCCCGCCTTTGCAGCTTCGACAGACAGATCCGGCAGCGCCGCAGCCTCCCCTTCGGTGCCTGCGCAATTCTCGACCAGCAGCAGCAGATGCGACAGCCCCGCGGCCGCCAGCGGCTCAAGCCGGTCGGCCAGCGCCAGACCGCGCCCGTCCGCAAGCAGGCCGCCATCCGGCTGCACCGGACCCGCATAGTACAGCACCAGCCGCACGGCTCCCTGCAGCCCGTCCAGCGCCTCCGCCGCATCCTTGTGCGCTGCATTGCGCAGCAGAACCGGCGCCGCGCCGCTCCAGCTCCGGATCGCCTCGGCTGCATAATACGCATCGGCAAAGGCCCGTGCCGCACCGCCGCCGGTGTCTCCGACCGCCAGCCCGTGCCAGTCCTGCGCCGCGGCTGCACCGCAACCAAGACCAGCAGCCGCAATCAGGGCCAGGGCGGCCCGGCGGGCCAGGGAATAAGGAACAGGCTGCAATAGTTTCAACCTAAACGCGGAGATCAATACCGGCTTCATACCCTAAAGGGAGAGCGCTTTGGAGCAGAATATCCGCCTATTGCGCCCCTGAGCGCAGGAAAAATGTCCAGCTGTCCGCCTGCTGCGTGTCCACTTCATGAAACCGCGCGCCGGTGTAGCCCCGGACCAGGCAATCCGACTCGCCGCGGATCCGGAACCGGCCGGCATCCACGCACATCGGCGCCGCGCCCTCCAGCAGCACCCGCCCGAATACGTCTTTCGCAAAGACATAGACATACCGTGACCGCAACTTATGGCTGATAAGGTCCGCGCATTGGCTTGGCCCGACAACCCACCATCCCAGGGTTTCAAAAACATCCCCCTCAGAGACTCCAAGCGCCAGATTGGCAACGTCCAAGGTCTGGTTGCAGACAGTGAACGCCGCCCTGGCCGGGCGCACGGCGATCAGGCTGACGGCAAGGCAAGTAAGCAGGAAAAGGCGCATCATTATAGGATTGCTGAACATTTTCTGTTTCCCCTACAGTAATCCCATCCGCGCGGCAGCGAAAGTGAGATAAACGCAACATTTTTTGGCCCGGACCTGAGGCCAGCGGCAGAATCCGCTGGCGCTGCGCGGCAGCATGCCTAAAAGTGGCCACCATGGTACGGTATTTCGCGATAGGCGCAGGCCTTGTTTGTCTTTCAGTTGCCGCAGGGGTTGCATTGGTTCTCAGCCACGATGCCGCCTCCGGACAGCGGCGCCTGGCCTCTCTGGCGCCAGCGGTGCAGCCTGAACCAGCTGTGCGGCGTCACGCCAAGGCCGCGGCCGCTCTGCCCGGCACCCTGGCCAAACCGGTTTCCGTGCAGGCGGTGCAGCCCGCCGCCAGCGAACCGGCATCGCCGTCCAGCTGCTGCGCTGCACCTCTGGAGCGGCAGGCCCCCGGCACAGTCCCGCAGCGCCGTGACACGGCGGCACCCGCTCTCCGCCCTGCCGTTCAGGATCCGCAGCTTGTGCACAAGCAAACGCAGGCTGAAAAGCCCGGCACAATCACCGTGGCCGGGGCTCAGCCGGCAGCGGTTTCCTTGCCGCCGCAGCTCCAGCGCCGGGACGCGCAGTCCGCACTCCCCGGGTTCTTCATCGGGGTCTTCCGCTGACTCGGCCATAACGGGTTTTTTCTATCGAATTTTCCCGGTTGACCTGTGCTGCGGTTTAGCGCCCATATAGCCGCGATTTGATGACCAGACCCGTTGAGGAAAAATGCGCTTTTGTTCTGCTCTAAAACCGGGGGCTCTTGCCGCCGCCCTTCTGGCCCAGGCCGCAGCCCTGACCGCCCAGGACACCGACCAGTTCCAGCTTGATCTGAACGCCGTCACCGAGACCGAAGCGGGTGACTGCCGCCTGACCTATGTTGCCGCGAACCAGTCCGGCACCGCCTTGGAGCGCGCGTCCTACCAGATCGCCCTGTTTGACGGCGAAGGGGTGGTCAGCCGCCTGCTGGTCCTGGAATTCGGCGCCCTGGTTGAAGGCAAAACCAAGGTCCTGCAATTTGACCTGACAGGCACACCCTGCGGCGCGATTTCGCGGATTGTCGTCAACGACGCTCCGGCCTGCACCGCCAGCGACGGCAGCGAAAGCCCGCTGTGCATGTCCAATCTTGCAGCCAGCTCCCGCACACCGATCCAGTTCGGCATCTGACACCCGCCGCCTTTCATTTAACGGCGCGCCGCCTGCGGCCAGCCAAGGAGTGTTTTCATGACCGGTTTCCGGGGCGATTTGTTTGATCCCTTCACGCTGACAGTCTTTGCCGCTCTGTTCCTGATGTCCTTCACGGTGCTGTCGGTCTTTTTCTTCAAGCTGCTCCAGTTCGCCCGCCTGGGCGTGGGCAAACGCAGCATGGCTGAGAAAATCATCGATACCTGGCTGTCCGGCCAGGCCGAAGCTGCCATGCAGCAGGCCGCTGCGCGCCAGTCGGTTCTGTCCAGGGTTCTGCATGCCGTGTTCACCGGCCTGCAGGCCCGCCCCGGCGAAACGGCCTATGCCGAGGAATTGGGGCGGCAGACCGCCATTGCCGAACTCGCCACCCTGTCAGACCGGATGCGGGCCCTGGAACTGGCCGTGCAGGCGGCGCCCATGCTGGGTCTGCTGGGAACAGTGATCGGCATGATCGATGCCTTCTCGGTGCTGGCGCAGTCGCAGGCCACCGCGGATCCGGCGGCGCTGGCCGCTGGCATCTGGACCGCGCTCACCACCACCGCGGCGGGGCTTGCGATCGCCCTGGTGGCCTATTTCCTGGCCAATTGGCTGGACGCCCGGATCGAGCGGGAGCGCAACCTGATCGAGGTTCTGGTCTCGGCGGCCCTGCATGGCCGGGTCGGCCAGACGGCAAGCGCGCAGGCCCGGACCTGATGCAAATCAGCCGGCTTGGCCTCCCCGCGCCCCGGCAGCGCAGGGCATTTGCCCTCACGCCCTTGGCGGACATCATGTTTCAGCTGCTGATCTTCTTCATGCTGTCCTCCAGCCTGACCCCCTATTCGGTTCTGCCCCTGCACAGCAGCGGCCCGGTGGCGGACCGCCAGCCCGGCCCGGCGCAATCCGCTGCCGCCGAACAGGCCCCGCAGGCCTCCGTCCCCGGCGGCACGGCCTTGTGGAACCTGGAGGCCGGCAAACTGCGGGTGCAGGGGCAGGACTTCCCCCTTGAGGCCCTGCCCGGCCTTGCCCGCAGCTTGCGCGATGACAACCCTGAGGCAGCCGTTGTGGTCATCGTGAAGCCCTCGGCCCGGGTGCAGGACCTGACCACCGTGCTTGAGCAACTGCGCACGGCCGGGATTGTCTCGGTCCAGCTCAGTGCAGGAGCCGGCTGAAGATGCTGTCCCGGCGATCCCTGCTGCCGCAGCACAAGGCCCTGCGCACACCCGGCACTTCGCTTGCCATCGTCAATATCGTGCTGCTGCTGCTGTTCTTTTTCCTGGTAACCGGGTCCCTGGTGCCCGCGCCGGACACCCAGGTTCAGCTGCCTGCAACCCGGGAATTGCCGTCCGGGCATCTTCCCAGCCCGCTTCTGGAGGTCGGACCGGACGGCAGCTTGCGTCTCGACGGCAGCGCGGTCACGGCTGCCGCCTTGCAGCACACCCTGCCTGCCGGGCAGGTCCTGCATGTGCTGACCGACAACACCGCCCCGGCGCTGGATCTGCTGCAACTGCTTGCGCAGCCGCCTTTTCCGGATCTGGACATCCGGCTGGTCACCCGCCACAGTCAGGCCGGCTCATGAGCACCCTTCCCTATGGCAGTCCGGCCAGCAGGGGCTGGCTTGCCGCCGCCTGCAGCTCTCTGGCCGTTCACGCGGCACTGGGCGCGCTTCTCCTTGGCGGCCTGCAGCCTCTCATCGGCCGCTTCGCACCGCAGACCACGCCCCCGCAGGTCCGCGTCACCCTTCAGCGGCTGGACTCCGATACGCTGGCCGGCCTTACCCTGCAGGACGGTCTGGCCGGCGCAGAGGCACAGGCCGAAAGCGACCCCCTCTCGCCTCAGATCGCTCACGCAGCGGACGATATCTCTGACCTTGCGGACCCCGCAGGTAATAAAGCGTCCGGAATGCCGGCCTCTGCGGCGCAGCCGGCCCAGCAGGATCCCGGCCTGCACATTGCCGCGCCCACCCCGGCCGCCGAGGCAGCTTCGCCCCTTCTGCCGGCAGAGACAGGCCCGCTGGTGCCGGAAACCCTTGCCCCGGTGGCGTCCAGCGGCACCGCGGTGTCAACTGCTACCGTGAATGCAGGTCTCACCACCCTGCAGCCGCTGGCGGCCCTGCCCGGCGCACAGTCCGGCACCCCGGAAAAACCAGCCGCAGCAAAAACCCCGCCACCGCCCCGCGCGCAGGACCTTGCGGTCAAGGACCTGATTTCCCGAATCCGCGCAAACGGCGGGCCGGACTGCTTGCTGGCCTTGCCCCGAAGGGACGGCGCCGACAGCACCGGCCTGGAGATGCTTGCCGCCCGCGATGCCGCCTTCGGCCAGTTTTCCGAGGCTGTACTGGGTGAGAACGACAACGCCCTGCGCCAGACCCGGACGCTGCTGGATCCGCGCCAATGCCCGGCAGCCGAATACATCCGCCGCAACCGCGATTACCCGGCAACCCGGCTGGGGCTGCGGCTGGACTCCGGCAGGGTCGCCAGCGGCGGCCGGCTCACCGGCGTGCTGCGCGGCACTGCGGGAAAATACGTTGCGCTTCTGCTGGTGGACAACAACGGCGTGGTCCAGGACCTTCAGCGGTTCCTGACACAGACAGGCAATGTCACCCGCTTCGACGTGCCGGTGACACTGGCCGGCCCAGTCCGCGACACGGCGCAGATGCTGATTGCCATCGGCAGCACCCGCCCGCTGCAGCAAATCCGCAGCCGCGACGGGCGGCTGGCCCAGGATGTTTTCACCGGCCTCACCGGAGATCTGACCGGGTCTGCCGCCCTGGCCGTCGCGGCCTTCGACATCAGATAAGCCTGTCCCGGCCAGCGTCAGTCCAGATCGGCGCGGAACGGCTTCAGCGCCTCGATGAACGCGTCGAGAAAATCCAGCGCCAGCAGCGACCGGCTGCCCGCCACCGGCCGCAGGATCGACAGCCGGTGGTGCAGCTCAGGTTGAAAGGGGACAATTGCAATATCCTGGCCGCGGAACTGTTCCGCATCCAGCGCACTGACAACCGACGCCCCCTGCCCCTGATTGATGATGATGCAGGCGGTGGAAAACTGGCGCACCTCGATCCAGCTGTTCAGCTCTACCCCTTCTTCAAAAAACGACTTGTGCAGCTTGCGGAAAAACGGGCTGTCGCGCCTGGTATGGATGATCTTGCTATTCTGCAGGTCCCGCGGCGTCAGCACGTCCCGCTCCGCCAGCGGATCCCCCTTGGGCAGCACGCACACAGTGCGGATCGGGATGTCGATGTTTTCCACCGCCGGGTGAGAGGCAAAGCCGTCGGTGATGCCGCAGTCGTACTGCTCGCCGATGATCCACTCCAGAATCCGCTCCGGCCGGTCCGGTTCCAGCGTCAGCCGAACGCCGGGGCGGTGCTCCAGAAAGCCCGCCAGAAGCTTGGGCAACAGCGCCGTGGCAAAGCCGGGCAGGCAGGCGATGCGCAGGTGCCCGGCAGTGCGCTCCTTCAAGTCCCGGTTGAGTTCTTCCAGGTGGTTCAGACTGTCGAAAACCCGCCCCACTTCGGACAGCAGATACCGCGCTTCAGACGTGGGAATCAGCACGCCGTCCTTGCGGGTGAACAGTTCCACCGCCACGGATTTCGAGAAATCCGACAGCAGCCGGCTGGCGGCCGGCTGGGATATCCCCAGTGTCTCGGCGGCCCGGGTGACAGAGCCGGTGCGGGCAACGGCTTGAAAAGCCTCAAGCTGGCGGAGTTTGAATTTCAAGGGGTTAGCCGCCTTCTCGATGAAATCATAACAGCTTCGCATAACATCATGTTATGAATCTTGTCAAAAAACTTTTGCTTGAATTATTTTCTTGCCCGGACAAAAGGTATGTGCAGAGCCAACTTTGGGAGAGAAGCTCATGTCCATTAAATCCTTGCTCTGCGCCTCGGCTGTTCTGGCCGTTGCTGGCAGCACCGCATTTGCAGAAACCGAGATTCAGTGGTGGCACGCCATGGGCGGCACCAATGGCGAACGCGTCAACAAGATCGCCGAAGACTTCAACGCCACCCAGGACGACTACAAGGTGGTTCCCGTCTACAAGGGTAACTACACTGAGACCATGACCGCGGCGATTGCCGCCTTCCGCGCCAAGGAACACCCGCAGATTGTGCAGGTCTTCGAGGTCGGAACCGCCACCATGATGTCCGCCAAAGGCGCCATCTACCCTGTTGAGCAGCTGATGAAGGATGCCGGCGAACCGTTTGACGGCGACGCTTTCCTTCCTGCCGTTGTCTCCTATTATGAGACCCCCGAAGGCGAGCTGCTGTCGATGCCTTTCAACAGCTCCACCCCGGTCCTGTGGTACAACAAGGACGCGCTGGACGCAGCCGGCGCCGACGTTCCGACCACCTGGGACGAAGTCAAAACCGCTTCGCAAAAGCTGGTCGGTAACGGCATGAAATGCGGCGTCTCCTTCGGCTGGCAGTCCTGGGTGATGATCGAGAACTTCTCAGCCTGGCACGACCTGCCCACCGGCACCAAGGAAAACGGCTTTGCCGGTTTCGACACCGAACTCACCTTCAACAATGCCAGCGTTGCAGCCCGTCTGGATGACGTCGCCTCCATGGGCAAGGACGGCCTGTTCGTCTATGGCGGCCGCCGCGGCGACAGCCTGCCGATGTTCACCAACGGCGAATGCGGCATGTGGATGAACTCCTCGGCCTATTACGGCTCGATCTCCTCGCAGGCAGAGTTCGAATTCGGCCAGGCCATGCTGCCGCTCGACACCAAGGTGGCGGATGCACCGCAGAACTCGATCATCGGCGGCGCCACCCTGTGGGTTCTCGCAGGCCATGATGAGGCGGAGTACAAGGGCACAGCCAAGTTCCTCAGCTACCTGTCCTCGCCCGAGGTGCAGGCCTGGTGGCATCAGGAAACCGGCTATGTGCCGATCACCACTGCGGCCTACGAACTGTCCAAGGAACAGGGTTTCTACGACAGCAATCCGGGCACCGACACGGCCATCAAGCAGCTGAGCCTGAACACCCCGACCGCCAACAGCCGCGGCCTGCGCTATGGCAACTTTGTTCAAGTCCGCGACGTGATCAACGAGGAGCTGGAAGCGCTGTGGGGCGGTGAGAAATCCGCGCAGGAAGCATTGGACGCTGCGGTTCAGCGCGGCAACGAGCTGCTGCGCAAGTTCGAGCGCACCGCCAACCGCTCCTAACCCATCCTGACGACCCGGCCCTGCCGCCCCTTCCCCGGGCGGCAGGGTCACTTTTCTGACTGGGGCCTTTCATGCTCAAACGGGTGCATTTCCCAACCTCGGCGCTGCCCTACCTGCTGGTCGCGCCGCAGATCATCATCACGCTGGTGTTTTTCATCTGGCCCGCCAGCCAGGCCATGTATCAGTCCTTTCTGATCGAAGACGCCTTTGGCCTTGGCACCGAATTTGTCTGGTTCGAGAACTTTCAGATCCTTGCCACCGACCACCACTACCTGGCCAGTTTCCAGCGCACCGCTGTCTTTTCGGTTCTGGTTGCGGCGCTGTCGATGGGCTTTGCCCTGATCCTCGCGGGCTTTGCCCAGCGGGTGGTGCGCGGCGCCATGTTCTACCGCACCATGCTGATCTGGCCCTATGCGGTGGCACCGGTTCTGGCGGGTGCGCTGTGGGTGTTCATGTTCAATCCGACCCTGGGCATCTTTCCCTATTTCCTGGAATTTGCAGGCATAACCTGGAACCACTACCTCAATGGCACCCAGGCGATGGCACTGGTGATCCTGGCCGCCGCCTGGAAGCAGGTCGCCTATAACTTCCTGTTCTACCTCGCCGCCATGCAGTCGATCCCCAATTCCGTGATCGAGGCCGCCGCGATCGACGGCGCAGGCCCGGCGCGGCGGTTCTGGACCATCATCTTCCCGCTGATTTCGCCCACCACGTTTTTCCTGCTGGTGATCAACATGGTCTACGCCTTCTTTGAGACCTTCGGCATCATCCACGCCGTGACCCAGGGCGGCCCCGGCACCTCCACCACCATCCTGGTCTACAAGGTGTTCAACGACGGCTTTGTCGGCCTCGACCTCGGCGGCTCCGCCGCGCAGTCGGTGGTGCTGATGGTGCTGGTGATCGCGATGACCGTGGTCCAGTTCCGCTTTGTTGAAAGAAAGGTGGCATACTGATGGTCGAGAACCGCCCCCTCACCGCTTTCCTCACCCATCTGGTGCTGATCCTCGGCGTCATCGCCATCGCGCTGCCGGTCTGGATCACCTTTGTGGCCTCCACCCATGACGCGCTGCGCATGAACCAGGCGCCGCTGCCGCTGTGGCCCGGCGACTACTTCCTGGTGAACATGAAGCAGACCCTGTTCGGCTCCGGCCTCAGCGGCACGGAATCCGCGCCGGTCTGGCTGATGCTACTGAACTCGCTGGCCATGGCGCTGATGATCTCCACCGGCAAGATCGCCATCTCGCTCTTGTCGGCCTTTGCCATCGTCTACTTCAAGTTCCCGTTCCGCATGGGCTTTTTCTGGATGATCTTCATCACCCTGATGCTGCCGGTCGAGGTGCGGATCCTGCCCACGTTTGAGGTTGTCGCCAACCTCGGCCTGCTGAACAGCTACTGGGGCCTGTCGATCCCGCTGATCGCGTCGGCCACCGCGACGTTCATGTTCCGCCAGGTGTTCCTGACAGTGCCCGACGAACTGCTGGAAAGCGCCCGCATCGACGGCGCCGGGCCGCTCAGGTTCTTCTTCGACATCCTGCTGCCCTTGTCGCGCACCAAT
Organism: Paracoccaceae bacterium; assembly: GCA_013373325.1. Lineage (GTDB taxonomy): Bacteria > Pseudomonadota > Alphaproteobacteria > Rhodobacterales > Rhodobacteraceae > Leisingera. Next base: position 27,868 of record JABXIA010000136.1, read on the forward strand.
ATCGCGGCGCTGTTCGTGATCCTCTTCATCTTCGGCTGGAACCAGTACCTCTGGCCGCTGCTGATCACCACAGACACCTCGATGACCACCATCGTGATGTCGATCAAGCAGATGCTGGAAGCGGCCGAGCAGAGCCCGCAATGGAACATCATCATGACCACGGCCCTTCTGGCGATGATCCCGCCTGTGTTCGTGGTCATCGCAATGCAAAAGCTCTTTGTGCAGGGCTTGACGGAAACCGATAAGTAAGGCGTCTGACTGATGGCTGATATTCAACTCAAAGACCTGGTGAAATCCTACGGGCCGACCGAGGTGCTCCACCATATCGAAGGCGACATCAGGGATGGCGAATTCATCGTCATCGTCGGCCCTTCCGGCTGCGGCAAGTCCACGCTGCTGCGCATGGTGGCGGGCCTGGAGAGCGTCACCTCCGGCGAGATCGCGATTGGCGGCCGCCGGGTGAACGAGCTGGAACCCTCGGCGCGCGATATCGCCATGGTGTTCCAGAACTACGCGCTTTATCCGCATATGTCGGTGCGACAGAACATGGCCTATGGCCTCAAGATCCGCAAACTGCCGAAGGACGAGATCAACCGCCGCGTCGAGGAGGCCGCCGAGATCCTGGAGATCAAGCAGTACCTCGACCGCAAACCGCGCCAGCTGTCCGGCGGCCAGCGCCAGCGGGTCGCCATGGGCCGCGCCATCGTGCGCGATCCGCAGGTGTTCCTGTTTGACGAGCCGCTTTCGAACCTCGACGCCAAGCTCAGGGTGCAGATGCGCCTGGAAATCCGCAAGCTGCAGCAGCGGCTGGGGGTCACCTCGATCTATGTGACCCACGATCAGGTGGAGGCGATGACGCTGGGCGACCGGCTGATGGTCCTGAACGGCGGCTATGTCGAGCAGTTCGGCACCCCGATTGAACTCTACGACCGCCCGGCGTCCGTGTTTGTAGCGGGTTTCATCGGCAGCCCGTCGATGAACTTTCTGCCGGTGGAAATCAGCACCGGCCACGCCACGCTCCCCGGCGGCGGCCTGCTGCCCGTGGCCGCGGCTCATTCCGGCGCGGCCACCCTGGGCCTGCGCCCGGAACACTTGAAAGAGGACGAAAACGGCCCCCTCGCAATCGAGGTCGACATGCTGGAGCAGCTTGGCGCCAGCACCCTGATACACGGCCGCCTGCACGGCACCGGACACAGCATCACCGCCAGCGTCCCCGGCCACGCTCATGACGGTATCGGCAGCATCCGCCGCTTCTCTGCGGCACCGGAGCTGACCCATCTGTTCGACACCGTCTCCGGCAAACGATTGGCGGTCTGATGCCCTACCCTCAGATCCCGGCCTTTTCAGGCGCGCCAGGGGTGATCCGCCTGGCCGGCCATCGCGGCGCCCGCGGCGTCTTGCCGGAAAACACCCTGGAAGGCTTCGCGTTTGCCCTGAACGCCGGTGTGAAGCTCTTGGAGCTGGACGTCACCGCCACAGCCGACGGTGTGGTGGTGATCACCCACAACCACCGCCTGACCCGATCCATGGTGCGCGACGCCGCAGGCCATTGGCTGCAGGGCCCGGAGCCCAAGGTCTCCGCCCTCACCTGGGCGGAGCTGCAGCAGTATGATGCAGGCGGGCTGGACGGCAGCACCGCTTACGGCCAGCGCTTCCCGGACCAGGCGTTTCTCAGCGGTGTGCGCATTCCCCGTCTCGCAGATCTGCTGGCCCTGCTGCAGCAGCCCGCGCATCAGGACGTCCACCTGTTCCTGGAGATCAAATCCGACCCGGACCTGCTGGACGACACGGCCGCGCGGCAATCGCTGGTCCAATCGGTTGTTGATGTCGTCCGCACCGCCAGGATGGAGCCGCGCACCGTGCTGCACAGTTTCGACTGGGACCTGCTGGCGGACTGCCAGCGCATCGCGCCGGAAATGCCTGCCTCCTTCCTCACCCAGCTGCCGGAGAACGACAGCGAAGTCGGGGAGGATTCCTCCAAGGAGGTGAACCCGGTGGCCGGCTGCACGGCGCTTGATCTGCCGGTCCGCGTGGCAGATGCCCGCGGCCAGTTCTGGTGCCCCTATTTCGAGGACATCACCCCGGAGTCCCTTGCGCTGGCGCGCGATCTGGGCCTTCTGACCATGGTCTGGACGGTGAATGAACCAGCGGACATTGATCGCATGATCCGCCTCGGCGCCGACGCGATCTGCACAGATTACCCGGGCCGGGTCCAGCGCCGCCTGCTGCACCACGGCCTGCACTGGCTGCCCGAGGCCGAACGCTGAAATGCAGACCGTTCACAGCGTCTTTGCCCGCTATGAGGACCTGCGCGCCCGGCTGCCGGAAAACCGGACCACACCGGGCACCGCGGCCATCGCATCGCTGCTGGAACTGCAGGATCGGGCAGAGGCCTTTGTCTTTGATGCCTTTGGCGTGCTGAATGTCGGCACCGAACCGATCCCCGGCGCGGCAGCGCGGTTGCGCCAGCTGCGCTCCGCAGGCTGCGCCATCCGCATCCTGTCCAATGCAGCCAGCAACGGCAAGGCGCAGACCGTGGAGAAGTTCCGCGCCCTGGGTTTTGAGGTTGCCCCCGAGGACATCATAACCAGCCGCGACGCCGCCCTGAAATCTTTGGACAACCGCCTGTGGGGGGTCATCGCAGCCCCGGACGACAGGCTGGAGGACATCCCCTGCCCGGTCCTGCGGCTGGACAGCGACGCCGCCTCCTATGGCCGCGCCGACGGGTTTCTGTTCCTGTCGAGCGCGGCCTGGACCGCAGGCAAGCAGGCCATGCTCAGCGCCAGCCTGCAGCAGGCGCCACGCCCGGTGGTGATCGCCAACGCCGATCTGGTGGCCCCGCGCAGCGGCGGACTGTCGCTGGAGCCCGGCTTCTACGGCCACCAGCTGGCGGATCAGGGACACACGGATGTGCGCTTTTTCGGCAAACCCTACCCCGAAGTTTACGCTCTGGCGGCGAAGACGCTGGCGGACCTAGGGCCGGACCGCATCGTGATGTGCGGCGACACGCTGCACACCGATATCCTGGGCGCCTCCGCTGCTGGCTGGCAGACAGTTCTTGTCACCCGCGACGGGGTTCTTGCCGGGCAGGAACCGCAACAATTCATCGAGGCCTCGGGAATCTGGCCGGACTTCTGGCTGCCGTGCATTTGACCGCTGCCGCTTGCCGGCCGAAGACGAATCGCTGATCAGGCCGGCCCTTGTGCGGGGTTGCGCCATGGGGCCGTCAGCGTGTTTGATGCGGAGGCAAGAAAACGGCTTTGGCCGCGCCCCTGCCCCAGCTGACAAAGGCCACGCCATGAAACGCTCTGCCGTCAATGATCTGATCCGCGAAGGCGCCGCCTTCCTCAGCGCCTTCAATGTGCATCTGCCGCCCTTTGCCTATTGGACACCCGCGGAAATGGCAGCGCGGGACCACGCGATGATCGCCGCCCGCGGGCTGGGCTGGGATGTCACCGACTACGGCCAGGGCCGATTTGAGGAGCTGGGCCTGTTGCTGTTCACCCTGCGCAACGGCCGCAAGCAGGACCTGGCGGCAGGGTCCGGCATGCTCTACGCCGAAAAGCTGCTGATCAGCCGCAGGGACCAACTGTCGCCGATGCACCGCCACATCCAAAAGGCCGAGGACATCATCAACCGCGGCGGCGCCACCCTGGTGCTGGAGCTGTTCGCCAGCGCCCCCGATGGCAGCATCTGCCGCCACAGCGATGTCTCCGTGCCCTGCGACGGGCAGATCCGCACCCTGCCCCCGGGCGGCCGTCTGGCGCTGGCGCCCGGCGAGAGCGTCACCCTGCAGCCCGGCGTCTGGCATGCCTTTTGGGGCGAGGGCGGCGACGTGCTGATCGGCGAGGTCTCCACCGTCAACGACGACACCACCGACAATGTCTTCGAAATGGACATCGGACGGTTTTCGCAGATCGAGGAGGACGAGCCGCCGCTGCATCTGCTGGTCTCGGACTACGGGACCTGGCTCCGATGATCCTCTGCTGCGGCGAGGCGCTGATCGACATGCTGCCCGCCACGGCCGCGGATGGCAGCGCCTGCTTTGCCCCCTGCCCCGGCGGCGCGGTGTTCAACACCGCCATCGCGCTTGGCCGCCTCGGCGCGCCCTGCGGCCTGGCCGCGGGCCTGTCGTCGGACATGTTCGGGCAGAGGCTGCTGGAGGCGCTGGAGGCCAGCCATGTCAGCACCGCGGGCTGCGTCATCAGCGCCCGCCCCTCGACGCTGTCCTTTGTGACGCTGGAGCATGGCGAGGCGCGCTATGCCTTCTATGACGAAAACACCGCAGGCCGGATGCTGGCGCCGCAGGAGCTGCCGCAGCCGGGGCCGGAAACTGCCGCGCTGTTCTTCGGCGGCATCTCCCTGGCCTGCGAACCCGCGGCTGAGACCTTTGAGGCGCTGGCGCTGCAGTCCCACGCGGGGCGGCTGGTGATGCTCGACCCCAACATCCGCCCCGCGTTAATCACCGATGAGGCCCGCTACCGCCGCCGCCTGGACCGGATGCTTGCGGTCAGCGACATCGTCAAACTGTCGGAGGACGACCTGGTCTGGCTGCTGCCGGGCGCGGAACCCGCCACGGAAAAGCTGGCCCGGATCCAGGCCATGGGGCCGCCGGTGGTGCTGTTGACCCGCGGCAGCAGGGGCGCCGCGGCGCTGCTGCCTGGCGGCACCCTGGTGCAGGTGCCTGCCCGCCCTGCCCCTGCTGCGGCGTCAGGCGCAGGCGACACCGTGGGCGCCGGCGACAGCTTCAACGCAGGCTTCCTGGCGGCGCTTGCCCCGCACGGGAAAGCCAGCAAGCAGGCAGCCCGGAGCCTGACACCAGAGGCCGCAGAGGCCGCGCTGAACCATGGCGCAGCGGTTGCCGCCGTCACCGTTTCGCGCAGCGGCGCCAATCCTCCCTGGCAGCATGAGCTGGATCTTTAACCCAAGGATGAGCCGGTAAATCCGCACATTTTCAATCTCTTAGACTGAATTTTCAATCTCCCGCGTTCCGAACCGAAGGGGCAGGCACGGCTGCAGGCAGCCAAGGCAACCGGAAAGGTTTCGCAGCGAAACCTCACTGGTGTGCGTTACCTCCGGCTAGCCGGAAGCCCGGCCAGAAACAAACCGATCAATGAGCAGATCTGCGGTTCGGCCCCTTGGCCGGGTACAGGTTTCGCAGCGAAACCCAGGCAGATCACCTCATCCGCGGCGGACTGCTGCGCCGGGTCTGCCGGGCTGCCCCTCAGTCCTGTCTGCTGCCCGCCGCAGCACTTTGGCACAGTGGATTGGTCTGAGGTTTCGCAGCGAAACCTCCCCCGGCGCAACGCCGCAGGCGGCCCCGGATGCAGCTTGCGGGGCTTGGGGTCGTGCCGCCTCGCCTGTCAATTGGGCCGTAGGTTTCGCAGCGAAACCTATGCCGCCCGGGCACTCTTTGGCGGGGGCCTCCAGCAAAGAAAAACCCCGGCCTTTCAGCCGGGGTTTCGCAGCGAAACCTCTGATGCGGCCCCTGCCCGCTCAGCCCTGCTCCAGCAGGTGGCGGACGTTTTCCATCACCGCGTCCACCAGATCGGAGGTGACATTGCTGCCGTGAAAGCGGATCGCGTAGCCGTTGGGCCCGCTTTCGCGTTCGATGGAGATGCCGTTGGCCAGCCGGGTGCGGCGGCTCTTCTCGACCTTCTGCGCGGTTTTGGGGCGGCCGCCGCGGGCCGGGTCCTGAGGGGCGCCTTCGGCCTGTTCAATGAACTGCAGCAGCGCGTCCCATTCCTCTGCCGCGGAGCGCGCGCCTGCGGCCTCCAGCGCGGCGCGCATCACCTCGGCGGTGCCGGTGCGCAGCGCGGCGGCCAGCCGCAGGCACTGGCGCTCGTTGAGGCCGGTGGCATAGGCCAGCATGTCGCCCAGCTCCTCATGGATCAGCGCAAAGGAGCGGATCTTGGAGCGCTTGGCCTTGGAGGCGTGCTGGAACAGCACCGCCACCGCGTCGTCGACATTCTGAAAGATGCCGTCATGCACCGCCGAGGCCGCCGCGCGGCCGCGCTCATACTGGCTGAGGCCGGAGCGGATCTCGTTCTCCTCGATCATCGACACCAGCGCATTGGCGATGCTGCCGGGCTCGCGGATGAAGGCGGGGATGGTCTGGAACCGTTCGCCGCCGCTCATGGCATTGAGGCGGCGGATGGCGGACAGGCGGCGGTAGCCGGAGACCAGCGCGTATTTACCCGCATCCTCGGGGTTCAGCGGCTCGAAGACCTCGATCGGCAGGCGCAGCCCGTTTGCGGAGATCGAGGCCATCAGCTCTTGCATCTCGTCCTCATCCAGCACGATGCGGTCCCGGTTGAGGGCGTCCGCGGTGATGTCCTCCAGCGGCAGCTCCACCGCCACCAGGCCCTTGCCCTCGGCGGCGCGCAGCCGTTCGGCGTCAGCCTTGTCCCGCGCGGCCGCCTCGCGGTCGGCCTGGGGCAGGGGGCTGGCGTGGCGGGCGGCGTCGGCCACCACATCGGCAATAGGCGGGCGCAGGCCCGCGGGGCCGCGAGCGAGGTCGCGGTCGATGCCGGCCTCGATTTCCTTCAGCGCCTCGGGAGAGGGGGTTTCAAGCTGTCTGCGGCGTGCCATCTGCTCTGTCCTCTTTTGGGGTCTGTTCTGCCTGCTCCATCTGCTGATCGCGCCACCAGCTGCCGATCAGAAGCTCCTTGAATTCCGCATAGGTGCGGTCGAACACCTCGCGGCCGCGCACATAGGTCTCGCGGTTGAAGTTGCGGTAGTCCGCCTCGTAGATGCCGGACACGCTTTCGCCGGCCTGGCCGACGAGGGCGGTGTAGTCCTGGCGGTAGGCGTTCATCATGTCGCCGAAATAGGCCTGGATCACATTGGCCAGGTCGCTTTGCTGGCTGGCGTCAAAGCGGGTGATCAGGGCACGCACCACGTCCCATTCGAACTTCATCTCCGGCAGCCCTGCGCGGCGGCGGCCGGCGTTCTCGCCGTCCTCGATAGAAGCGAAGGTGGAATAGAGCATGTCAAAGAAGCGGCCCGTCGAGTCGAACTCCAGAAAGGACGCGCCCAGCGGCACCATCAGGATGTCGGCGGCGGCGAGCGCGTTGATGGTGAGGTAGCCGAGGGCAGGGGGGGTATCCAGCAGCACAATGTCATAGTCATCAAGCGCGCCGCCGGCCTCCAGCGCGTTGGTCAGCGCATCCCACAGCGCCCAATTGCGCAGCCCCATGCGCCAGACCGGGATCTGGAATTCGGCCCAGTAGAGATTCAGCTGCGCGCCGATGAGGTCGATGTTGGGCCAGTGGGTTTTCTGGACCACGTTTCGCAGCGAAACCTCCCGCGCCTCGGTCAGAGTCTCATCCAGCGGAATAGAGTCTAATCCAGAGGCGGCGCGGACCTTGTTCTCGGCCTCGACCGCCTCGGCGTAGTCGCGGGCAAGAAGGGGGAAGACGGTCTGCCATTCATCGGCCACCTGGCCGCCGAGGATCGAGGTCATGGAGCCCTGGCTGTCGAGGTCGACCACCAGCACCTTGTAGCCGTCAAGCGCGGCGGACATCGCCAGATGGGCGGCAGTGGAGGTCTTGCCGACGCCGCCCTTGAAGTTGGCGACTGCGACGACCTTGGCGGGCAGCCCCTCCGGGCGGTAGGGGCGGTATTCCTTGGTCGCGATGCCTTCGGAGGCGAAATGGTCGCGCAGCTTCAGCACCTCCTCCAGCGTGAACCACTTGGAGCCGCTGGCGCCCTCGCCCTGGGGCAGATCGGGGTTCTTGTTCAGCACCCGGCGCAGGTGGGCGGGGGCCACGGGGATCAGGTAGCGGGTAATCTCCCAGGTGGAGAACTTGCGCAGCCGCTTGCGGCCGTCGGGGGCATAGCCGCGCTTGGCCAGATCGTCGCGTCCGCGGCCTGCAAATGCGGCGGCCTTGGCAAATCTGGCGGTGTCCACGAGATCGCCAAGCTTGGCCGCTGCTGCCTCCGGATCGAGGTTGAAATAGGGGGGCAGGGGGGTGTCAGGTTTCTTTGCCATGTGCCTTATGCCTCGGGTAGATCGCCTGTTTGGCGTGTTATCCCGGTTTTTGTCGCACATCCTGGGCAGAAGGTGAATCATTATCTGGCAGCGCATCTGTTTTCCGCTGCCGTCCGTATCGCGCGGAATATATGACTCTTTTCCCCAATAATGACTATCGCACAAACAAGTTGAAATGTTGTGAATCTTTGATTCAGTTTAGAATCTTTGGGTCCCGTTAGTGTATTAATATCATATACTTAGATGTGTTTGAGGACCTGTCTCCGGTATCAAAGGGACCCGTTTACAGGGGCATTGGTACCCGTCTGCAGGAACAAGGGGCCCGATTCGCAGGAGGACAGGCACCCGCGACTCAGGACGGCCAAAACGGGCGGTTTCGGGGGCCAGAATAGCCCGGAACGCGAGGTTTGGGGGGCTGATTTGCGGGAAATTCCGTGTGCCCCGCCTAAAGGTACCCGTTTGCGGGATGGTGCTCTCCCGTAAAAGGGTGCCCAAAGCAGGATTGAGCGCGGGTGCCTTTTCCGCCATAGTACCCCTGAGAGCAGAACCCGGAGAGTCGCAAAGACCGGAGCGGGCGCAAAAGGGCAGGGCGATGGACGCTGACAACATCCCGCACAGCAAGCTGACAGGCCCCCTGCGCCGGGGGTCGGTGAAGAAGAACGTGGCCGCCATCCATGTCTCCGGCAAGCTGACGCTGCTGCAGCGCAAGCTGTCGAACGTGCTGTTGCTCAATGCCTATGACGCGCTGGTCACCAAGCCCAAGCATCAGATCGACGCGCAGACGCTGTGCCTGATGGTGGGCTACAACTCCAACGACATGGAGACGCTGAAGCAGTCGCTGCGCTCATTGGCGGAGACGGTGGCCGAGTGGGACATGCTGGATGAACAGGGGCGGCAGGAATGGGGCGTCAGCTCGCTGCTCTCGTATGCCAAGCTGTCCGGCGGGGTCTGCGAATATGCCTATAGCCCCGCGCTGGCGGAGAAGCTGCACGACCCCAAGGTCTTTGCCCTGATCAATCTGAACATCCAGCGGCGGTTCACCAGCGGCCATGCGCTGGCGCTGTATGAAAACTGCTACCGCTTTGTGCGCACCGGCTCGACCGGCTGGTGGGACATTGCGCTGTTCCGCCGCCTGATGGGGGTGGATGGCAGCGCCTATTACGAGAGCTTCAAGCATCTCAATGCCAAGATCATCAAGCCGGCGGTGGCGGAGGTGAACAAGAC
>JABXIA010000400.1 GCA_013373325.1 Paracoccaceae bacterium
CCACAGACGAACGGAGGCCAAACACTGCTTATGTTGATGCTGGCTGCGTCGGGATTGGCAATGGCGTTTGCCGTTTGGGCGGCATGGCTGAGGAAGAAGGGTGGCTATCCGGCAAGGAGCAGCGATCCATCGCTTTGAGCCCAAACTGCGCGATAGCTGCACCCTGCGCGAATGCTGGCTTGGCTTTAATGATCCGATAACCTAATCTGCGCGGAACTATCATCTTGGAAGATGAAGCTCCCGCGTGACTCCAGAAGTCGCAGCCAGGAATGTCCTTCTTCAGTCAAACTGTGGAGGGCGTCTTTTTTGAACCATACCCTAAATGTGAATTTCGTTCCTGGACGTTATGCCGTCTCGCAACTTGCCACCGATGCTGACATTCCCGAGTGGTTTAGAGGGCCAGGATTCAAGGCTGCTATCTATTCGGATGACGAGACAACCCTGGTTTGCCTCGAAGATCGTGTTCCTGCTGAAATCCAGACGGAAAAGGGTTGGGTTTGCTTGCGCACTGTGGGTCCCTTTCCATTTGATGCTGCTGGAATTGTCCAATCGCTGATTGCGCCGCTGTCCTCCAATGACATCGGCGTATTTGTCGTCTGCACTTATGACGGCGAGCACGTGCTGATCCCAGCCACAGAAACTGAAAAGGCAATTCGGTGTCTGAGAGGGCTCTGTTGCACAAATCCCATGTGGGATTCATCTCATGAATCCAGCGTGGTAGCTGGGATGCATGAGCAGACCTACACCCCCGACCTACAGGACCAGGAACTGGCCAGCCTACAATGACGCGCTCAAGCGCCGAGGCTCGCTGACGATCTGGTTCGACCCCGAGATGAGCTGGGATGCCGCGCCGACAGGCAGGCGTGGCCGCCAGCAGACCTACAGCGATGCCGCCATCCAGACATGCCTTTCGATGAAGGTGCTGTTCGGCATGGCGCTTCGGCAGACGACAGGCTTCGTCGAAAGCCTGCTGCGGCTGGTCGGCCTCGACTGGGTGGTGCCCGACTTCAGCACCCTGTCCCGCCGCCAGAAGACCCTGGCCGTCAACATCCCCTACCGTGGCGCGAAGGGCCCGCTGCACCTGTTAATCGATAGCACCGGGATCAAAGTGGAGGGCGAAGGCGAGTGGCACGCCCGCAAGCATGGTGGTCCCAAGCGGCGCGTCTGGCGCAAGATCCACTTGGGGATTGATGAGGAAACGCTGGAGGTTCGGGCCGTAGAGATCACAGGGAGCCATATCGGCGATGCGCCGGTGTTACCCGACCTGCTCAACCAGATCCCGGCGTACGAGCAGATCAGCAGCGTCACTGCCGACGGTGCCTACGACACCCGCAAATGCCACTATGCAATCGCTGACCGCGGCGCCCACGCTGTCATCCCGCCCCGCAAGAACGCCAAACCGTGGAAGACCGTCACCGCCGGCGCGGTCGCACGAAACGAAGCACTGCGGGCATCGAAATACCTCGGTCGCGCCCTCTGGCGACGATGGAGCGGATACCACCGCCGAAGCCGCGTCGAAACGAAGATGCACTGCGTGAAACTGCTGGGGCAGCGCCTCATGGCGCGGGACTTCGACCGACAGGTCGCGGAGCTTCAGGTCCGTATCGCCGTTCTGAACGGCTACACCGCGCTCGGCATCCCTGTCACAGAACCCGTGGGATAAGTCTGTCCGGAGAAAGGGGAACCCCGGGCATCAGCCGATTTGTGCAACAGAGCCGTCTGAGAGCAGCAGGGCACATCATAAAAAACTAGCATCTAACGTATATAACGAACTGAAAAGGTTGAGAGAAAGTATGCCGACTGGATTAACTGGAAGCTGTCTTTGCGGGAAGGTGACTTACGACACAGGTAGCGAACCGCTTTGGGTCACCATTTGCCACTGCAAGTTTTGCCAACGTGCGACTGGGTCTGATCGAATGATCCAGCCGGTTTTTGAGAAACAAGACTTTAGCTTCACCGCTGCCACCCCTGCAGTCTTCACGCAACCCTCTGACGGAAGCGGCAAAAACATCAGCGCGCACTTCTGCTCGGATTGCGGTACCAAATTGGCGCTGACCTTTGAAAGGTGGCCGGACAAGATTGGCATATACCTGGGAACGCTGGACAGTCCGGATGCGATCAAGGTCGGGCCTGACAATAGTAAGCACATATTCGTTTCCGAGGCTCAGCCAGGGACTCTGTTGCCTCCTAACGTGAAGATCTTCGATCATCATGCGGCAGAAATTGATGGAACGCCAATCGAGCCAACCATTCATTCGAAGCCAGTCGCCACTTAACAGCAGCAGCCATTGGCGCAACCGCAGCGAAAGCCCGTTTCGTCCGGCCTCTTCGATGGTCGATCCCGGTCGCGGCGAACGGGCGGTTTGGATTTGGCCGATATTTAAACCGATGAATGACCGCAATCGGGAAATCCGCTGCGTCGCCACAAGAACCCTGCCGCAAAGGCGAAAGCTTTCTGCATCAGCAATAGCGGCGTGAGCAAAAGGCGGGTTTGTCCCGCTCACTGCTAGTCCAATCCCCACCAAATGAAGGGCCGCTGTCTCGGAAAATCGCCGCGCGGCCGAAAGTTTCGCTCTGCTGTTGCGAGGCTTTTCAGCGTCAGCAGTAGCCGCAGGAACAAAAGCCGGCTTCTCCCGCTGTGCGGTTCTTCAGTCTTCAGAAATGCTGCAGAATGCACGAACGGCGGCAATGCAATGAATAGCGCTGCCTCGTTCGGCCAGATTTAAGGCGACAACCAGGCGTGCCTTGTAGGATTTTTCAAATTTCCCGGCCTGCGAATTGAGCCCTTCGACCCAAACGAACGAACCCGATACTTCTTCAACGTTTTTTTCGCACGATGCCAAAGTTTCAACGGTCAATGCCAGACAGGTCGACGTTCCAAGTCTTCAGCACGCTGGAGCAGCCGGGATGCAATCCGGAGGTCGATGCGCATCCCATATTGGCAAGTGCGGTCAACAGCTTCGGTAACAGCTTGGACGGCGATGGACGAAAGATGCCGTTTAGCGCCTTCCCGCCGCACAAAATCACTCAGTTCCATGGCTGTAAGCTCGCGCAACCGGACAGGCGGGCACCTGCTGAGAAGCGGTTCAGGCAGCAGGCTGTAATTGTTGGACGTCAGCACCCAGCCCACCCAGCTCATGTCGAACTTCACCTGATAGTAAGGGCAATTCCAGCGTTTGGCAGTCATGGGTTCGAGCAACGGCAAGAGCGCCTCAGCCAGACCAAAAGTATGGCCTTTATTGGACGTAGCTTTCCCGGCCTTTTCCACTTCATCCACGACAAGGATCGGGTTTGCTACGCCCGCCTGCAGAATGGTTTCCAGCACGCGCCCCGGATACGCACTGCCCCAGCCCCGCTGCGACCCGACAACGCCGAACGAGGCGTTCTCGCTGGTAGCTTCAACAACGGCCGTTGGGACTGTGAGCAACTGCCCGAGGCGCCGCGCCCAGTGGCTCTTACCGATGCCGGGCGGCCCATCCAGAAGCATGGGCGGCAGCCGCAGGCCCGGCCACCCTTCGCGTACAGACCGGCGCATCGCATGCCACACTGCTTCCGTCGCCGGGGCCATCCAAGGCATTTCCCCATGCAGTTCAGCCGCCAGTTCATCAGCCTGGTGTTCGGTAGCGATCGCAACCAGCCTGACGCCATCCCGAAATACAGAGAGCCGCTCCCGGTGCTCCCGGCTGAGATGCCCCATGCCGGAAGCTGCCTTCCGGCGCTCAAGAAGAAGATCAACACGGCGTTTGATCCGCGCTCTGTCCTGTTCGCTGGGGCTGGTGGAGTGGCGGCGCCTTGCGGCTTTTTCACCGCTGTCTTCGCCCTCCGCACCAGCGCTGGTATCTGGCAGCTGCCGGCTTCGCAGGTCGCGCAGGTGCTGCACGAACCGTTTTTCCAGCGAGTAGGTGGTGTCCTCCGGGCTGAAAAAACGGGCTTCGATAAAGGGGATGCGGGACATCAGGGGAAAACCTTTGGCAAAATTGGCCTGTTGGCTGGGAAGGCTCCAGCCGCTGAACAAAGGATTGGCTGTTGGATTTACAGGAATACGGGCTTGCGGCTGTTTGGTGCTGTCACCTGGGTCTAATCGACCTCTTCGAAAAGTGCGTTGAACTGGACTTTGCTCAATGTTTCGGGCCCGGCTTGCGGTTTCGGCCAGGTGAAGCGCTTGCCATTCAGCCGTTTCATGATCAGCACAAGGCCTGAACCATCCCAAGCCAGAAGCTTCAATCGGTCGGCACGCCGGGACAGGAATTGGTAACGCCGGTCAGACCGTCTCCGCGAATGATCTACGCCACGTCCGTGCTCAAGCGCTCAAACAGTGTGTGCCATCCATCGCCAGAGGTGAACGATCAAGCTCATCAAAGAATTCAACGACAGTCAAACCCTCATGCCCAACGGAAGGCCAGGAGAAATACTCTATTGCAAACTCGATGGTTCGGTCAGCTGGAAGGACCTTGGGCAAAAGACGCTCGAAAAGCTCGGGTACAGCGCCTCTCCCAGGCGGACGCAGAGCGAAATCTGGCGTCTCGTACGCCATCACAGTCGCGAACTCGGCGTGATAGGCTTTTACTACGACGAGTGCCAACACGTCTTCACGCCTGGTTCCAAGTCGAACCGCATTTTCTTGGATAGCTTCAAGTCCCTGATGAAAGAACCCGAATGGCCCCTGATACTGGTCTTATCAGGTGTCCCAGCCCTTGGGACATATGTGCATTCCGAAGAGCAGCTATCCCACTTGCTGACACCGGTTCATTTCGATGAGATCACCCTTGGCAAGAGCGCCGACCCGACCAAGGACCCTGACATGATCGAGCTGAACAAACTTGTATATGCTTATGCCGAACTGGCTGAGGTCGATGTCGAGGCGGTAGTGGATGTCGACTTCCTGGAGCGGCTGGACTTTGCATGTTGCTCACGCTGGGGGCTGGTCATTGAGCTCATGATTAGGGCATTCGCGTTGTGTCGGATGCGCGGAAAGGATGTTGCCACACTCAAGATGTTCACGAAAGCGTACGATAGGGGTTCCCGTCTCCCCAAAGGCCTATCACCCTTCACAGCACCGGACTACCGGGACATCTTCGATAGGGCGAAGCTCCTAGAGATAATCAACAAGACATAGCAGATGCGGTGAAATCAACGGTTGCACTGAGGGCTCGTATTCGCGGGCCCTTTTTCTTGGCTAAGGGTGTGCATGCTTATGTGTTTGCTGTGCATGCTTATGCCTCAGTGAGCAGAAGGGAAATCATCAAGTAGCTGATTAATAACAGATTTTTGCGGCGCCACGTCGATACGAATCGAATGGGTGTGCAAACTTATGAGTCATTGGCAATCAGTTAGTAAGTAGCTTCCTTCGGCGCAGGGCACGTATAGTGGACCTATACAGGGGCCGAATTTGAAGCCACAGAGATTTCAGCAGCCATTCATGATCTCCCTCGCCTTGCCCTTCCCCGCCAATGTGCGTGCAAATAGCACTTCGCAACTGCCGCGGGCTTGCTCTCGAAAGGCTGACTGAATCCTGCCGTAACTGTCGTTTGCGGATGCGGCATAACGCGTGGCAGATGGAGTCATCGGCTCAAGTCCGTAAATTGAGATAGCGCCAAGGAGGGGGTAGCAGAGCGCAGACCACCGCAGATGCAGCTCTGCTTTCCTTGCAGCAGCTGATTGCAGAGGGCTGGCTCAGTCTTGCCGCCTTTCCGGAGATGCATCTGACAGGCTGCCCTTGCACAGCTGTGCGGCAAGGTATTGCTGGAAGTACCAAACCGTGCGCTCCTTCGACGACAGCCGCCCGGGCGCCGCGGCCAGCGCCTTGGCGTTCTGCGCGATGCCGCCGATGATCGGTTTGTCCTCATCGTTGATACGGTCGAATCCGGCCTTCAGCTCTGCGGCATAGGCGGCGTGCTCCTCCGGATCTTCCGGCACCGCGCCGGGGTAGTAATCAGCCCCCCAGAATACCTTGACCCTGTCGGTGCCATAGGGTTGCAGCGACAGCCAGAAGGTGCGCTCAGCCACAACCGACATCACATGGCAGGGGAAAATCGCCGACAGTACCGCTTTTTCGCGCTCCTCACCGGTCAGCAGCGGATTGTCCACCTGCATATCCGAATTGCGTTCATAGGATTTGCCGGGCACCCTGCCCTGCTCATAAAGGCTGTAGGCCGCGCCGCCATGCATCGCATTGGCCAGCCGGGTCGGCATCGCCGGTTCGATGGTCTGGGCGTGGGCCACAAACAGGTGATAGCCCTCAGTGAAATTCTGCACCAGGATCTTCCAGTTGGTGTCCCAGATCTCCTCAGCCCGGAACAGGGTGCGGTACTTCGGCAGCTGGTAATTCTCCAGCCGCTTGGACAGGCCCGCCAACCGCGGTCCCAGAGGCGCGGCATTGGGATCAAGCGAGACATAGACCCAGCCTTGCCAGACCTCGACCTGAAACTGCGGCAGGCAGACCTCCTTCTTGTTAAAATTGTCGCGCATATGGGCGGCGCCGATCAGCTGGCCGTCCAGGTTGTATGTCCAGGCATGATAGGGGCAGCTGATCCGGCCGCGGATATTGCCCGCGCCTTCCAGCAGGGTCGCCATCCGGTGGCGGCAGACATTGGACATCGCCCGCAGCACCCCGTCCCGGTCGCGCAGCACCACCACCGGATCGCGCCCGATGGTGGTGGCGCGGTAGTCACCGGGGTTCTCAAACTCATCCTCCCGGCCGACACAGAACCATTCGTGATTGAAGATCTCGTCCAGCTCCAGTTCCAGGAACTCCGGCGAAGTATAAACCTGCGGCGGCGTTGCCTCGGCCAGGTCATCCGGCAGCGCGGCATTGCGCGCTACCGCATCCAACAGCTCATCAACTGACATGCGGGGGGTCATTCCAGCTCTCCTTCTGCAGGAATAAAGGGGGTTTCGCGCGTTTTCAGCCCGTATTGCAGGGCGCTGCCCTCCAGCAACTCCCGCAGCGAGGCGGCAAAGCTGCTCGGTAGTGCCAGGGTAAAGCCCGCATTGGTGCGCCACAGGGTGACGCCAACGTGGTGAAAGGCGGTGGAGGTGGCGCAGCCAGCAGGAAAGGCAGAGGGGCGCAGGTCCTGCGGCAGAAAAGGGTTCAGCAGCACAGGCGCTTGCGGTCCCGAGACCTGCATCAGTGTCCGGGCGCTGGAAATATCCGGAACGGCGCAGGTGCAGCCGCCCTGCGCGGGCGCTGTTTGGCAGCCCGCGGCGGCAGCGGCCAGCGTCTCCGGCCATGCGGCGATCTGGGTGAGGCGGAAGCCGGTTAGCAGGCTTAGGGTGACACCCGCAGGCCCGGGCTTACCACCGCGCACAGGCACCAGCTGCTTTTGAAGTGCATTCATTTGGTCATCCATGCATCCGCTCTCCTTCCGGATCGAACATGTGCGGGGAGACAACCTCGACTTTGAAGGGGGCGCCGCGCACCGGATCGCTGGCCACCAGCGCCCTCCCGGCCCAGGTCCCGTGGCCGCCCGCGACATAGCTCAACCCGATCCAGTGGCCGAGCGCAGGCGAATGCTTTACCGCGGTGACCCAGCCTTCGCCGAACCCCTCGCCCTCTTCCGGCAGGCACAGCGGCGCACCGCCATTGAAGGTTTTGCTGCGATCTTTGGGGAAAATTCCGGCCAGCCGCCAGATTTTGCCTGCAACCGCAAAGCCGACCTTGCCCGCGGTTATCCGGCCCCGCGCATTTCTGCACCGAGGCCCCATCACCGGGAAGCGGACGCCCTCGGCATAGTTCAGATGCGGCACCGCCTGCTTCAGCGAATGCGCATAGAACTGGCGGTTTACCGGACGCGCATAGTTGGAGCACACGATGGTGGTGTAGCGCCCGGCGTTGCCGCCGCCGCCGATGATTACGTCGTAATGGCTCTTGGGTTCGGGGTCCCGCCACTGACGAGTCCCCCCCTTCTGGCCGGTGACACCCTGCCAGAGCACATTCCATGCGGAAAAACGGGTCATTTATCAGGTCTTTCAGGGGCCTTAGACGGTGGGTTGCAGCACCCGCCCCGGATGTTTGAAGATCTGGCCGAAGCCTTCCAGTTCATCCATGATCCCCGCGCGGCGCAGGCAGGACCAGAATTGCGCCTGGTTCGAAGTGATAACCGGCTTGCCGGTTATCTGCTCGATCTCCTCCACCGCCGGAAGCGAACGCACTCCGCCGCAGCTGAGGAAGATTGCATCCGCCTCCGGCTGGTCGATTTCCAGCGCGAACGTCTTCCAGTATTCCGGCGTCACCAGCCCCATGTCCCAGCCGCTGGCGATGTTGAGCCCCTGAATGTCCAGCACGTCAAAGCCGCGCTCGACCAGGAACTCCGCCTCGGCTGTGTTGATGTCATCCAGATACGGCGTGCCGACCACCAGCTTTTTGGCGCCCAGCTCGTTCAGCGCATCCAGAACTCCCTGGACCAGGCACATCGGCTGCGCCCAGGGCGCGCCTTTTTTAATCTCGGCCATCACCCGCTGTTCGCCGATCACAATTGAACCTGAGGTGCAGCTGTAGCTGATCACGTCGGGCTGTGCCTCCGGCTGAATGCGCGCGGCTGCATCGGCCATATGCTCGATATGCTTGGCCAGCGTTTCTGTTGTGGTATGGTCGTCGGTCTTCAGACGGGTGACATAGACCGCCACGCCCTCTGGTGCCATGTCCCAGAAATCCCCCTCGGCGGAGGGGTCGGTGGACATCAGGATAAAGCCCAGCTTGGCGCGGTGGAAACGCCCGGCATCCATCTCCGGGATGCGCGGCTTGGACTGGATGATCTGGCCTGGCTGGAACATCACAGGATAACCTCATCTACGGATTTCGGATGCCGGGTCAGCTGTTCCCAGCCGTCCTCGGTGATGATGAAACTGTCACCGACCTGGGCGCGGAAGGTGTCAACTGACACCGACCCGTCCACTGCCAGCACCATGCCCGGCTGGATGATCGTGGTGTCGCCGGTGACCAGCTGCGGCGCCTCAAGGAAGCTGAAACCGGTGGCCCGGCCGCAACGGAAGGGGCATTCGTATCCCGCCCCCTGGATCACCTCGGCATAGGCGGCATGCACACTTTCCGCCGTCACGCCGGGGCGCAGGGCCTCCAGCGCAGCCTTCTGGCTGGCCACTGCTACCTCATAGACCTTGACCTGCTCGGGATCCGGCTCGCCGATCCAGAAGGTGCGGTCAAAACCCAGTTTGAAGCGGTGAAAATTGGTCATGCCGCAGAAGCACAGGAACACCGGCTCACCCCGCCGCATGATCCGGGTCGAGGCCCGGTGGTGGGTTTTCACAATGTCCTTGCCCGAGGCCATGATTTGCAGGAAATGGGTGTTGGGCGACATGTCGCCATCGTCGTAATGCGCCGCCAGCAGCTCCGCCGCCTTGCGGGTGCCCGCCTGGCTGGTCGCAATTGCCACCTCGAACTCTGCCACACCGCCGCCGATCGCGGCCCGGCCTGCGGTCATCATCGCAGTTGCGACCTCACCGGCATGGCGCGCCAGCTGCAGCTCCTGCGGTGATTTGATCATCCGCATCTGATTCAGGATCGGCGTCGCGCTGGTGATCTTTTCGGCCGCCACCAGGTCGTTTACATAGGTGCGCACCGGCGGCGGCATGTGGCCGGGCTCGATGCCCACTGTGCTGGCATTGCGGACCGCCGCAGGCAGCTGCTCGCGCCACTCGTTTCCCATGCCGTCATTCCACGCCGCAATCCGGTCCACCCGCGCCGAAGCTTCGGCGCTGTTAAGGTCGATTGTCGGGGTGATCAGCAGCGTTTCGCCGTCCCTGGGCACGACAAGAATGGTCGGGCGGCCGAACTCCATATGCAGGTAATCGTAATAGCCTGTCAGGTAATAGACGTTGTCGTCATCGGTGATCAGCGCCACATCAATGCCGGCATCGGCAAGGTTTGCCTGAAAACGGGACAGTCGCTCGGTGAACATCGGATTTCCCTGTAAGTTATGGAGAGCCCCGCGGCAAAGCCCTGCCGCTCCTAGGGCCTGCCCCAAATGCTATGGGCAAAACCCCGCTTTCCAAAGTGACATTCGGTCTGGACTTGTGATAACCAGAAGTTATGAAAAACTACCGCCGCTCACTGCCGCCGCTCGACTATCTGCTGTTCTTCGAAGCTGTTGCCCGGCACGGCAATTTCACCCGTGCGGCAGAGGAGCTGAATGTCAGCCAAGCCGCTGTCAGCAAGCGGATCAAGGTGCTGGAGGACTGGCTGGGCATGACCCTGGTGAACCGCCGCGGCCGCAACCTGTCGCTGACCCGCAACGGCAAGTTCCTGGCCGCCAATTCGGGTGAGGCGCTGGATTACCTGCACTCATGCCTGCAGCAGCTGCGCCGCGCCAGCACCCGGCTGTCGCTGGCAGCCAATGTCGCGGTATCGCAATACTGGCTGACGCCCAGAATCAATGAATACCTGCTCAGCAGCGATGCTGCACCCGTCACCCTCACCGCCTCGGACAAGGATGCTGACCTGTTTGCGCTGGAGGCGGATGCGCTGATCTACTACGGCCAGGACATCCCTGCCGGCTGGGACGGTGCGCTCCTGTTCGAGGAGCGCTGGATGCCGGTCACCTCCCCCGCCAAGGCGCAGCGCAGCGGCGGGCTGGCGGCGGCCACCCTGCTCGATTTCGACAAGCTGACGCCGAAATGGGTGAACTGGGGAGATTTTGCAGAGCTGACCGGCAATCCGGAAGTCGCCCGGGCCGCCAAGGTCAACCTGGGCTCATACGGCAGCACGCTGGATACTGCCATCCGCGGCCGCGGGGTGGCGCTTGGCTGCCCCGATGTGCTGCGGTTCGAAATCGACTCCGGGCGGCTGGTGCCGCTGGAGGAGTACCAGCTGCTGACCGGTCGCAGCTACTTCGTGATCTGGCGCATGGGCCTGCTGACCGACCAGACCCACAGCCTGCTGCGGGATGTGGGCATCCCGCTCTGACGCGGTTACACCGCTTCACGCACCGCGCTCAGGAACTGCTGCGTCCGCTCCCGCTGCGGGTTTCCGAACAGCTCTGCCGGCGGGCCCTGCTCCTCGATCCTGCCTCCATAGAAGAAACAGACCCGGTCCGAGATGTCGCGGGCAAAACCCATCTGGTGGGTAACCATCAGCATGGTCAGATTATGCTCGGAGACCAGCTGGCGGATCACGTTGGTCACCTCGCCGATCACTTCCGGGTCCAAGGCGGACGTCACCTCGTCAAACAGCATCACCTTGGGCCGCATGGCCAATGCGCGGGCAATCGCAACCCGTTGCTGCTGGCCGCCGGACAGGCGCGACGGATGCTGGTCCTTCTTGGAGATCATGCCGACCATCTCCAGCAGCTCTTCCGAGCGGTCGCGCGCCTCCGCCTTGGAGAGGCCCAGCACCTGCACCGGCCCCTCCATGCAGTTCTCCAGCGCCGTCATATGCGGGAAGAGGTTGAAGTGCTGGAAACACATACCGATGTCAGCACGGCGGCTGCGCAGGTGGCGTTCGTTGGCGGGTACAAGCTGGCCGCCTTTGGGCATATGGGTCAGCGGCTGGCCATCCACATAGATCACCCCGCCATTGATCCGCTCCAGCGTCATCAGCATCCGCAGCACGGTGGTTTTGCCCGAGCCGGAGGGGCCAATGATCGACACCATCTCACCTGCGCTAACATCCAGGTCCAGATCGTCCAGAACGGTCAGCGCCCCGTAGGATTTGCGCACCTTGCGGAAGCTCACCATCGGCGTGTCTTCACCTGTCATCTCAAGCGGAAAGCCAGTCTTGTCCAGCATCGTTACAGTCCCAGTTTGCGGCGCACATACCCTTCGAACAGCCGGATCACTCCGGCCGCCGGCAGGGAGATTGCCAGAAAGATGATGCCAACCATCGTGTAGGGTTCCAGGAACCGGTAGTTCTCGGACCCGATGGCATTGGCGGTATGAATTAGCTCGGCAACCCCGATCACCGACAGCATCGGCGTGTCCTTGAAGATGCCGACCAGATAGTTGCCCATGCCGGCCAGCGCGGGCGGGATCGCCTGCGGGATGATCACCCGGCGGTACTTCTGCGCCGTGGTCATGTTGAGCGCGATAGCGGCCTCCCACTGGCCTTTCGGCACGCTCTCGATGCCGCCGCGGTAGACCTCTGACAGGTAGCAGGCATAGTGCAGGCCGATCGCGATCATCCCGGACATCCAGGGGCTGAGCCGGATACCGAACTGCGGCCCCACATAGAAGACAAAGAAGATCTGCAGGATCAGCGGGGTGGAGCGGATGAACTCCACGAATTCCCTTACGGTGAAGGTCAGAGCCTTTGACGGCGTGCGCTGCGCCAGCGCCAGCATCAGCCCCAATACCACAGCTATGACGTACCCTGCGCCGGCGGCGATCAGCGTATTGCCAGTGGCGTAGACCAGCCGTGGCAGGATTTCCCAGGTAAAGTCCCATTTCCAGTCGAACATGGCTCAGGTCCTCCCCAGCTTGCGCGCCATATGGCGTTCCAGCCAGCGCATGAACGGCGTCACCAGAAAGCGGGCCAGCACATAGTAGATCACCAGCGCCGCGCCAAAGACCTGCGCCGACAGGAAGGTGGAAGCATTGATCTGCCGCGCCTCGAACATCAGGTCAGCGACCGAGATCAGCGACACCAGCGCGGTGCCTTTGAGCAGCTCGATCATTAGGTTGCCCCAGGGCGGCAGCATGTTGACCAGCGCCTGTGGCAGGATGATCCGCCGCATCCGCTGCGCCGGGCTCATGTTGATGGCCAGCGCCGCTTCCCATTGCCCCTTGGGCACTGACAGGATGCCGCCGCGCACCAACTCCGCCCCGTAGGCGCCGATATTCATGCCAACCGCCAGATAGCCGGCGGTGAATTTCTCGATCGTCAGCCCGAACAGCGGCAGGACAAAGAAGATCCAGTAGAGCTGCACCACCAGTGAGGTGCCGCGGAAAATCTCAATATAGGTTACGGCGGTGCCGCGCAGCAGCGCGTTCTGCGACAGCTTCATCAGCCCCATGCAGAGGGAAATGGCGACACCCAACGCGGCGGCGAGCAGGAATTGAGCAACAGTTATCCCGGCGCCGGACAACAGCCGCGGCCAGTACTGTGCCAGAAAGTCGTAAAGCCCCATCCGTCATTCGTCTTTCAAACAGAATTATATGCGGCGGAGCGCAGGGCTCCGCCGCACTGTCAGATCAGCGGTTGGCGCAAACCCACTCCGCGGTCTTGTCGCCGGGCAGGTTGCTTGCAGTATAGCCGTAGGTTTCAACGGACTGCATCATCGCGTCGGTCCCGACATATTCCGCCAGCGCCGCGTTGAACTTGGCCATGAAGTCGCCATCCGCCTCGCGGAAGCCGACACCCACCCAGTTCTGCGTCCAATCCGGCAGCGCGCCCGGATCGGTCACATCAACGGCGGCGTCGCTTTCCGCCAGATGCGCCGCTTCGAAATAGGTCATGCCGCCTGCATCCGCCCGGCCCGCCTTGACCGCTGCAAGCATCTCGGTCGGTCCGGGAACCTGCATAATCATTGCGTCGGTCAGGCCTTCCTTCTTGGCAGCTTCAACAGTGTTGTAGCCCGCGCCGGTGACCAGCAGCGCCTCAGCCGCCAGAATATCCTGATAGGTCTGGATGCCCTTGGGGTTGCCCGCAGGCACGATAAAGGCATCGCCAGCCTGCGCAATCGGCTCGGAGAAGGCGATGTTCTGGCAGCGGCTGTTCAGGATATACAGCCCGCCTGTGATCAGGTCATAGCGGTTGGCCTGCAGGCCGGGGATCAGCCCGCCCCAGTCGGTCACGGTGGTTTCCACGTTCTCGTGGCCCATTTCCTTCAGGATGCCGAGCGCGATTTCATTCACGAAGCCCTTGGCGTCGCCGTTTTCATCCGGGTAGCCCCAGATCGGAATGTTGGAGAAGCCGATACGGATCGGCTCGCCCGCGGCGATCCGGTCCTCGATCGGGCCGGCCAGGGCCGCGAAGCCGCTGGCAACTACCGCCAGGGCTGCCGCGCCAATTGTCTTCAGTGTTTTGCTAGTCATGATATCCTCCCAGTTCATTCATGGATCAGTTGCTGTTTTGATGCCGCCGCCTCTTTTGGGCCTTCCGGCAGGTTATGTTTCTGGCACTGGCTGCCTATTGGTATCCGCGGCTTTTGCGGCTGCGCCTCCCCGCACACGGTTCGTCCGAAGATCTGCGTTTTCCCTTGTAAATATGGCGGTCCTGCCCAGGATGAGCTTAGCGTAAGGTCGCAAACACATATTTCAAAATGACCATTCCTGCCGCCTTATGATAAACAAAGGTTATGATTGTCCGCCGCTCTCCTTTTCTTCCGGCCGCAGGCCCTCATGCCCGCGCCAGCATCCTCTTGCTTTGCGGGTCGTAGAACGGCCTCAGGCTGACATCGGCTTCAATGCTTTTGCCTTCGACCAGAACCGTGAAGTTGCCGTCCGCCGCCGCAGCCTTGCCCGTTTGGCCCTCCGGCAGGGTCAGGAAGCACAGGCCAACCGCGGCCCCGACCGTCTGCCCCCAGGCGCCGGCGGTCACGAAACCCGCAACCTTGCCGTCCCGCAGCACCGGTTCATTGTGATGCAGCAGCGGCCCCGGATCGCGCAACTTGATGGAACAAAGGAACGGCCCCTTATTTTCTGCCTTGCGCGCCAGATAGGCCTCGCGCCCGATGAAGGGGACGGGTTTCTCGGTCTTGCAGACAAACTCCAGCCCGATCTGATGCGGCGCCTCGGTATAGGCCATGTCATGGCCCCAATGCAGGAACCCCTTTTCCAGCCGCAGCGCGTTCAGTGCCTCGCCGCCGATCAGCCGGATGCCGAACTCTTCGCCTGCCTGCATCAGCACCTCGAACACGTGCTCGGCAAAATCCGGGGTGATGAAGATCTCCCAGCCCAGTTCACCCGAATAGGACAGCCGCTGCGCAAAGACCGGCGCGTGGCCAATGTGGAAATGCCGCAGACTGTTGAACGGAAACGCCGCGTTCGACAGATCCGCGTCGCTGACAGCCTCAAGCAGCGCCCGGCTCTGCGGCCCCATGACGCCCAGCACCCCATAAGCCGCGGTCGCATCCCGCAGCCGCACGTCCTCATCCTCGCGGATCAGGTCGCGCAGATGCAGATAGTCGCGCCGCGTGTGCGAGATCGAGCTCATCACCATAAAGCTCTCGTCCCCGTGGCGCGCCACCGTGACGTCGCTCTCAATACCGCCGCGTTCGTTCAGCATCAGCGTATAGGCAACACGGCCATTGGCCATCGCCATGTTGTTGGTGCAGGCCCTCTGCAAGAAGCTCTCGGCGTCCCTGCCCTCAACCATCAGCTTGCCCAGCATCGAGTAGTCGATCATCGCAACCGCTTCGCGGGCGGCCTTCTGCTCCTCCTGCACATACGGGAACCAGTTCTGGCGGCCAAAGCTGTATTCATACTTCGGCTCCACACCTTCGGGTGCAAACCAGCCGGGACGCTCCCAGCCCTGAACTTCGGTGAAACAGGCGCCGCGGGCCTTCATCGGATGATAGAACGGGGTGCGGCGCAGGTTGCGGACGGTCTCGCGCTGGCGGTTCGGCCAATGCATTGCATAGGTCAGCACCAGGGTTTCCGGGCAGCGCGCCTGCAGATAGGGGTCGCGCGCCTGAAACTCTTCGCAGCGCTTCGGGTCCATCTCGCTCAGGTCGATCGGCGGATGGCCGTCGATGATCCACTGCGCCAGCGCCCGGCCCGCACCCGAACCGGACTGAATGCCAGTGGAGTTCACCCCGCCCAGAACAAAGTAATTCGCAATATCCGGCGCCTGCCCCAGGATGAACCGCCCGTCATAGGAATAGCTCTCCGGCCCGTTAAAGAAGGTGCGGATACCGGTTTCCTTCAGCAGCGGCACCCGGTTCATCGCCAGCTCCAGCACCTCCATCACGTCGTCTTCGACAAACGGCAGGCTGTCGAACTCAAAGTCCTCGGAGATCCCCTTCATGCCCCAGGGCTTGGCCTGGAAATGGGCAAATCCGAACAAGAGCTTGCCTGCGTCCTCCTTCCAGTAGGTGCCGTCGCAATAGGACCGCAGCACCGGCAGGTCGCTGGGCAGGTTCTCAATGGCCTCGGTCACCAGATAGTAATGCTCGCAAGCATGCAGCGGCACGCCGACGCCGTTCTGCCGGCCCAGCTCCCGCGCCCACATGCCGCCGCAGTTCACCACGTAGTCGGCGCTGATAGTGCCCTGACCAGTGCGCACACCCACCGCCTTGTTGCCGCGGGTCAGCACCTCTTCGACCTTGATGTTTTCAATAATCTTCGCACCGCGCATCCGCGCGCCCTTGGCCAGCGCCGTGGTCAGATCCACCGGGTTGGCCGATCCGTCGCTGGGCATGTAGATGCCGCCCTGAACGCCCTCTGGATTCATCAGCGGCCAGCGCTCCTGAATGGCCGCCGTTTCCATATAATGTGCCTCAATGCCGAACAGCGCCGCGAAATCCGCTTTTCGCTTCAATTCCGCCATCCGCTCATCGTTAACGGCGATAGAGATCGACCCCGACCGGCGGTAACCCGGGTTCTGGCCGGTTTCCGCCTCAATCTCCTGCAGCAGCTCGATGCCGTATTTCGCAAACGCGGTTGTGGCATGGCTGCCCTGCAGCTGTCCGACCAGCCCGGCCGCGTGCCAGGTGGTGCCGCTGGTCAGCTGCTTGCGCTCCAGCAGCACAACATCCGTCAGCCCCTGTTTGGCCAGGTGATAGGCAACGGAACAGCCATGAATGCCGCCGCCGATAATGACAACCTGGGCATGGGAAGGAAGCTGTTTGGTCATGTGTTCGGAACCCATGTGTTAAGAGATGATTGGCAGCTCGCGCGGAGCACGGCGCGAGAGTAATTCCGCGCCACCGGCGCGGATGACGATGTTTTCTTCGTGCAGCATCATCTTGTTGCCGCCGAAGGCAAAACCGGGCTCAAGCGTTAGCACCATGCCTTCCTCGATCATGGTATTGTCGCCGGGCATCAGCGAGGGCCATTCGGTGACCTGCATGCCCAGCCCGTGGCCCATGCGCCCGATCTGATGGCCGCTGCAGCCGCCGTCCTCCAGCACTTTGGCCATCACCCCCCACAGGTCTGTGGTGGTGATACCGGGCCGTGCCGCTTGTAATCCGGCCTCGGTTGCGTGCCAGGCCAGGTCATAGGCCCGTTTGGCAGCGTCCGCGGCATGGCCAAAGGCATAGTTGCGGTCAAAATCGCAGCTGTAACCGCCCCACAGTGACCCGGTATCCAAGAGCAGCATGTCGCCGTCTGCAATCACCCGGTCGGTGGGCCGGTTGATCACATCTGCAAACCCGCCAGGACCGGAGCTGCCCACCAGGTAAGGCACATCATCGGCGCCGTTCTGCAGCAGGCTGATCTTGAACTTGGCAAAGGCCTGACGCTCGGTGTCGCCTGCCCGTATATGGTTCGGCAAGTCCTCAAAGGCTGAGGAGGCGATGCTGCAGATCCGGGCGATCTTGGCGATCTCGGATGCGGATTTAACCATCCGCAGACTGCGGACGACATCGGTGCCGTCGGAAAGGCGGATACCGCCCAGGTTCTCCTGCAATTTCCGGAAATCCGCCGCTGGCATCCGCACATGGGTTTCATGCCCCATCGGCACACCCAGGGTGCCGCCGCCGGGCATCAGCTCCCGCAGGGTGTCCGCCAGCAGCGAAATGCCGTCGTCCTCCGGCTGCGGCGCCAGCCATGTGCGGATATCGGAAACCCAGGTCAGCGCCATACTGGGTGCACCGATTTCCGGGATCACCGCCACCGGCGCGCCGCTTGCCGGGATCACCACGAACCAGGGCCGGGTCGGGCTCAGCCAGAAGATGGTGTCGAAGCCGGTGAAATAGCGCACCTCCGGTTCGGTGGTCAGCAGAAGCGCATCCAGTCCAAGCCCCGCCATGAACTTCTGGGCGGCTTGCGTGCGCTGCTCAAACTCCTGTGTGATAAACCCGCGCTCCGCGGCGGGGTGCATATCGGTCATTGTGTTATTCCTGCGGCTTCAACTGGGTGTGGAACAGTATGCCGGCCCCGGCGATGCTGCTGCGCAGGCCCGCAAGACGGGCCAGATGCCAGGCGGTAACCTGATTGCTGGATAGAACCGGCTTGCCGATGGCCGCCTCGGCCTCGGCGATGATGCCCATGACCCTCAGGCTGGTGCAGGATACGAACACGCCATCGCAATCCGCGCGGCCGCCGACCTCCTTGACCGCCTCCAGAATGCTCTGAGAGGAAATTCGCGCCACCTTGAAATCGTCGCTCTGGTTAAAGCTGCCAACCGCGTTCACCTGGAACCCGGCGGCGGCCAGATTGTCCCGCATGCCTTTGGTCACCTCGGCGGCATAGGGGGTTATCAGCGCGATCCGCTTCAGCTTCAGCGCGCTCAGCGCTGCCTTGCATGCGGTCAGCGGGTTGGTGGTCTTTGCCGCCGGATGCACGCGGCGCAGGATCGCATCCACCCGCGCCTCGCCGATCATCGTTACCCCAGACGTGCAGCAATAGCCGATGGCGTCCAGTCCGAACGAGGCAGGCAGCAGCGCAGCCGCCGCAGGCAGGTCCGCTTCCATCTTCCGCAGCGTATCGCCAGTGACTTCCATCTCATTGGGGATCCGCGCGTGATAAAGCGCAACTCCAGGCTGCCGCAGCACGCCGGCCAGCTCATGTTCCAGGGTTTGATCCGACTGCAGGACGATCAGCCCGATCCGGGCCACGCTGCCCAGCCCCCCGTCACTTGCGAATTGCAGTGCTTGAATATCCGGCGCCACATTCATCGGCACGCCTCCAAAACCCGTGGGATTTCCGCCCCGCTCCCCCTGCCCCTCCCTTGCAAACACTGGCTGCGCCATGCACTCAGGATGTGGAACTCATGAGACTGGTATATACCACTAATCTGGTATATACCAAATGAAAACTTGCGGGACCGCGCATCATGAACGCAGACGACCTGGACAAAACCAAAAAAACACCTGCTTTTCAGATGGTTATTGACCATCTGCGGAATCAGATCCGCAGCGGCAGACTGGCAGCGCATGCAGCGCTGCCTTCGGAAAGAGCGATCGCGGAGCAGTTTGGCATCAGCCGGATGACCGCACGCCGCGCGCTTCTTGCAGTTGAAATGGAAGGCCTCGCCTACAGTTCCGGGCGCCGCGGCCGATTCGTGTCGCCGCAGCGCGTGGCTTATGACATCAGCAAGACTGTCAGCCTCTCGGCTCTGATCGGCGAGGACGGACCCGGACTGACGATCAAGGTGATTTCCCAGCAGATGGCCCAAGCGGATGCGGCCTTGTCCGCAAAGCTGGCCGTGCCCGAAGGAGAGGTGCTGTATAAATACATCCGGGTGTTCCTGCTTCAGGACCACCCCGCCTTTGTCGAAGAAGAATACGCCATTGCCAGCCTTTTCCCCGGCCTGTTCGACCACAACTTGCAGCAGTCGACCACGGTGCTGATGGAGCGGGAATACAACGTGCCCCCGCATTCCGGTGACATCACGATCCGGATGCGCGCATTGAATGAACAGGAAGCGGGATTGCTGAACCTGCCAACCTACAATGCCGGCATCGAGCTTGAGCAGGTGATTTACGGGCCGGACGGCAAGCCGTTCTGCTTCGGCCGCCAGATCTGGCGCGGCGAGCTCGCGGAGTTCACCGCGCATGCCATCGTCAGGCGGTGATTTTCAATCTGGAAAGTGCTTCTGAGCAGCTGTTCTTTGAGCTGCGTGCGTTCCACAAGACGCACTCCCATCAAAAAAGGCCTGCGCGCAGATGGTGGTCGCAGAAAGCATCATGACAGTCAGTAACCGCCTTCGCTGACCTTGGGGAGTGTTTCGCGTTTTTGAAGAACGACCCGTTTCAACCCGATCTGCCAATCTCCTCGCAAATGCACCAAGAATCGCGGATCTGCAGCAAAGGACAGGAAGTCCCGGTTTCGCTTGCCTGACCATACCGCAGCGCTGCCGCGTTCAGCCAGACTCAAGGTGACAACCGGGCAAGCTTTGTAGAATTCTGCGAGTTTTGCCGCTCTGTCTTGCAGGAAGAAGCCGATAACTGGCCAGGTAAAGTGCCGGATTTTTTTTGGCGGCGGCGACCTGAACTTTGCTACCGCAGTAAATCCGGGGCGGCCGGCCCTGTTTCGGCTGGCGCTCCAGACCACAGTTTTCGCCGCCCTTGCAGTCTCAGAGTTTCTGGAACTTATGGAAAGCTATCGGCGTGAAGATCCTGAAACGACAGCTCTCTAAGAAGATCGTATTGCGAAAATCCGGTTCTAAAAGTTGGAACTGGAGTTTTACCGTTCAATCTCCCAGAGAAGGAGCCAAGGTCCCCGGATCTGAGTGAGAGGCAGCAGCAGGGGCCGTCAGCAGAACATAGGAAAGGGCCGCGCTGGCCTGGACGCGGTCCGACCGGATCTCCTCCAGCAATTGCGGCAGCAGTTCCGCCGCTTTTTTGCCGTCCGGCGCGGTGGCGGCGCGGACCAGGGGTGTGTCGCTCGCCACTGCCAGAACGAGTTGCGGAGCTGCTTTTGCTTCTGGCGCCAGGGCCAGGGCGAATTCCAGGTGCCGGTTTGCGCCGTGACCCGGGGCCAGCCGGCTGGACAGGTTATAAACTTTGCCCTGGTCGCTGATCAGAACCACCCAGAGCGATTGGCCAGGCGGCACCCGGATGCCGGCTTGCACCGCTTCGCCGCTGACAGCCTGATCGGCTGAAAGTGACAGCTGCACGGGATCCGGGTGGCGGCCCTGGAGGGCGCGGGCCAGATCCGCTGCCGCGCATTGCTCCGGGGTTATTGCGCGCTGCAGCAGTGCGGGGCGGGTGCCGAAGCGATCCTCGAAAGCTGCGGGCAAGCCGTCAAAGCCGCTGCCATCCGCCGAATGGGTTTCCACCATTCCCGCGCTGGGGCCTGCGGCAATCCGGGTGGCAAAGCTGCAGGCTCCGGCGTCGAATGCCGCAAGAAACCCTTCGCGGGTAACAGGGGAAGGTGGCGGAATACCCGGGGCGGCCGGCTGTGCACCCGGTTGCCCGCCACCGGAGGCCTGAGCGGCAGATCCGGTCTGCAGCAGCCCTGTCCGCCAGGCATGCCAGCCGGCGGCGCCGGCAAGAGCAAACAGCAGGAGTGTTCCGAATACGGCGGCCTTGCGTCCGGCCCCGGGCTTCTCAGGAGGCGCCGGTTCTGGCGGCACATGCACAGCCGGGGCAAACGGTGGAGGGCGGCCGCGGGATCCGGCAGATGCGGGGACCTGTAAGTCCGGGATGGCAGCTTGCGGCGGCAAGGCCATTCCGGCGGCGGATACCTGCAGCCCTGGCACCGGCTGCGGTGCGCGTTCCGGCAGCCGGGCTGACAACCCCTGCTTTGCATCGAGACCGTCAAGCAGCTGCAGCACATCCAGCATCGTTGCGGGCCGTCTGACCGGGTCAGGCTCCAGCATCCGTGCAAGCAGCGGCTGGAACGCCTCTGGCAGTGCCGACAAATCCGGCACCTCGCGGCGGGCCTGGACCGCTTCCGGAATCGAGCTGCCCATGTCCAGCGGTTTGCCGAGCAGTGCCGCCGCCGTCAGCAGAGCCAGCCCGTAGATGTCGGTTGCCGGGCCGGTGCTGCCCCCGAAGTGGCCCAGTTGCTCCGGGGCAACGTATTTGAACTTGCCGGCGAACTTGCCCGCAGCGGCGCCCTCGGGGATCGTTTGCGCCCTAGCAATGCCAAAGTCGATCAGCCGCGCCTCGCTGACAATGCCATCTGGCAGCATGACGTTGTCCGGCGACAGGTCGCGGTGCACAACGCCCTTGCTGTGCGCCTTGGCCAGCCCCTTGGCCAGGCGCTGCAGCAGGACTTTGCCGGTCTCAGCCGGAAGCGGGCCATACTGCCGCAGGCGATCCGACAAAGGGATACCGCCGATGAATTCCATCACCAGAAAGTAACGGTCCAGATCACGGTCATGGACGTAATTGTAGTACCGGACAATGGCATCATCGGTCAGCAGCCGCAGGGTGCGGGCCTCGCGCCGGAACATGTCGCCGGCTTGCCCGTCGCTGATCAGCTCCGGCCGGATTGCCTTGATCGCCACCGGATCCTCGGTGCCGATCTCAATACCCCGGTACACCTCGCCCATGCCGCCGGATTTCAGCGCCGCCTGAATGCGGTAGTTGTTGTTGATCACGGTGCCCGGGCTCAGCCCGGCAACTGCCGCTGCGGCGGCGGGCGGTTCGCTGCGTGGTGCCGTCTGCGGACGCTCCCGGGGCGCAGCGGGCAGATGCGGCATGCTCAGCGCCTGCGCCTCGCTGATGACCTGCGTCCGGTCGTCCGCGCCGCCGGCAGCGGATGCGTCCGACTGGGGATTTGTGGGGGCTGCCCCGGTCACGCCAAATCATCCAGGATATCACCGGCTGGCCAGCAGCCGGCGCCGCCGGCAGCAGTGCAGCGGACAGCCACAACCGTCACATTGTCCCTGGCGCCGCGGTTGCGTGTTTCGCGGATCAGGGCGTCACACGCCTGTTGCGGCGGCATGGATGCAAGGCAGGCCGCGATTTCGTGGTCCTGCAAATGTTCGGTCAGTCCGTCCGAGCAAAGACAAAAAACATCACCCGGCTCAAGCCTGCCGCAGACCTGGTCGCACTGCGGTTCACTGCCGGTGCCGACAGCCCGGGTGATCACGTTCTTGCGGGGCCAGTTTTCGGCCTCTTCCGGCGTTATCGTGCCTGCGATGAGCAGGGCATTCGCCTCTGTGTGGTCGCGGCTTTGCTGGACCAGTTGGCCGTTCCGCAGAAGGTAGGCGCGGCTGTCACCCGACCAGATGCAGGTGTAGCGGCAGCCATGCACAAGCAGGGTGACAACGGTGGAGCCGACCGTGCTGCCGCCCAGTTCTTCGCCGCGCGCCCGGATCAGCCGGTTGGCCTGGAGCAGCCGGTCCATCAGCCGGGACGTCAGATCCTCGCCAGAGGCGGCATGACCGATGGTATCCAGCTGCCGGACAATCGCGGAGCTGGCAAAATCGCCTGCCTCATGGCCGCCCATCCCGTCAGCGACAGCCCACAGCCCCCAGTCAGGGCGCGCCAGCAGTGCGTCTTCGTTCACGTCGCGGCGGCACCCTACATCAGTGGCCGACCCGGTCTCAAATTCAGGGCAGAACTCAGCTGTCACCGTCCGCATCCTTTGTGCTGCCCGGAGTGCCGGCCAGCAGCCAGTGAAGGGCCGGTGCCGCGGGCAGGCCGCTGCATCCAAGCCAGATGGCGGCCTTGGCGCCGCTGGCAGGCGCCCACCAGTAGCTGCGGGTCAGCAGAGCGCGTTCAGCGTCGGCTGCGCTGGCCGCCTGGAGCAGCTTCAACAGATCGCCGTTTGGCTGATGCGCCCACAGCGCGCTGCCTCTCTGCGCGGCGGCGTCATCTTCGGCAGGAAGCTGCAGATGAAGGCCGTCCAGCAATGCCGCCCCGCCCTGGCCCGGCTGCATGACCGAAAAATGCGCGGCCAGCGCCTCATAAGCGGACTGGTCCGGGTCCTGCAGCGGGGCGGGCACTGCGGCCCCCTGGGCAACCAGAAACAAAGGGTATCGCCGCCCGGCACGGTCGCGCGAACAGCGCAGCACCCCCATCAGGCTGCGCCCCAGCACGGCACGCCCGATCCAGAACCGCAGATCCTGCGCCTTCTCCCAGAAAGCCGGCCAGTCCTGCCCCCGCTGGTCGCGGATCTCCGGCAGGCAGCTGTCCAGCCAGGCTTCTAGCTGCTCCGCCACTTGGGGTGCCACATTGGCACGGAGAAAATCGCCGTATCCGGGATGTTTGCCTAACAGGCCGATGTCCGCTTCCATACAGTTACTCCAAAGTGACCGGGCAGGAAAAATCCGCCAGTTCCGGCATCAGGAACGGCACAGTGGTGCTGTCGAACTCAATCCGGTAGCTGATCGAACGGCCGCCGATTTCATGGCGCACGTCCACCACATTGCCCCTGGCCTTGGCGCGGCCCTGGCGCAGGAAGGTGACAATGTCCCAGCGTCCGTCGGTAAAGCTGAGCGCCGACTGCCGCTGCCGTTTCTGCGGGAACAGCTCCACCGAAACACCGGAGGCCTGCCCCGGCCAGGACAGCGCCGCCGGGGTGCTGCCGGGCTGGGTGCGGACGGAGGTGCCGTTGACCGACAGCACCGCCAGCTCCACCGACGGAGAGGAGTCCGCATGAACAATGGACATCCCCACCTCCGGCTCCGGCGCGCCGGAGGCAAAGAAGGCCAGTTGAATGGCCTGGGCGTTGCTGAACTGGTGCAGAACCTCGGGCGACAGCCGCTGCCCGGTTGCGCTGCCCGGCGCGGGTCTCAGCCCGTCCGGCGACCGGACCACATGCGGCTGCAGATAGGAGGTGTAGTACCTGTCCATCCGGCCGCCGGGGCCGAAAAACTGTCCGAACACCGCAGGCGAGACATGCCGGCCGCTGCCAAAGGGGTAGAGCGGCGCGATGAAGTCGCGGCAGAACTGAGTGACCTCATCGTTCAGCGCCCGGTTCAGCTGGGTCATCGCCGCGTCCTGGGCCTCGGCGCGGAATTCGCTTTCAGCCTCGTTCAGCAATTGCGCCAGAGGGGCCGGCAAAGCCGTGTTGTTCATGGTCAGCGCCGACAACGTTTGACTCAGCATCGCTTCGTCCGCCGGTGTCGGTGCAACGGCCGCCTGCCGCCGGTTCTCGCGCAGGTCGCCAAGCGCCGCGAGCACGAGATCGATCGGGCGCTGGCCCGGCTTGCCGTTCAGCAGGCTGTGCCATTGCGCAAAGTCATCTGAGATGCGTTCCACCTGCCGGCGCTGCAAGTCCTCGCCATGAGCCTGGCCAGCCGCGCCCGCTTGGGTCTGCACCTTGCCGCGGGCCTTGAAGCTGTCCAGTGCCACTTTCTGGAAGACGCCGGATTTGCTGTAGATGCGCTTGAACACTGCATCGCCCATATTGGCGCCCAGATCGCCGCCAGAGGCCGCGACCGCCGCCGGATCCAGCGTATCTAGCTGATCATAGAAGCGGGACAGACGGGTTTCCTCCTCAACCGCCTCCACCAGTTCCAGCAGCGGTGAGGCGACCTGCGACGACGCCGCAGCCAGGGCTGCATACTGCGGTGCATCCGCCGACATCCGCGCCAGTCCGATCTGCGCAAACATGGCCTTCCAGGCGGCGCTGAACTCCAGCCGGTAAACCCGGTGCAGCTCTGCCTCGAGCCCGGCAAGCTGGGTTTCATAGCCGACCCGCCCGGCTGCCTCGCCCAGAACCCATTGGTCTTCGCGCAGGCGCGTGCGGGCCGTGGTCAGTTCTTCCAGGAAATAGCCCCAGTACCCTTCAAAGGTATAGAGCGCCGGCACGCCAACCGACTGGAGCGGCGTGCCGTCCGTGGTTTTCAGAACCTGGGCCACCTGGCCGGACAACCGCTCAGCCAGGCCGAAGTCCTGGATGCCGGAGGTTGCCGCGCGCTCCTTGATCAGCGCATAGGCCTGTTCAGCAAGCGGCAGGTTGACAATGGCCTCGCGCGCCTGCCGAACGATTTCCGGGTCGATGCCGATCACCGGTTTGCGGTCCCCGTCCAGATCCAGCAGCGCCTCCAGATGCGCCAGCAGCTGCTGACGCTCATCAATCTGGCCCGGCGCGTTGAACTGGCCCCGCCAAAGCTGCTCGAAATAGCTGGTAACAGCAGCGTCATTGTCAGCGGCATTGCCCTGCCCCGTCCCGCCAAGAAGAAGATAAACCTTAAGCGCACGGTAGACTTCGGCGGTGTTCTCATCGGCGATGAGCTGCGGGATGGCGTTTTCCAGATGCAGCACCAGGCGCGGCCGCAGCATGCGTTCCAGCCCATCAGAATAGGCCCGGTGCGTCGCCCCAGACAGTTCCGCATGGCGCGACAGGCCAAGCCCCTGCCAGAACCCCGGCTGTTCAGGGTCGCCGTACCCCGTAGTCATGTCGCGCAGGTCCTGCAGATGCGGCATCACCGGCGAGGGATCGGTGCCGTCAATCACGGTGCGGGACAGCTCGTTGCGGGCCGCGTCAAAAAACGCCACCGCGTCATGTTCCGCATTGCGGGTCAGCGTGGCGTTCTGCCAGTAGCTGTAGCCGAAAGCGCCCATTGAGCCTGCCGTGCCCAGCAGAATGGCGGCAAAGGCCGTGCTGCGGAGAAGCGCCGTGCGGCGCATGGCGGCACGGTCGAAGCCGACCCAGCCGCGCTCCTCAAAGATCACCCTCTTCATCAGATCATGCAGGAAATAGGACTTGCCCTTGCCGGACATGAAGGCAGGCTGAAACAGGCCCGCATCGCCGCTGTTGCGGGACATCTCACCCAGCACCTGATCAACCGGTGTGCCCTCCTGGGTGCCCGAGGTGAAGTAGAAGCCGCGCAGCAGCGCGCTGGTCTTGTAGCGGGTGGGTTCGAATACGACGCGCAGGAATTCACAGATGTTCCCGCGCAGCATCGCCATCTGCCCCGGCAGGCCGAATATCGCGATGCGGCTGGCGCCGTCAGGTTCCTCGTTCATCCGGTCGATCACCTCGTCCGACAGACGGCTGATCAGCTGGTCAAACTCCGCACCCGCCTGTTTGTAGGTTTCCACGCTCCGGTCCTTGGTCTGGAACGTCACCCCCCAGACGGATTTGCGGCGGCTTTGGCTGAAGCTGGCAAAGTACTCGCGGAAACCCGAAATCAGGTCTGCCTTGGTAAACAGCACGTAAACCGGGAAATCGATCCTGAGGGTTTCGTGGATCTCTCCCAGCCGCGCCCGCACCGTCGCGGCATGGGCCGCAATCGAGGCGGGGGAGGCAGACATCATGTCCTCGACCGAAAAGGCCAGAATGACGCCGTTGACCGGCTGGTCGGGGCGCCCTTTCTTGAGCAGTCCCAGGAAGGCATCCCAGCTGGCTTTGTCCGCCGCCGCATCACTGTCGTGCATGGTGTAGCGGCCCGCGGTGTCGATCAGCACCGCGTCCTCGGCAAACCAGAAATCGCAGTTGCGGGTGCCGCCGAACCCCTGCGCCTTGTCCGGCAGGATGTCCTGGCCTGGGAATTCGATCCCGGCATTAGACAAAGCCGTGGTCTTGCCCGCCGCGGGCGGACCGATAATCACATACCAGGGCAGATCATACAGGTAGTTCCTGCCGCCCGCCTTCTTCAGTTTCGCCATCGCCTCCTGCAGGCGTTCGCTCAGAACCGCGGCATCGCCCGCAGGCTCCTGCAGCAGGCTGTCCTCCAGATCCTGCGCGCGTTTCCGGCGCCGCCGCCAGCGCAGCCCGTAGTACAGCGCCAGCGCAAACAGAATTACGCCAATCACCGCGGCGCGGAACCAGACCGCGGCAAGCAGGGTCAGGCCGGTCATCGGGAACCCGAACCAGATGGCGGCAAACAGGGAAAGGATGCCGGTCACGATCAGCGGAATGCGCATCCAGGGCTTACGCAGCAGCTGGACTGGCAGGCTGAGAAAGGAAAGGAACCGGAACATTCTAGTTTTCTCTCGGAATCATGATTTCGACGCGGCGGTTGCGCGCCCTGCCGTCACGGCTGCTGTTGTCAGCGATCGGGTCGACTGCGCCTTTTCCCTCGGCCGAAATCCGGCTGGCGTCGGCCAGTGCCGCGCCCAGAACAGTTGCGACAGTTTCCGCCCGGGCCAGTGAAAGCTGCTCATTGGTTTTGTAGCGCCCGCGCCCCGACGGCGGCACGCTGTCGGTATGGCCCACCACCCGCACCGGGCCGGTTTCCCCGTCCAAGGCCGCGGCGGCGGCGCCGATCAGCATGCTGATATCGCTGCTCAGATCCGCAGATCCCGAGGTGAACCGCAGCGCCTGGCCGACACGGATCAGCACCCAGTCATTATTTTGGTCGAGTTCGATCTGGCCGGTTTCCAGCTCGCCCTCCAGCGCGCCGGTCAACCGCTGCATCTGCGTGCTGGGGGGCGGTTCATACGGGCGGACAACCGGCTGCGTGCGTTCGATGACGATGCCGGGCCGGCCCTGGTGGAGCGCCAGGATACCGTCACGCACTTCGGCGCTTTGCCGGGTGAGCAGCGTCGAAAGTGTTGCAAACAGCGCCATCACCATCACGGCGGACACGCTGAGCGCCACCCACAGCGGCAGTTTGCCCTGATTGCGGCGGGTGCCGAGCGGCACCGCGCTCCAACGCGGCGAGATATCGTCATCCGGGCGCGGCTGCACCCGGCGCAGGGTTTCGTAGATGGCTGTGCGGATGCGGGCGCTTTCCACCGTGCCGTTGGGCATGGTGCGGTACTGGCCCTCAAAGCCCAGCGACAGACAGGTCAGCATCAGCTCCAGCAGGTGAAAGCGCTGGCCGGGCGCCCGCATCGCCTCGTCCACTTTCTGAAAGAAACCCACCCCGGAGGAGCGGTCGCCGAAGAACCGCGCCGCCATGGAATATTCCTGCCACATGCCGCGGTCGGTGCCGGGCAGGTTCTGGACGATGTCGTCCGCTGTGGCGGACAGCGCGTATTTGGCATCGAGAACGTCCTGCGGCGCAGCATTTGCAGCATGCGCCTTTTTCTCGAAGGCGTCGATTTCCCGGACCACATGGTCGATCAGCGGGGCGGCCTGCATGTCCACCAGCCCGGTGCGCAGCCGGCCAAGCAGCACCAGAAGGTCTGCCGCAGCCGCAATCAGCGGATTGGAGGATTGCGCCGCGCCGCTGCCTTGCGCCTTCAGCGCATCAGCCAGCGCGATCCGCGGTTGTGCCTGTGGCCTGGCCGCCTGGCCCGGCTGCACGATATCGGGGAAAATCCCGGCGCCGGCAGGCTGCTGGCCCGTTGCGGGCCGGTAATGCGGCTGCATTTGCGGAGGAGCAGGCTGCGGCGGCAGTGCTCCGCCAAGCCAGGTGTCCTCTGCCTGGGCCTGCACCGGAGCAATACGGCCCGGCCCGCCGCCGGCAGGCGGCAGCTGCTGTCCGAAACCCGTATTTCCTGTCGGCGGAGCTGCTGGCGGGCGCGCCGGCGCCGGGCCGGGCACCGGCGGGATCGGCTGTCCGAAAACGGTTTTGTCGTCATCCTCCGCCATCAGCCGCCCTCCGGCACCGCCCAAAGCTCAAGCTTCAGGTCCGGCCAGTTGCCCGCAAAGTGCAGCCCCACCGCCGGGGCGGTCGAGAACTCCCGCCACAGGTCCGAGGACTTGTCGAGCAGGAAATAGACATTGGTCGACACCACCCGGATCTGCCGCGGCGGGTTGGGCAGATGCACCAGGCCGATGCCGGGCAGGTTGTTGCTGACAATCTGCTTCATGCTGGTGGACGGCCCGGCCTTGCACAGCTGCGGGAACTGCTGCTGCACCTGGGTCAGGGGCAGGCTGGAGGACACCTCGATAACAAAGGTTGCCTGGGCAAACAGGTTCCGGTCATTGACCAGCGCCGCATAGGAATTGGCACGGACCTCGTTCAGCGGCAGGCGCACCGCCCGGCCCACGTCCCGGGCCAGCAGCTGCTGGATGTCCTGCACCAGGGCGGTGAAACTGCCCTTGCTGTCCTGGTGGCTGTAGCGTTCGTAAGTGCGGGTCCGGCGCGCGCCCTGGTCGAAGGTTGACAGCTCGCCTGCCAGCGCCAGCAGTTTTTCATAGAGCCTCTCGGGATGCAGATTGGCGAGACCCTGCATGTGCTGCAGAACCGGCAGCTCGCGGTTCAGCACCATCAGCATGAGGTAATCCGTGGCCTGCATCCCCCCGCCCGAGGACGGGTCGGAGGCATAGCGCGCCAGCGTTTCCAGCTTGGCCTCAATCCAGCCGATGACGCGGCTCAGATAGCCCTCATAGGCGGGATGCACCCGCATCACCAGCGCCACCGGCGGCACGCTATCGTCCAGGGTCACGATGCCGTCGCGCATGTCGATAATGCGCGCCAGCCGGATGTTCTGGTATCCGGGGCGCGGGGTCTTGCGCAGCACCAGTTCCAGCCGCGGCTGGGCGATTTCGACGATATGCTCCGAGCGGCCGGCCGACGCGTTGTTCACCACGGTTTCGGCATTCAGGACGAAACGTGTTGCCGCATTGGCGGCCGCGGGCGACACATCCTGCCCGCTGACGCTGGCATCCGGCAATGTCAGCCAGACATCCAGCCCCTGGGCCTCATCCTCCGGCACCTCCACGGGCACCGGCAGCGGCGCCGATCCCGGCGCATCAAAGGCCATACCGTCGGGCATAATGCCTGCAACCGCCCGCAGGCCGATCTTGCCTTGCTGCGCCAGATCCCGGTCGAACCGCAGCTCGCTCACGCCCCAGGGGTAGGGGGTGATGTTGGCAGTGCGTTCGCGCAGCTGGTATTCCTGGTAGCGGTCGGCCTGCTGCAGATGGTGCGGTTGAAGGAACAGGCCTTCTTTCCAGGCCACTTTGCTGAAATTCGACATGTGTATTCAATCGCTTCTATATCAAACGGGCCGCTGGCCCCCGGTAAGAATGACGCAACTTTTAAGGCTTGCGAACGGATCGTCAACACGGCCTGGTAGTGCATCCTAAAACTGCAGGCGGATCTGCGCGGTCAGCCCCCAGCTGTCGAGCCTGTCACTGAACCTGGTGTCGGCACGGAACGAAGCGTCCAGCTGGCGCCCCGGCAGCGCGCTGCCGGGCTGCAGAATCTTGGTGTAGTTCAGGCCAAGGCTGAGTTCGCCATAGGTGCCAAGATTGCTGCTCTTGCTGCTCAGCGCGGTTCCGGCACGTTCGCCGGTATCCGGGTCATAGAGGAAAAACTGCGACTCCACGTCGGATCCGAAGTCGTGGTAAACCGTTGCAGTCGCGAAATAGTTGAGTGCAGACGTCCCGGACAGGCCGATCTTGCTCTTTGACAGGGTCAGGCCCGCAAAACCCACCCGGCTCTCGATGTCCTCAATCTCCAGTTCGCCATTGTCAAAATACAGCGTATCGGTCTCGATATTGGAAAACGAGAACCCCAGCGAGGGCACGATGCGCAGGTCCTTGGCTTCGTTCAAGGGAATCGAAAGCCCCGCTGAGGCGCCGATGGTCAGGCCGCGGCTGTCGTAGGACTGATCCTGAACACCAAAGCTCAGATCCTCTGCCGTAAGGGCCGCGTCCCCGGACAATGTCCGCACCGTATCCAAAGCTGCCGCATTCACCGTGTTTTCAAGATCGAACGCGGTTTTGTCCGCCCTGATCTGCACATCTGCAAACAGCACCCGGCCGCTGTCGCCCAAACTGCGGGAAGCCGCCACATAAGCACTGCCGTACCGCTGGGAGAAACTGCTGCGGTTGGTGCTGGTGCGCACATTCGGGTTCAGGAGTCCGGTATTGGCATCGAAATAGTAGACCGGCTGCGTCGTGGTGCCGCCGTTATAGCCCGCGATGCCGCCAAAGCTCAGATCCCACCCGTTGAAGTAGCCGTTGAAACAGGAATAATCCGCGCCGATCTGAAACCCGTAGTAATCCGCCGACAGCTCGCTGCTGTAGCTGCCAAGTGCGGTTTCTGATGTCCCGGTGGCGGTAGCCTGACCGCCTGTAGCCCGGCTCCATGTACCCAGCCCGCACACATCGTCGCCCGGGACGGCAAGGCCTGTCACAAAGGGGCTTGTCGGGCGGTTGACCACACTGCCCATCAGCGATTGCGTCAGCGCAAGCCCGGTTGCAAGCCCGCCGACCGCAGGGTTGGCCGCGCCTTGCAGCTGGTAGGCGCCTGCACTGCTGTTGTTGACCAGGGCATAAACCGCTGCCCCGGTATTGGGCAAACCGCTGACCGTGACGCCTTGCAGCGCGCCGCTGCCGTATCTCACAACATCGACACTGCCGGTCAAACGGTTGGTCAGATCCTCTGTGTTACTGAAATTGAAGGTGGCCTGGCCGGACAGGTTGCCTGACACTTCGACAACATCGCTTTGAATCACCCCGTCTGCGAACACCGCATCCATTTCGATCGTGCCGTTCAGCACGGCATCTCCCGAGACTCTGAACACATCGTCCCCCGCCCCGTCCGTCAGATCGATGACCGCCCCCGTCTGATGGGTCAGCTGGCCCGCGCCGGTCACGGTGCCATCTGCAACAATTGTGCCGCTGTTCACCACCGCTGCATGGACCGTGGCGCCGTCAGACAGGCCCAGGGAGGAAGTGTTGGTCAGTGTCCCGGACGCCAGTACACCGCTGCCGGACACCTGCAGCGAAGCGCCGCTGACATTCATACTGGAATTCGTGGCGGCAGCCTGCGCCGTGCTGCCGCCGCTGATTTCAAGCGCCCCAAAGGACAAGCTGCCCTCGATGACCATGCGCCCGCTGCTGGACAGCGTTCCCGTGACTTCCGACGTGCCATCCACGGTCAGGGTTCCGCTGTTGCTCAAGGACCCTGAAACATCGCCTGCCAGCGTCGCGGAACCGTCATTGGCGACATCGCCGGTGACAGTTCCGTCCAGATCCAGTGTTGCGCCGGAATTGTTGATCACATCTCCGGTCACAGTGCCGCCTGCCGCGATTTCGGCTGTGCCGGCATTTTCCAGCCCCATTTCCAGCCGGGCATTGCCGCCAACCGTCAAGCTGCCGGTTGCAGAGTTCTCAAAAACCGTTCCCCCTGAGCCGGTGAGCGTGGCGCCGGAAATCTCTGCCCGGCCGCTGTTTGACACTGTCCCGCCACTCTCCACGGTCGTGCTTCCGCCCGTAAAGGCCAGCGTGCCGTTGCCGGAATTTGACAAGCTCTCCACACCTGTCAGGTCGCCTGAGACAGTGGCCGCTGCACTGTCCTGAAGGGTCAGACTGCCGTCCAGCGTGCCGGACAGATCAGCTGCGGCGCTGCCGCTGCTCATCAGATCTCCAGCAATCACCCCCGTGGAAACCAAGGTGCCGGAATTGGTGATGCCGCCAGTGATGGTGCTGTTGTTTGTCAGCGTGCCGCCGGAAATGGTCACGTTGCCGCCGATGGTGCCGTCATTGATCACGGTGCCGCCCGAGACTGCCGCCGCGCCGCTGACCGTGCCGCTGTTGGTGAAGCTGCCGCCGGTCTGGTTCAGCGTGCCCACGGTGCCCGCGTTTGCGGCGGTGCCTGCATTGCTCAACGCTGTCACTGCGATGCCGCTGGCAATGCTCAGGCCGCCGCTGCCACGGTTGTCCAGTTCTGCGACCGTGCCGCCGCTCACCGTGGCGGTGCCGCTGTTGGTAAGCTCTGCAACGCTTCCGCCGGTGACGCTCACCGTGCCGCCATTATCCACCGTCCCGGCATTGCCGCTGGTGGTCAGATCCGCGCCCGCTCCAACCGTCACATCCCCGCTCAGCGTGCCGGAACTGTCCAGCGTACCGCCCGACAGGATCACCGCCCCGCCCATCGACCCGCTGTTGGTCACACTGCCGCCCGAGATT
This sequence comes from Paracoccaceae bacterium, assembly GCA_013373325.1. Lineage (GTDB taxonomy): Bacteria > Pseudomonadota > Alphaproteobacteria > Rhodobacterales > Rhodobacteraceae > Leisingera. The sequence goes on from JABXIA010000400.1 coordinate 33,217, forward strand.
GACGCCGCGCCGCTGACCGTGCCGTTGTTGGTGAAGCTGCCGCCGGTCTGGTCCAGCGTTCCTACACTGCCTGCGTTCGACACCGTGCCAGCGGTGCTCAGCGCTGTCACCGTGCCGCCGCTGCCCACCGTCAGGCTGCCAAAAGCGGAATTCTCCAGGCCGCCAACCGTCCCGCCGGTGACCGAAGCGGTATTGGTGTTGGTCAGGTTTGAAACTGTACCGCCAGTGACATCCACAACACCTGAATTTTGAACCTGCCCGGCGGTACCGCTGGTAGTCAGCGACGCAGCCCCGCCGATAAGAACATTGCCAGACATCACACCAGTATTGGTCAGGGTGCCTCCCGACGATGTGAGCGGACCGCTGATGGTGCCCGAGTTATCCAGAGTTCCGCCTGTTGCGATGACTGTACCGGTTACCGTGCCGCTGTTGCTGATGCTCCCGCCAGACTGAGTCAGCGTATCAACCGTGCCGCTATTCGTAATGCCTCCTCCGGATTGAATCAGAGTGCCAATAGCGCCTGCATTACTTACAGTGCTGGTTCCAGAGTTGTTAACCTCCGTCACGTCAGCACCGCTTGCCACAGTGAGACTGCTGCTGCCGGTATTGCTAATTTCTGCTGCAGTCCCGCCTGTCACTGCCACGGAGCCGTTGTTCTGAACCACACCGGCTGTACCGCTTGTAGTGAGCACAGCACTTGCCGAAACATTGACCTGACCTGAAAGCGTCCCGCTGTTATCCATGGAGCTGTTGGACAAGGCCACAGCCCCGCTGACCGTGCCGCTGTTGGTGAAGCTGCCACCGGTCTGGTCCAGCGTGCCCACGGTGCCCGCGTTCGAGGCAGTGCCCGCGTTGCTCAATGCCGCCACCGAACCGCCGCTGGCAATCGTCAGACCGCCGCTGGCGCTGTTTTCCAGGTCCGTCACCACCCCGCCGCTCACCGTGGCGGTGCCGCTGTTGGCCAGCTCTGAAACGCTGCCGCCGGTGACGCTGACCGTGCCGCCATTATCCACCGTCCCGGCAGTGCCGCTGGTGGTCAGATCCGCGCCCGCCGCAACCGTCACATCGCCGCTCAGCGTGCCGGA
>JABXIA010000076.1 GCA_013373325.1 Paracoccaceae bacterium
AGACCGCGCAGGCCATTTGCTTCAAGATCATATGTCTGCATCTTAGTGGTTCCAGAAGTAAACGGTTGCGGGTTCGGGCTCCCAGACGCGGGCGTCTTCGATGCCCGGCAGGTTCACCAGCGCGCGGTATTCGCTGCCGAAAGCCACATACTGGTCGGTCTCCGCCATCACGGCCGGCTTGCACGCGATCGGATCGCGGACCACGCCAAAGCCGTCCTTGGTGCCGACGACAAAGTTGAAGAACCCGTCCAGATCCTCCAGCGTGCCCTCCAGCGCTTCACCCAGAGTGGCGCCGTGCTGCATCTTCCAGGTCAGATAGGCCGCGCCCACTTCGGTGTCGTTCTGGCTTTCGATCCGCACCCCGTCGCGCTGCAGCTTGCGGCGCAGCGAGTTGTGGTTCGACAGCGAGCCGTTGTGCACCAGGCACTGGTCCGAGCCGGTGGAGAACGGGTGTGCGCCCTCGGTGGTCACGGCGGATTCGGTGGCCATGCGGGTGTGGCCGATGCCATGGGTGCCGCTCATGCCGCGCACGTTGAAACGTTCGGCAACCTTCTCGGGCAGACCCACTTCCTTGTAGATCTCGATGGTGTCGCCCGCGCTCATGACGCGCATCCCCGGGCGCAGTTCCGCCAGCGCAGCGCGGGCCTCTTCGGCCTTGCCTGCGGGCACATCCAGCACCGCGTGGGTATCGATCACCCGGATCGACACATCGGTGCTCAGCGCTTCGGCCAGGGCCCCGTCCAGCCCGTCAAAGGCCGCGTCCGGCGCGTCCGACTGAACGGTCAGTTTGGTGCGCCCGCCCGCCTCGGATCCGTAGATTGCAATGCCCGCACTGTCGGGACCGCGGTCCGTCATGGTGATGAGCATATCGGTGAGCATATCGCCCAGTTTTGGCTCTAGTGTTTTGTCTTTCAGAAAAAGACCGACAATCCCGCACATGGGTGTGCCTCCTGCTTTTCATCTCGAATCAACGCTAGCAGTTTGCGCTCACTCGTTCAACTCTTATGAAACTTATTTTCCCCTGAAGGAAACAAGGGCGCGCCGGTCTGGCGCGCCCTTGCGGGTCTCAACATCAGTATTTTTCAAGCAGAGCGCTTATTTTCTCCTTGTCCCCCATCTCTTTAGCCTTATCGAGGTGGGCGCCTTCGCGGACAAACTGGATCCTGTGCCAGCCGATCCAGAAGGCCACCCCCAGGACCACCATCAGGCCTTCTGATCCCTGGAACGGGTAAACCGCCCCAACCTCTGCCAGGTCCACGGCCCAGCTGTCGTATCCGATCGTAGACATTTCAATTCTCCTTATTCAGCTGGGACACCGCCACCATTCAGCGCAGCCTTGTCGGCAGCGATGATTTCGGCCTTGGCATCTTCGTAGGCATGGTGTTCTGCATAATCGAGACCTTGCAGCTCGACCTCTACCGGGATCCGCAGCACGCCGGCCGCGGCCTGCATCTTGGAGATCACAAAGGCAGGCAGGAAACCGAGCACGAAGAACATGATCACAGCGCCGATGGTCTGGCCAACCGGGTTGACGGTGGCATAGCCCTCATAAGGCGAGCTCGGCGCACCCCACAGCAGGAAGCCTGCGATGATCAGGCCCACGATGCCGGAATAACCGTGCACCGCAACCGCACCGACCGCATCGTCGATCTTGAAGGTGCGCTCGACCCAGTAGTGCAGCTTATAGACGATCACGACACCAACCGCGCCGACCAGCATCGCCTGGATCGGGTGGTACAGGTCGTTGCCAGCAGAGGCGGTGATGATCCCCGCCAGACCGCCTGAGAAGGTCCAGAACGCATCGCCCTTGGACACCACATAGGCTGCCATCAGGCCGCCGGACAGCGACATCAGGAAGTTGAAGGTGATCGCGGACAGCGAGGTCGGCGCCAGGTAGATATTGGTGGCCGTCCAGGTCTCGCCAGTCAGCAGGCCGCCGATGCCCTCAGGCGAGATTGCCGGGATGTTGCAGGCGGCGTAGAAGCCCCAGAAGCCCGAATAGATCAGGAAGATCCCGATGGTCAGCATCCAGGGGTTATGCGGCGGGATATCGCGCGGGGTGCCGTCGGCGGCAAACTTGCCCAGGCGGGGGCCCAGAACCATGATGACGCCCAACGCGTAACCGCCGGCAATCGCGTGGATGACACCGGATGCATAGGCATCGTGATAGCCGAGGTATTTGACCATCCAGCCCTCGGCATGCCAGCCCCATGCCGCGTCGATGATCCAGAACACCGAGCCGATCATGACCGCATGCACCCACAGCGCGGAGGAGCGGATCCGCTCAATGACCGCGCCGGACACGATCGAGGCCGCGGTCCAGGAGAACAGCAGGAACGCTGCCCAGAACACGCCGGTGATCCGGTCCGACAGGTTGGTGCCCATGTTTTCCGACCACGGCAGGTTCGCGGCCCCCGCATCATGATTCAGCCCGCCGAAGAACGGGAAGTTCGGGAAGGACCAGTAGATCCACCAGCCGAAGAAGAAGAAAGTCACCGTGACCAGCGGAATGATCATGATGTTCTTCATCAGTGTGTGCATGTGGTTGCGGTGACGGCTGGCGCCGACCTCATACATGCAGAACCCCACGTGAATGAGGAACATGAAGACAACGGTCACCCAGTAATAGAACTCGGTGAACACCGTCGTTAACGCGTTCAGATTTCCATCCAATGTTTTGCCCTCCTGTTGGCAGTATCCCGGACATTTTTGCCTCTTGGGAAAATTATTTTCCTATATTATTGGGTCTCAGGGGGGCGGGCTGTCAATAATCATGTGAAAAATTGTTACCTTTAGGGAAATTGCAGCAGCCCGGAACCGGCATCTTCCGCGCCTGATGCGACCTCTAAGCCTTGGACTTTCAAGGGCTAAACACCTGCCGCGGCGCAACAGTTTCACGCAGGAGGCCGTGGAAGAAAGAGCCGCCCTGCGCAGGGACACATTGCCAATTTGCGACGGAATCACGCGAATCTCCGGCGTGCTGGCACAGCGATTCTCACTTTCAGCGGGCCATCAGCGGCCAGCCGCAACCCCAAGCCGAAGACCAAAAAGACCGTTTCAGGCCAATTCATGCCGCAAACACGTTCAAAAACCGCCTTTTAAGAGAAAACTTTTTCCTGTTAGGAATAATCGTTGACATGAAGCCTCCTCTCTTGGCTAACTGGACCGGACCAAAGGAACCAAATCAAGAGTTTTGGTCCGCACCAATAGGGAGACGCAAACAATGGCCATCATCTGGCGGACTTCAGCACTGGCGCAGCGCCACAAGGAAATCGGCGGCGAGCTGGAAGATTGGAACGGCATGGGAACCGCCTGGTTCTATGACCACACCCCCGAGCGCGCCAAGGCCGACTATGAGGCGGTCCGCACCAAGGCGGGCCTCATGGACGTGTCCGGCCTCAAGAAAGTCCACGTCGTAGGCGAGCACGCCGCCCAGGTCATCGACCGGGTCACCACCCGCAACGTCGAAAAGATTATGCCGGGCCGCTCCACCTACGCCTCGATCCTGAATGAGCAAGGCAAGTTCGTGGATGACTGCATCATCTACCGCCTGTCGGTGAACAGCTGGATGGTGGTCCACGGCACCGGCACCGGCATGGAGCAGCTCAGCACCGTCGCTGCCGGCAAGAATTGCTCGGTAGTGTTCGACGACAATCTGCACGACATGTCGCTGCAAGGTCCTGTCGCCGTGGATTTCCTGGCCGAGTATGTGCCCGGCATCCGCGACCTGGCTTATTTCGGCATCATTCAGACCAAGCTGTTCGGCTGCCCGGTAATGATCTCGCGCACCGGCTACACCGGCGAGCGCGGCTATGAAATCTTCTGCCAGGCGAAGGACGCGGTGCACCTCTGGGACAGCATCCTGGACAAGGGTAAGGGCTTGGGCATCGTTCCCGTGCAATTCTCCACCCTCGACCTGCTGCGCACCGAAAGCTACCTGCTGTTCTATCCGGGCGACAACTCCGAGACCTACCCATTCGACGATGAGCCCTGCGGCGACACCCTGTGGGAACTGGGCCTCGAGTTCACCGTCTCGCCGGGCAAGACCGGTTTCATCGGCGCGGAGAACCACTATGCCGCTGAGGGCAAGGAACGCTTCAAGATCTACGGGGTCATGCTGGAAGGCACCACACCGGCAGATGAAGGCGCAGACCTGCTGCAAAACGGCGAAAAGGTCGGCGTGGTCACCTATGGAATGTACTCCGACGTGAACAAGCACAACGTGGGCATCGCCCGGATGCCGGTGGCTTGCGCCAAGCCCGGCACCGAGCTGACCGTCCGCAACAGCGACGGCACAGAGATCGCTGCAACCGCCGAAGAGATGCCCTTCTACGACAAGGACAAATCGATCCGCACCGCAAAGGGCTGATCCGGATCCCGGGCGTCCCCGTTCGGGGGCGCCCGCTTTCGTTCACCCGGACTGCAGGAAAAGCGACCCACATGTCTAAGACCGAATTCCCCCCTTCAATCACCAGCCGCCCGGTTTACGGCGAGCTTGAGGCCCGCTCCGGCAGCGGCCACCTGATGATCGCTGACGCCGAAGGCGCCGAGGCAATCCTCGATCTGGCTAAATCTGCGGACAAGGATTTCTGGGCCAAGGCCCACATCATCTACATCCCCAAGAAAACCGGCACCAAATACAGCAGCCAGCTGGAGGAGCTGGGTGCGGGCCAGTATTACGCCGGGCCGTCCTATGAAGCCGCGCAAAGCCGCATCCGCCGTGCCCTGCAGGATTGCCACATGGGCACCCAGGTATATCTGAGCGGCACCGAAAGCCTGATGGGCCAGGCCATGGCCGAAGCCACCGCCGCCGGCATTCCGCATACTGCAATCCAGACCGAACACCGCGGTTCCACCGCGCGCCGCATGCAATGCGTGCACTGCAAGGGCATCACCGAGGACGTCACCACTGACCCGTTTGAGTGCAGCCACTGCGGCCTCAGCCTGTTCGTGCGCGATCACTACTCGCGCCGCCTCGCCGCCTTCCAGGGCGTTCGGGTGGACGCCGAGGATCCGGGCAACATCCCCGAGAAAGTGGAGCTGTTCAAATGAGTGCTGGCACCGCAAAACTGAATGTCACCGTGGCCGAGGTCAAACCGATCAACGACCTCGTCACCCGTTTCAAATTCGTCCGCACCGGCGGCGGCGACCTGCCCACCTTCTCGGGCGGGGCGCATACCGTGGTCGAGATGCAGGACGGCGATATCACCCGGCTCAACGCCTATTCGCTGATGTCCAACCCGGCCGACCGCGGCGCCTACACCATCTCGGTGCGGCGCGACGATCAGGGCCGGGGCGGCTCCAGGTTCATGCATTCCCAGGTGAAAGAGGGCATGGAGATGGTGATCTCCAACCCGGTGAACCTGTTCTCGCTGGACCTGCGCGCCAAAAAACACCTGATGCTGGCCGGCGGCATAGGTATCACCCCCTTCATGGCGCAGATGCATCAACTGTCGATGATGGGCGGCAACTTCGAACTGCACTATTCGGTCCGCACAGCCTCTCTCGGCACCTACGCCAAGGAGCTGGCGGAGCGCTACCCGGGCAAGGTGCACATCTACCATGACGACCAGAAAGAGGCGATCGACCTCAAGACCCTGCTCGCCAACCAGCCCCTGGGTACGCACGTTTATGTCTGCGGCCCCAAGGGCATGATCAACTGGGTGCATAGCACTGCCGGGGAAATGGGCTGGCCGCGCGAGGCGGTGCATTCCGAGGAATTCCTGGCGCCTGCCTCCGGCAAGCCTTTCGAAGTGAAATGCGCGGTCTCCAACAAGATCGTTCAGGTCGGCGAGCATCAATCGCTGCTGGAAGCATTGGAAGCGGCCGGCATCGACGCCCCCTACCTCTGCCGCGGCGGCGCCTGCGGCCAGTGCGAGACCAATGTCATCGGCTATGACGGCAAGTTCCTGCACTACGACCACTGGCTGACCGACGAGCAAAAGGCCGGCGGCAAACACATCATGCCCTGCGTGTCGCGCTTTGAAGGCAAGACACTGGTTCTGGACCGCTGAGGGAGAGAAAGATGACCATTCAATTCAACGACGAAACCTTCTACGGCGACTTCACCTTCAAGAACTCGGACTGGGCAATCAAACGCTTCCCCTTCCCGTTCCACGAAGACAGCTACATGTATTCGGTGAACATGGAGCCGCATAAATCCTACCGGCCCGGCTCTGTG
>JABXIA010000175.1 GCA_013373325.1 Paracoccaceae bacterium
AAAGTCAGTTGCTCTACCAACTGAGCTAACGGCCCACTTCTTCGTCGCGGTCTAAGTGTTTTTCCCAGAAGGTTCAAGCACTTATTTTGCTTTGGTCCGGCGTGGCGGTGTGTGTCACGCTGTCCCGATAGGCGGCGTATCTAGGGCCAGTCCGGCGGGGGGTCAACCCCTTTTTTCAACTTTTCTCGCCGAAGGCTGGATTCATCTTCGCCCCGGGTCTATATGCCCGCCATGAGCACCTCGGCAGACATCAAAATCCCCTTCATGAAGATGCACGGGCTGGGCAACGACTTCGTCGTTGTCGACGCACGCGCGCAGGACATTGCCATCACCCCGGCCATGGCCAAGGGAATCGCCCACCGCCAGTTCGGCGTCGGCTTCGACCAGCTGACGGTGATTTCAAACGGGCCTGGCGACGCACACCTGACCTTCTACAATGCCGACGGCTCCACCTCTGGCGCCTGCGGAAATGCCACCCGCTGCATTGCCCGCCACCTGATCCTGGAAACCGGCACGCCAGAGCTGCACCTGACCACCGACCGCGGTGATCTTTATGCCCGTGACGCCGGCAACGGGCTCACATCCGTCAACATGGGCGCGCCGCAGCTGGATTGGCAGGACATTCCGCTAGCTGAAGAGGCCGATACGCTGGAGCTGCCGATCGAGGGCAGCCCCACGGCCACCGGAATGGGCAACCCCCATTGCACATTCTTTGTCGAGGACGCCGAAGTCATCCCTCTGGCAGAGTTCGGCCCCCGCTACGAACACCACCGGCTTTACCCGCAGCGCACCAATGTGCAGGTTGCCCAGGTGACCGGCCCCGACCGCATCCGCATGCGCGTGTGGGAGCGCGGTGTGGGGGTGACACTGGCCTCTGGCTCCTCCTCCTGCGCTACCGCTGTTGCGGCCGCACGGCGCGGCCTGACGGGCCGCAAGGTGCAGATCGATCTGGACGGCGGTACCCTGTGGATCGACTGGGCTGAGGACGGCGTCTGGATGACCGGGCCGACCATGCATGTATTCGACGGCAGCTTCACACGCGAATTCCTGGAGTCGCTGGCATGAGCGTGCCCAAGTTCACCACCCTCGGCTGCCGTTTGAACGCCTATGAGACCGAGGCGATGAAGGAGCTGAGCCAGCAGGCGGGTCTGGAGAACGCCGTGGTGGTCAACACCTGCGCGGTGACGGCTGAGGCCGTACGCAAGGCGCGCCAGGAGATCCGCAAGCTGCGCCGTGAAAACCCGGAGGCGCCGATCATCGTCACCGGCTGCGCGGCCCAGACCGAACCGGAAACCTTTGCCGCGATGGAAGAGGTCACCCGCGTCATCGGCAATACCGAGAAGATGCAGCCCGAGACCTGGCAGCAGATCGCCAAGGGCCCGGATTTCATCGGCACCACGGAGAAGGTTCAGGTCGACGACATCATGTCGGTGACGGAGACCGCAGGCCACCTGATCGACGGCTTCGGCACTCGCAGCCGCGCCTATGTGCAGGTGCAGAACGGCTGCGACCACCGCTGCACCTTCTGCATCATCCCCTGCGGCCGCGGCAATTCCCGCTCGGTCCCTGCAGGTGTTGTGATTGACCAGATCAAACGGCTGGTGGACAGGGGCTACAACGAGGTGGTTCTGACCGGCGTGGACCTGACCTCCTGGGGCGCCGATCTGCCCGTACAGCCCCGCTTGGGCGATCTGGTAATGCGGATCCTGAAACTGGTGCCGGACCTGCCGCGGCTGCGCATCTCTTCGATCGATTCGATTGAGGCGGATGAGAACCTGATGCAGGCCATCGCCACCGAACCGCGGCTGATGCCGCATCTGCACCTGTCACTGCAGCACGGCGACGACCTGATCCTGAAACGCATGGCCCGGCGCCACCTGCGCGACGACGCTATCGCGTTTTGCGAGGAGGCCCGCCGCCTGCGACCGGAAATGACCTTTGGCGCCGACATCATTGCAGGCTTCCCGACTGAATCTGATGCGCATTTCGAGAACTCGCTGAAACTGGTCACCGACTGCGATCTGACGTGGCTGCACGTCTTCCCCTACTCCAAGCGTGAGGGCACCCCGGCGGCGAAGATCCCGAACCAAGTGAACGGCAACGTGATCAAGGAGCGCGCGGCCCGCCTGCGCGCGGCCGGCGATGCGCAGGTCGAACGCCACCTGGCGGCGCAGATCGGCAAGACCCACCGCATCCTGATGGAAAACCCGCATATGGGCCGTACCGAGCAGTTCACCGAGGTGGCCTTCTCCGAAGCACAGAGCGAGGGCAGTATCGTCACCGCCGCCATTACCGGTGCGGCAGGCAGCCAGCTGGTGGCCTGAACATTCGGGGAATTGCTTTCCCCGCTCCTGCCCGCTAAATCTGACATCACAGGTCCCGGATACCTGCCGCTCGCGGCCGCTGGCCATGGTGAAATCCGGACAAGGTTTATCCTGACGCCTGGGTGCACGCCCGGACAGCAATGCGAGCCCTGTCTGTAACGGCACATGCACCCTGTTTGCGAAAGGTACATCCATGCAGACCAACTCTGCCCTTCCTTCTGTTGCGCAGCTCAAGGCCGAGGCCCGGCTCTTGCGCAAGCATTCCAAGGCCCAGGGCCTGCCCATCCCCCACAGCACCGCATTGGAGCAAATCGCCCAGTATTACGGTTTCCGCGACTGGAACACGCTCCACGCCCGCGCGTCCAACGCACCGGAGCTGCAGGTGGGAATGCGGGTTGAAGGCCGCTACTTGGGCCAGCCCTTCACCGGCTATGTCCACGGTCTGGCCGCCTGCGGCGGCAATGGCCACCGGCGGATCACCCTGCAATTCGACGCGCCCGTGGACGTGGTCCGGTTCGACAGCTTCTCCTCATGGCGCCAGCGGGTGTCCGCGGTGATCAATGCTGACGACCGCTCGCCGCAGAAGACTTCCAACGGACTTCCGCACCTGACGGTCAGCCCGCTGGAATAGCTTCCTCCACAACGAAAAACCCCCGCAAGCATCACTTGCGGGGGTTTGATGTTTTCAGCGCCGTGTCAGCCGCCAGGGATCAGTGCTTGCCCTTGTGCGGTGCCCACAGGCGCTTGTTGGTCAGGTACAGCATGACCGACAGCAGGGTCAGGAACAGCACGCCAACAAAACCGGCCTGCTTGCGCGCCATCATCTTGGGCTCTGCGGTCCACATCAGGAAGGCCGCGACGTCCTGCGACATGGCTTCCACGTCGTTGGCGTGGCCGTCGGCAAATTCCACCTGCTCATCCGACAGCGGCGGCGCCATCGAAATCCAGCCGCCCGGGAAGGCGGTGTTTTCATAGAAGGTGGTGCCTGCTTCTTCCTTGGTCTCGCCAGTGTAGCCGGCCAGCAGCGAGGCGATGTACTCGGCACCGCCCATGCCCTTGAACAGCTG
>JABXIA010000362.1 GCA_013373325.1 Paracoccaceae bacterium
CTGAAGATGGAGAGCGAGGATCCGACCATCAAGGACCGCTCTGCCCGGGTGATCGACTTGGTTGCACCAATCGGCAAGGGCCAGCGTTCACTGATCGTGGCGCCGCCGCGCACCGGTAAAACGGTGATCCTGCAGAACATTGCCCATTCGATCGAGAAGAACCATCCTGAGTGCTACCTGATCGTCCTGCTGATCGACGAACGCCCGGAAGAGGTTACGGACATGCAGCGCTCGGTGAAGGGGGAAGTCGTTTCCTCCACCTTTGACGAGCCGGCGACACGCCACGTTGCGGTTTCTGAAATGGTCATCGAGAAAGCCAAGCGTCTAGTCGAACATAAGCGAGATGTTGTTATCCTTCTCGACTCTATCACAAGACTTGGTAGAGCGTTCAACACTGTTGTACCGTCTTCGGGCAAGGTTTTGACTGGTGGCGTTGATGCAAACGCCCTGCAGCGCCCGAAACGTTTCTTTGGTGCCGCGCGGAATATCGAAGAAGGCGGCTCGCTGACCATCATTGCCACCGCGCTGATCGACACCGGCTCTCGTATGGACGAAGTGATCTTTGAAGAGTTCAAAGGCACCGGCAACTCTGAGATCGTTCTGGACCGCAAGATTGCCGACAAACGCGTGTTCCCGGCGATCGACATTCTCAAATCCGGCACCCGGAAAGAGGATTTGCTGGTCGACAAGGGCGATCTGGCAAAAACCTTTGTGCTACGCCGGATCCTGAACCCGATGGGCACCACCGACGCCATCGAGTTTCTGCTGTCCAAGTTGAAGCAGACCAAGTCGAACTCTGAGTTCTTCGACTCGATGAACACCTGATCCGGGCCGGCAAGAGAGAAGGGCCATCCCATGGACACGATCTTTGCGCTGGCCTCCGCCCAAGGGAAGGCCGGGGTTGCGGTGATCCGCGTTTCCGGTCCGTTGGCACTTTTCGCCGGCGCGGCGCTTTGTGGTGGAAAACTGCCGGCTCGAGGTTCCAGACTGAGGATATTGAAAGACGAATCTGGGGAGTGCCTGGACGAGGCTCTGGTCCTGAGTTTTACCGCTCCCAACAGCTTCACAGGTGAAAATACTGTTGAATTTCAAACACATGGAAGTACAGCAGTTGTTTCCGCGGTCCTGGAAACTTTGCGGCGAATCGAAGGACTCCGAATGGCTGAACCTGGAGAGTTCACTCGCCGGGCGTTGGAAAACGGAAACTTGGATCTTGCACAGGTTGAGGGCCTAGCTGATCTGATAGACGCGGAAACTGAGGCGCAGCGTAAGCAAGCGCAAGTTATTCTCGCCGGCGGGCTGGGGAAACTTGCTGAAACTTGGCGGGCGAAGCTGATCCGGGCTGCGTCCTTGATCGAAGTGACCATTGATTTCGCTGATGAGGAAGTACCTGTTGACGTCACTCCGGAAGTTTCCAGCCTGCTTACCGAAGTTCAGGCCAGCCTTGAAACGGAGACCGCCGGTGTAAGGATCGCTGAACGTATACGCAGCGGGTTCGAGGTCGCTATTGTCGGCGCTCCGAATGTCGGGAAGTCCACTCTTCTCAATGCACTTGCAGGCCGACAGGCTGCCATCACTTCCGAGTATGCCGGTACCACCCGGGACATTATCGAAGTTCGTATGGACTTGGCTGGCTTGCCTGTAACTTTGCTGGATACTGCCGGCCTGCGCGATACTGAAGACCATGTTGAAGGGATTGGCATTGCCTTGGCGCGCGAGCGGGCTGAAAATGCCGATTTGCGGGTGTTTCTTGCGGAAGACAATGAAGTCTTGGATGTTGAAATGCGGGATGGCGATATCCGCTTGCGGCCAAAGGCGGATTTACGCGCCGACCAGGAAAACGCAATTTCAGGACAATCCGGGCAGGGGGTCGATAAGCTGATTGATCATGTGGCATTTGTTCTCAAGAACCGGTCTGCTCAGGCCGGTATCGCCACACGGGCGCGTCACCGGGACGCCATGCTTTCTGCCTTGGTCAACCTTACTGAAGCACAGAACATACTGAAGCGTGGACCGGAATTTTATGATATTGCGGCCGAGGAAATGCGTTCCGCAATCCGCGCCTTGGAGATGCTGGTAGGACGTATCGGGGTTGAAAATCTCCTGGATGAGATTTTCTCTAGTTTCTGTCTTGGTAAGTGAAGGAGTGTTTCACGTGAAACATTCATCTTATGATGTGATTGTTGTTGGCGGCGGGCACGCCGGTACCGAAGCGGCTCATGCTTCCGCACGGATGGGCGCATCAACCGCACTGGTAACTCTAGACCGCGGCGGCATCGGAGTGATGTCATGCAATCCCGCCATTGGCGGTTTAGGGAAGGGCCACCTTGTAAGGGAAATTGACGCGATGGATGGCGTCATGGGGCGGGTTGCAGATCTCGCAGGAATACAATTCCGCTTGCTGAACCGGCGTAAAGGGCCGGCCGTGCAAGGACCCCGTGCCCAATCAGACCGAAGCGTCTATCGCCAGGAAATGTTTCGTCTGACGGATTCCCAGAAAAACCTGGAAGTACTTGAAGGCGAAGTAACAGATTTTCTGATGTCCGGGCAATCTGTGGCTGGCGTGATTCTCGGTGACGGCAGCGAGATTCCAGCGAAGTCAGTGGTTCTGACATCTGGCACCTTCCTTCGCGGCCTAATCCACATCGGGGATGTCTCTAAACCAGGCGGCCGGATGGGAGATAAGCCTTCAGTTAAGCTTGCGGAGCGCCTTGACAGCTTTGAGTTGCCTCTAGGCCGCCTGAAGACTGGCACGCCGCCACGCTTGGATGGGAGAACCATAAACTGGGACGTCCTAGACGCACAGCCTGGTGATGATGACCCGGTTTTTTTCTCCTTTCTCACAAAGACGCTGAATACCAGTCAGGTGTCGTGCGGGATTACCCATACAAACTCAAAAACACATGAGATTATTCGCCGGAACCTCGACCGGTCGGCAATGTACGGCGGGCACATTGAGGGAGTGGGACCGCGCTACTGCCCCTCGATAGAAGACAAAATTGTTCGGTTTGCGGAGAAGGACTCTCATCAAATCTTTTTGGAGCCGGAAGGCGTATCGGATCACACAGTTTACCCAAACGGTATCTCCACCAGTCTGCCGGTAGAGGTTCAGGAAGATTACGTGCGCTCGATTGTCGGCCTAGAAAAGGCTGTCATTCTGCAACCGGGGTACGCGATTGAGTATGACTATGTCGATCCCCGCGCGCTTCAGCTGGATTTGTCCCTGAAGGATGTCCCTGGCCTTTATCTTGCTGGGCAGATCAATGGCACGACGGGCTATGAGGAAGCGGCCGCGCAGGGTCTTGTCGCGGGTCTGAATGCGGCACAGAGGGTAACGGGTGACGAGCCCGTTAATTTCAGCCGGTCAAACAGCTATATCGGGGTGATGATCGACGATTTGACAACAAACGGTGTCACCGAACCTTACCGAATGTTCACATCCCGAGCGGAATTTCGTTTGTCTCTGAGGGCTGATAATGCCGATCAAAGGCTCACGCCGATTGCAATGAAACTGGGATGTGCAGGCGAGGCACGCCGCAAGGCGTTCGAGGAAAAGAGCGAAAGACTGGTCTCTGCGCGTCGCATGCTCGAAGCGCAGAGTTATACGCCAAAGCAAGTCGCCTCTGCCGGTATCCGGATTAATCAGGACGGTAATAAACGGACGGGTCTGGACGTCCTGGCTTTCCCGGAAGTCGTGTTCGAAGATGTTATTCAACTGATGCCGGGCTTGGAGGAGGTAGAGCCAGAGATCCGGCGGCAAATGGAACGGGACGCTCTGTACGCGAACTACATCGCGCGCCAAGAGCGGGAGATTTCAGCCATGAAACGCGACGAAGGACATGCGATTCCGTCTACCTTCGATTATTTGGGGATTGAGGGTCTCTCCAATGAACTTCAGCAAAAGCTTAGGCGGGCTGGACCGCAAACTCTGGCGCAGGCAGCCCGCATAGATGGTATGACACCGGCGGCCCTTGCGCTGATCCTCGCAAGGATACGAAAAGAAAGACCTGGTCAGGAGAAAACTGGATGAGCAGTAAGGAACTCCTCGGTTCTTTCAATGTTTCACGTGAAACAATGCAGCGCCTAGATGTTTTCGAGAAAGTCATTCACAAGTGGAACCCAAAAATCAACCTGGTCTCCCGTTCCAGTATTGATCAGCTTTGGGATCGTCATATTGCGGACTCGATCCAGGTCTTCCGTTGTGTCTCGACACCGAATCGTTGGCTCGATATCGGTAGCGGGGGAGGTTTTCCGGGTCTTGTCGTTGCTATACTAGCCGCTGATGAGGTACCCGAAATGAAAGTTACGCTTATCGAGAGCGATCAGCGTAAATCAGCATTTCTCCGCACAGCGGCAAGAGAGTGCGGAGTGTCTCTTTCCGTGATTAGTGGCCGAATTGAGCAGGTTGAACCCCAGAATGCGAATGTTCTTTCTGCTCGAGCTCTAGCCAGTTTGGATGATCTGCTTGAGTATGCGGATCGTCACCTCGCGGCGGACGGCATTGCTGTCTTTCCTAAAGGGCAAAACTGGAAAAAAGAAGTGGATAACACGCGGCAGCGATGGCGGTTTGAAATGGAAGCCGCTAAAAGTTTGACTGAGCCAGAAGCAGTAGTCCTGAAAATCAGGGGAGTGGAACGTGTCTGATTATTCCCGGCCAGAGGGGCCTCGTATCATCGCGGTCGCAAATCAGAAGGGCGGGGTAGGGAAGACAACAACGGCAATTAACCTTGCTGCGGCTTTAGTTGAGTCCGGACTGCGCGTGCTGGTGGTGGATCTCGATCCGCAGGGTAACGCTTCGACAGGGTTGGGGATAGAGCCGTCTGATCGAGATCTCACCTCCTATGATCTTCTGGTGGAAGACGCGCCTCTCCAGGACGTGATCCGCCAAACAGAGATCGAGGACCTATGCATCATTCCGGCGACTGTTGATCTGAGCTCTGCAGATATTGAACTTTTCACCAATGAAAAGCGGAGCTTTCTCCTGCATGACGCGCTGCGTCAAACAGCCATGGATGAATATGATTGGGACTATGTGCTGATCGATTGCCCGCCTTCCCTGAACTTGCTGACTGTCAACGCGATGGTTGCCGCGCATTCTGTCCTGGTCCCTTTGCAGAGCGAATTCTTCGCCTTGGAAGGAGTGACGCAGCTCATGCTCACCATTCGCGAAGTGCGCCAGTCCGCAAATCCCAATCTCCGGATCGAGGGGATCGTTCTGACCATGTTTGACCGGCGCAATAACCTGTCCCAGCAGGTTGAGCAGGATGCCAGGGATAACCTTGGAGACCTTGTGTTCCAGACCAAGATTCCGCGCAACGTCCGGGTCAGCGAAGCCCCGTCCTTTGCGCAGCCGGTTCTGAGTTATGACACAAACTCCCTCGGCGCACAGGCATACCGGGCTTTGGCAGAAGAAATCCTGAATAAGCATCACCAGATAGCAGCGTAAATGAAGAACACTAACCGGAGGCAACCATGGCAGAGAAAAAGACAAAACCGCGCGGGCTTGGCCGGGGATTGTCGGCATTGATGGCAGATGTGAACCCTGCGCCAGTGAGTACGCAGGCTGAGGCGCCCCGGAATGCAGAAATTCTGGTGCCCATCGAAAATGTGATTGCCAACCCGAACCAGCCGCGTCGGCAGTTCCTGCAGGAAGATCTTGATGATCTGACGGCCTCCATCAAGGAAAAGGGAGTCCTGCAACCGCTGATCGTGCGGCCAAGACCTGGTGGAAAATACGAGATTGTAGCCGGCGAACGCCGCTGGCGGGCATCACAGGCCGCCCAGCTGCATGAGGTTCCGGTGCTGATCCGGGACTACTCTGACCTGGAGATGATGGAAGTTGCCATCATCGAAAACATCCAGCGCTCCGATCTGAACGCGATGGAAGAGGCGCAGAGCTACAAACAGCTGATGGAAAAATTCGGCCATACTCAGGAAAAGATGGCAGAAGCGCTCGGCAAAAGCCGCAGCCACATTGCCAACCTTGTTCGTCTTCTGCATCTGCCGGAAGACGTGCAGATCCTGGTGCAGGAACGTAAGTTGTCGGCAGGCCATGCGCGGGCTCTTATCACGTCCGATAATGCTTCGGAACTTGCAGCCAAAATTGTCAAGGGCGGCCTGTCTGTCCGTGCGACTGAAGCATTGGTCAAGAAGGATGCCGCGGGCATCCAGTCGAGCGGCGCAAAGAAAGCGCGAACGGCGCCGGAAAAGGATGCTGACACCCGGGCGCTGGAAGGTGACCTGTCAGCGATGCTGAAATTGAAGGTCTCGATCGACCATAAACCTGGCGGTGAGGCGGGCGCGGTGACGATCAGCTACGAGTCCTTGGATCAGCTGGATGAACTGTGCAATCTGCTCAGTCGTTAGGCCGAGTCCAGATGAAGATAAGCACGGCGGACAGAACCACTGCTTGAATCCCCAGAACGTGACCGGGGGCGCCCAGCAGCAGAGACAGGCCAAAGACGGCGGCAATCGACAAGGTTGCCGCCTTTTTTGCGCCCGGCCGGATGGCGCCATGATCGCGCCAGTCCATGATCATCGGACCAAACACATTGTGGGCGACGATCCAGTTATGCAGCCGCTCTGACGAGTTGGCGAAGAAGAACGTCGCGAGAAGCAGGAAAGGGACGGTGGGGAGCAGGGGGACAACAATGCCGATGACGGCCAGGGCGACGCAAAACAGTCCAAGGCCGGCGTAGAGGAATCGCATTGCTTCAATCCATCAACAGTTCGCGGAGTACCGCATTCAATACCGCGCGGCCCTGGTCAGTCGCGCGAAGCCTCTGCTCAGAGATAGTCACCATACCCATTTGTGCAAGGTCATCCAGCCGGTCTTCTGGCAGTTTATGGCCTGAAAGCTGGCCGTACCGTGCCATATCTAGACCTTCGGACAGGCGCATCCCCATCATGAGGTATTCAGCTGCAGCATCTTCCCTGCTCAGCAATTCGCGCAGGGATTCTCCGCTGCCCTTGCTCACACCATTCAGCCAGGCCCCGGGCGCCAGATGGGTTTCAGTGGCATAGCGCTGGCCATTCAAGGACAGTCGCCCATGGGCGCCGGGGCCGATGCCGGCATAGTCGCCATAGCGCCAGTAGATCAGGTTGTGCCGGGATTCCGCGCCAGGTTTCGCGTGGTTTGATATTTCATAGCCGGCCATGCCGAAGCCGGCGCAGATTTCCTGAGTGGCCTGGTACATGTCCGCGGCGGCGTCATCTTCTGGCAGTCCGCGCAGTTTACCGCGGGCGTAGCGGTCGCCGAAGGCGGTGCCTTCTTCGATGGTGAGCTGGTAGAGAGACAGGTGGTCGATTGCCATGGAAAGTGCTTCGCGCAGCTCTTCCTGCCAAGCTTTCAATGTTTGTCCCTGGCGCGCGTAGATCAGGTCAAAGCTCACGCGGTCAAAACATCTGCGGGCTATGTCGAAAGCTGCCTTGGCTTCTGCAACACTATGAATGCGGCCAAGCCGGCGCAGATCTTCGTCGTTCAGGGCCTGAATGCCCATGGAGATCCGGTTCACGCCTGCGTCTCGGTAGCCCGCAAAGCGTCCGGCCTCGACTGACCCTGGGTTGGCTTCAAGAGATATCTCTATGTCATTGGCAAAAGGCCAGATTTCACGTGCGCGCTCAATGACTGCGGCCACGGTTTCCGGCTGCATCAGGGATGGGGTGCCGCCGCCAACGAAAATGGAGTTTAGAACGCGGCCCTGAAGCTGTTCCGAGAGTCTGTCGAGTTCTTGCAGATAGGCACTAACCCACAGGTTCTGGTCTATTTTTGCCGAAACATGGCTGTTGAAATCGCAATAAGGGCATTTGGCGTGGCAAAAGGGCCAATGCACGTACAGGCCAAAGCCCCCATTGCGCCAGTCATCCACCGAAACAGCCCTGGACGAACTGTGCAACCGCCTTGCCGCGGTGGCTGATCTTGTTCTTCTCCGCAGGATCCATCTCGGCGCAGGTGATGCTGTAGCCGTCCGGCTGGAACATCGGATCATAGCCGAAGCCGTGCTCTCCCCGGATCGGCCAGACCAACTGCCCCGGCATCACGCCTTCGAAAACCTCATCGTGGCCGTCGGGCCATGCAATCACCAGCGTGCAGCGGAACTGGGCAGTGCGGGGAGCTTCAGGGCCGGCCGCGGCCAGTTCGTCGTTGGCGCGGGTCATCGCCAGTTTGAAGTCGCGGCCATTGGGGGTTTCTGCCCAGTCGGCAGTGTAGACCCCGGGCGCGCCGTTCAGTGCGTCGATGGTGATGCCGGAATCATCGGACAGGGCCGGGAGGCCAGTTGCCGCGGTGGCGGCGTGGGCCTTTATGCGGGCATTGCCAACGAATGTGTTCTCGGTTTCCTCCGGTTCCGGCAGGTTCATCTCACCGGCGCCAATGACCTCAACGCCGAACGGCGCGAGGATCTCGGTGATCTCGTTCAGCTTGCCTTTGTTATGGGTGGCGACAAGCAGCTTGCCGCCTTCCAGTTTACGGGTCATTTGCAGGCGGCCTTCTGCATTTCTGCCAGTTCAGTGGTGCCCTTGGCTGCGAGGTCCATTAGCTGGTTCATCTGGTCGCGGGAAAAGATGGAACCTTCTGCAGACATCTGCACTTCGATCAGCTTGCCGGATCCGGTCATGATAAAGTTGCCGTCGACGCCGGCTTCAGAATCCTCGGGGTAGTCCAAGTCTAGCACCGGCTGGCCGGCATAGATGCCGCAGGACACGGCAGAAACCGGGTCGATCAGGGGGTCGATCTGAACGTCGCCGGCTTTCATCAGCTTGTTGACGGCCAGACGCAGGGCGACCCAGCCACCGGTGATTGAGGCGCAGCGGGTGCCGCCGTCGGCCTGGAGCACGTCACAGTCAATGGTGATCTGGCGCTCGCCCAGGGCAACGCGGTCGACACCGGCCCGCAGCGCGCGGCCAATCAGGCGCTGGATTTCCACGGTGCGCCCGCCCTGCTTGCCGGAAGCAGCCTCGCGGCGCATGCGGGTATTGGTTGCGCGCGGCAGCATGCCGTATTCGGCAGTAACCCAGCCAAGGCCGGTACCCTTGATAAAGGGCGGCACGCGGTCTTCGATGGTGGCAGTGCACAGGACATGCGTGTCGCCGGCCTTGATCAGGCAGGAGCCCTCGGCGTGTTTGGTGAAGCCGGTCTCGATCGAGACAGGGCGCATTTCATTCAGTTCTCGTCCTGAGGGTCGCATGGCACATCCTTTTTTCGCTGTTGGCTTGGGGATATCCCCCGGACGCAGGGCTATGCAAGCCCGATTGACCTTTTCCCGAAGTGCTCTTTAATGACATTTTGGAGCCGGGTTCCTATGTTTAGACCGGAAGAAATGCTGGCAGGCTGATGAGCGATCCGAACAACATCCTGAAGGACCTTAATGACCGCTCCCGGGACGTGTTCCGGGCGGTGGTCGAGAGCTATCTGGAGAGCGGTGACCCGGTTGGCAGCCGAACGCTGACCCGGTCGTTGAGCGAAAAGGTCAGCGCAGCCACCGTACGCAATGTGATGCAGGACCTCGAATATCTTGGGCTGCTGGACAGCCCGCACGTCAGCGCGGGCAGGGTACCCACGCAGATGGGCCTGCGGATGTTTGTTGATGGCCTATTGGAAGTTGGCGATCTCAACATAAAGGACCGCGAAAAGATTGATGCGACGCTTGGCCGGAATGCTGGAGATGTCGGGGGAATGCTGGACCGCGTTGGAGCGGCGCTGTCGGGCGTGACGCAAGGCGCCTCTCTGGTGCTGACACCCAAGCATGAGGCGGAGATCCGGCATATTGAGTTCGTCTCCTTGGCGCATGACAGGGCACTGGTGGTTCTGGTGTTCTCTGACGGGCATGTGGAAAACCGGCTGTTCACCCCGCCGCCGGGGCAGACGCCAAGTTCGATGCGGGAGGCAGCGAACTTCCTGAATGCGCTGATCGAAGGAAAAACACTGAGCGAGGTACAGCGGCAAATCCAAAAGGAAATCTCGGCCCGGCGTCAGGAAATTGACAGCCTCGCACACGCAATGATTGAAAGCGGGCTGGCAGTTTGGGAGGAAGAAGGCAGCGAACAGGCCAGGCTGATTGTGCGCGGACGTGCGAATCTATTGGCCGAGACCGGCGCGGCAGAGGAGCTGGAGCGGATTCGGACGCTGTTCGACGATCTGGAACGCAAGCGGGACATCGCCGAATTCCTTGAACTGACCGAGGACGGCGAAGGCGTGCGCATTTTTATCGGGTCGGAGAACAAACTTTTCTCACTTTCGGGTTCCTCTTTGGTGGTGTCTCCCTATATGAACGCGGATCGAAAGGTCATTGGTGCGGTTGGGGTGATTGGCCCGACGCGCCTGAATTACGGACGGATTGTGCCTATCGTGGACTACACGGCACAGCTGGTCGGCAAGCTGTTGTCCGACCGGAGTTAGAGGTGAAATATGGCAGAGCTCAAGGACGAAGACTTTCTGGATGACATCGCCGCCGCTGAGGCTGAAGAGCTGGCAGCGCAGACTGAAGAATTTGATGATGCCTCGCTGGAAATCGATGCGCTCCGGGCGGAACGGGATGAGCTGAAGGATCGCTTCATGCGGGCGCTGGCGGATGCAGAAAACGCCCGCAAGCGGGGCGACAAGGCACGCCGGGAAGCAGAAAACTATGGCGGTTCGAAGTTGGCCCGCGACATGCTGCCGGTTTATGACAACATGAAACGCGCAATCGAAGCTGCCACCGATGAGCAGCGCGAGGTGTCTGCAGCTTTGATCGAAGGTGTGGAGCTGACCATGCGCTCTCTTTTGGGTGTGTTTGAGAAACATGGCATCCGGATTGTATCTCCCGAGGTTGGAGACAAGTTCGATCCGAAAGTGCACGAAGCGATGTTCGAAGCGCCGGTGCCGGGCACCAAAGCGGGTGATATTATCCAGGTGTCTGCGGAGGGCTTCATGCTGCATGACCGGCTGTTGCGGGCCGCGCAAGTTGGCGTGTCCTCGACGCCGGCAAGCTGATGCAGACAGGCCCTGACGGGCCTGTTCCTCCGGCGGGAGTATTTTCTGAAAAATGAAAGGGCAAGTCCGGACTGGGCCTGCCTTTTTCTTAACCTGCCGCTTCTTTGAGCTTGTAGAGCATCTCCAGCGCTTCCCGCGGGGAGAGGTCGTCGGGATGGATGCCCGCGAGGAGATCTTCGGCCGGAGAGAGGCCTGCCGGCGCCTTGGGCTGCGGCGGCGGTGCTGCTGCGAAGAGCGGCAGGTCGTCAATCTGGATCTTGGACCCGCCTTCACGGCTGCCTTGTTCCAGCATGTCGAGCACATCGCGCGCACGTGCAACAACGGAGGCAGGCAGGCCGGCGAGCTGGGCCACCTGGACACCGTAGGACCGGTCGGCCGCGCCTTTGCGGACTTCATGCAGGAAAATGACCTCTCCCTCCCATTCCTTGACCGCAACGGTGGCGTTGTCGACGCCGTCAAGCTTGGCGGCAAGCTGGGTCAGCTCGTGGTAGTGGGTGGCAAACAGCGCGCGGGAGCGGTTGACCTCGTGCAGGTGCTCCAGTGTCGCCCAGGCAATGGACAGGCCGTCGTAGGTGGCTGTGCCACGGCCGATTTCGTCGAGGATCACCAGCGCGCGGTCGTCCGCCTGGTTCAGGATCGCGGCAGTCTCGACCATTTCAACCATGAAGGTTGAGCGGCCGCGGGCCAGATCGTCGGAGGCACCGACCCGGCTAAACAGCTGGCTGACGAGGCCGATATGTGCCGCCTCAGCCGGGACATAGCTGCCCATCTGGGCGAGCAAAGCAATCAATGCATTCTGGCGCAGAAAGGTCGATTTACCGGCCATGTTGGGGCCGGTCAGCAGCCAGACAGCAGCACCGTCCTGCGCTGAGAGATCGCAGTCGTTGGCGACGAAGGTCTCTCCGCCTTGCTGGCGCAGGGCCTGTTCCACAACCGGATGGCGGCCGCCGTCCACGTGAAACGCCCGGCTGTTGTCGACCTTGGGGCGGGTCCAGTTCTCACCGCGGGCCAGGTCGGCTAACCCGGTCAGCAGGTCCAGTTCAGCCAGTCCCCGCGCAGCGGTGTTGATACGCGCGGCATTGTCCAGAATGGCGCCGGAAAGTCTTGCATAGAGCCGCTTTTCGATCTCCAGTGCCAGGTTGCCTGCATTCAGGATGCGGGTTTCGATCTCGCTCAGCTCCACCGTGGTGAACCGGACCTGGTTGGCTGTGGTCTGTCGATGGATGTAGGTCTCGTTCAGCGGCGGCGACATCATCTTGTCCGCGTGTGTCGCAGTGGTTTCGATGAAATAGCCCAGCACGTTGTTGTGCTTGATCTTCAGCGAGCTGACGCCGGTGTGTTCTGCGTATTTCTTTTGCATCGAGGCGATAACCGATCGGCCTTCGTCGCGCAGGGTTCGGGCCTCGTCCAGTTCCGGATCATAGCCTGCTGCAATGAAGCCGCCGTCGCGGGCCAGCAGCGGTGGTTCTGCCACAAGCGCGGCGTCTAGCAAGGACAGCAAACCGTCGAACCCCTGAAGATCGGACAAGGCACCTGACATCAGGTCCGGCAGATCCATACCGGAGCAGAGTCCGGCGATCACCTCAGCCTGCGACAAACCGTTTCGTATGGCGGCCAGGTCCCGGGGGCCGCCGCGTTCCAGCGCGAGACGCGAGAGCGAGCGGTCGAGGTCCGGTGTCTTACGCAGCGCGGTGCGCAGATCTTCGGCGGTACGCGTATTTTCGACGATAAAATCCAAGGCAGCCAGCCGCTGGTGGATAGTGTCCAAGTTGCGCGACGGGCTGGACAGCCGCTGTTCCAGCAGGCGTGCGCCGCCCGGGGTGACGGTCCGGTCTACGACGGACAGCAGAGAGCCGGCACGGCCGCCTGATAGAGACCGCGTCAGTTCCAGATTGCGGCGGGTGGCGGCATCGATCTGCACCACCCGGTCCTGGGCTTCCTGCTGCGGCGGCTGCAGCAAAGGCAGTTTGCCCTTCTGGGTGATTTCCAAGTAGTCGATAAGCGCGCCCATCGCCGAGACTTCGGCGCGGGTGAAGGTTCCAAAGCCGTCCAGAGCACTGACGTTGAACAGGGTGCAGATGCGTTTTTCGGCGGCGGTGCTGTCAAAGCTCGCCTTGCCCAAGGGGGTCAAAGGGATCTTGTATTCATCGGCCAGCGGGCGGGCGGCATCATAGGCCGGGCCGTCGGCAACGATCAGTTCCGAAGGTGCAAGGCGGGCCAGTTCCGGAGACAGGCGCACCCGCGCAACCGGCATCACGTGAAATGCGCCGGTGGAGATATCGGCCCAGGCCAGCGCAGCGTCATCGCGCAGTTCGGAATAGGAGACCAGAAAATTGTGGCGGCGGGCTTCGAGCAGGGAATCTTCGGTCAGGGTGCCAGGGGTCACCAGCCGCACCACATCGCGTTTCACCACAGATTTGGAGCCGCGCTTTTTGGCCTCGGCCGGGCTTTCCAGCTGTTCGCCAACAGCCACCCGGAACCCCTTGCGGATCAGGGTCAGCAGATAACCTTCGGCAGCGTGCACCGGCACGCCGCACATCGGGATGTCCTCGCCGTTGTGCTTGCCGCGTTTGGTCAGTGCGATGTCCAGAGCCTCGGCAGCATTGACCGCGTCCTCAAAGAACATCTCGTAGAAGTCGCCCATCCGGTAAAAAAGCAGCGCATCCGCATGCGCTTCCTTGATCTCGAGATACTGCGCCATCATGGGCGTTACTGTCATTGGAGGTCCCCCGGGGTCGTCTTTGCAAGACATCTACAATGGGGGCGAAGCGAGGAAAACCCGGATATGGCCGCCGCCGGGGGGCCCGGCGGCAGCCTGCTGTCAGTAGAGATTGCGCAGCGTGTCAGGCATCGTGTTGACGATCGAAAGCGATAGGGTGCTCAGTTGCTGCTGTGCCTGCAGGGCCAACATCTTTGTGGCAGCTTCCTCCATGCTGGTGTCGATCATTGAGCTGACACCGCGGGTGAGCGTATCCGATTGTTTGCTGACATAGTCGCCTTGGCCAGCGAGCTGATTGGCACTAGATCCCAATGCCGCTGAACCTTCTATTGCGTAGGCAAGAAAGCCTTCGATTTCACCCAAAGCTGTCAGCGCGCTGGCGCCGTCAGTGATTGCCGTTCGGTTGCCTAGGTCGAACAGCGGGCTGCCTTCAAAATCAACGCCGTCAACGCTGATGGTACTCAGGCCGCCATCGCTGGAAATCGCTGACGGTACTGTCAGCCCAGTTCCGCCGGCACCATCGACATCGGTCTTCAGCAGATTGACACCGTTAAAGCCGGAAGACGAGATGATCGAATTGATCTGCTCTGTCTTCTTTGCCATGGCGGCTTCATACTTGCTGAAGTCGCCCATGCCGCTGCTGGCCATAATGGCCAGTGACCGCATTTCAGTCAGGGTTTCAGTAATCTGCTCCGCCCCGGCTGAGGCAACCGCTACGGTGGCTTCGCCCAGCGACAATGAGTCCGATACAGAGCGCAAGCCGGAAATATCCGAGTTCATGAGCTCAGAGATGGCCCAAAGCGCCGCATTGTCTTGCGCTGAATTAATCGTCTGACCGGTTGAAATGCTGTCTTGCGTTTGGTTGAGCTGAGAATTGACTCCGCCCAATGTCTGCAACGCCACCATCGCACCGGAATTGTTGTGGAAGCTTATCATTCCTCACTTTTCCTTTGATCCTATGCCCTTGCCGGGCGGACAATGGCCGTTCTGACCGTTGCTTGCAGGTCCCTGTCTTCCAGACCTCAGCGCCACCTGGAAGACAGGTGCACGTTAATATCTATTAAGAAATTACAGCATTCCGCGGTCTACTTTGAGGCGAAAACCTGACGGAATTTATCGTCTTTTAGCCGCTTTTTTCTAAAATCTGGCAATACAGATTCTTGAAACCGCGGATTGAGGGGCGCGTTGGGCTGAGCTAAGACGGTCCGCGACGAGGAGAGGACACGAGATTAAATGCCCAAGAACAAGATCACCGACGAAGAAGCCCTGGCGTTCCACCTGGAGCCGTCTCCGGGCAAATGGGAGATCAATGCGACCGTCCCGATGACCACGCAGCGGGATCTGTCGCTGGCGTATTCTCCGGGTGTTGCGGTGCCTTGTGAGGCAATCGCGGAAAACCCCGAAACCGCCTACGATTATACCAACAAGGGCAACCTCGTTGCAGTGATCTCCAACGGTACGGCGGTTTTGGGGCTGGGCAACCTCGGCGCACTCGGCTCCAAGCCGGTGATGGAAGGTAAGTCGGTCCTGTTCAAACGGTTCGCTGACGTCAATTCGATCGATATCGAACTGGACACGGAAGATCCGGACAAATTTATCGAAGCTGTCAAGCTGATGGGGCCGACGTTCGGCGGCATCAACCTGGAAGACATCAAGGCGCCCGAGTGTTTCATCATTGAGCAGAAGCTCAAGGAAGAGATGGACATTCCTGTGTTCCACGACGACCAGCATGGCACGGCGGTGATCTGTGCGGCGGGTCTGATCAACGCGCTGCATTTGTCTGGCAAGAAGATTGAGGATGTAAAGATCGTTCTCAATGGTGCCGGTGCAGCGGGCATCGCCTGTATCGAATTGCTAAAGGCTATGGGTGCACGGCATGAGAACTGCATTGTTTGCGACACCAAGGGCGTAATCTATCAGGGCCGCACCGAGGGGATGAACCAGTGGAAATCGGCGCATGCGATCAGCACTGATCTGCGCACACTTGAGGAAGCAATGCGCGGGGCCGATGTGTTCCTCGGCGTTTCTGTCAAGGGGGCGGTGACCCAGGAGATGGTCGCCTCCATGGCCGATAATCCGGTGATCTTTGCCATGGCCAACCCGGATCCGGAAATTACACCGGAAGAGGCGCATGAAGTTCGCGTGGATGCCATTGTTGCCACTGGCCGGTCGGATTACCCAAACCAGGTCAACAACGTGCTGGGTTTCCCTTACCTGTTCCGCGGTGCGCTGGATATTCATGCGCGCGCCATCAATGACGAGATGAAGATCGCCTGTGCCCACGCGCTGGCCGCACTGGCGCGCGAGGATGTGCCGGACGAGGTGGCGCTGGCCTATGGCAAGTCGCTGACTTTTGGACGCGACTACATCATTCCGACCCCGTTTGATCCGCGTTTGATCCACCGGATCCCGCCGGCCGTGGCCAAGGCGGGTATGGATACCGGTGCGGCGCGGCGCCCCATCGTGGACATGGATGCCTATGAGGTTGGCCTGAAATCCCGGATGGATCCGACGGCGTCGATCCTGCGCGGCCTGAACGCCCGGGCGCGCTCCGCCCAGTCGCGGATGATCTTTGCCGAGGGCGACGATCCCCGGGCCCTGCGTGCCGCAGTGATGTACCAGCGCTCCGGCTTTGGCAAATCGCTGGTTGTTGGCCGTCAGGAAGACGTGCGGGTCAAGCTGGAGAAAGCCGGCCTTGGAGATGCGGTGCGCGAGCTGGAAATAATCAACGCAGCCAACACGCCGCATTTCGAGATGTATAAGGATTTCCTGTACAACCGGCTGCAGCGCAAAGGGTTTGACCGAAAGGACATTCACCGCCTGGTTGGACGCGACCGGCATGTGTTCTCCAGCCTGATGCTGGCGCATGGGCATGGCGACGGTCTGGTCACCGGTGCAACCCGGAAGTCGGCGCATGTGCTGGACCGGATCAACCATGTTTTTGACGCCGATGCCGACCACGGTGTGGCAGGTGTGACTGCACTGCTGCACAAGGGTCGGATCGTGCTGATTGGTGACACGCTGGTGCACGAATGGCCGGATGAAAACCATCTGGCCAATATTGCCGAGCGTGCTGCCGTAGTTGCCCGCCACATGGGGCTTGAACCGCGAGTGGCCTTCGTTAGCTTCTCCACCTTCGGCTATCCGGTATCGGAGCGTGCTGAAAAGATGCATGTCGCGCCAACTGTTCTGGACCAGCGGGGGGTGGATTTCGAGTATGAAGGCGAGATGACAGTTGATGTGGCTTTGAATGAACGTGCGCAGCGGTATTACCCGTTCCAGCGACTGACCGGCCCGGCCAATATCCTGATTGTCCCGGCCCGCCATTCAGCTTCGATTTCGGTCAAACTGATGCAGGAGATGGGCGGAGCCACAGTGATCGGTCCGATCCTGTCCGGTATCGACAAGCCGATCCAGATCTGCTCGACCACTTCTACTACCAATGACATTCTCAACATGGCGGTTCTGGCGGCCTGCAACATCGGGTGATCTGATATGGCAATCTGGAATATCGGCTCAATCAACGCGGATATGGTCTATACCATGCCGCATCTGCCGGCGGCGGGGGAAACCCTTGCTGCCATCAGCCTTGACCGCTTTCTTGGCGGCAAGGGCGCCAACATGTCCGTCGCCGCCACCCGCGCAGGCAGCGACGTTCACCATATCGGTGCTGTGGGGCCTGACGGCGATTGGGCGGTGAAGCGTCTTGAGGGGTATGGGGTTGGGATCAGCCATATCGTCCAGGCGGACACTCCAACCGGGCATGCCATCATCGCGGTTGAACCTGAGGGAGAAAACCAGATTATTCTGTTTCCTGGAGCCAACAGGACGCTGAAACGGGGCCAGATGGAAAAGGCTCTGTCCCAAGCGGGCACCGGTGATATTCTGGTTATGCAAAATGAAACCAGCATGCAGGCAGAGGCGGCGCAGCTGGGGCGGAAGATGGGGCTGCGCGTTTGCTACGCAGCCGCACCGTTTGATGCAAAAGCGGTGCAGGCAGTTCTTCCGTACCTGGATTTTCTGATCCTCAATGAGGTCGAAGCCCAACAGCTTAAGCAGGCCACTGGAAAAGAGCCTGGCGGATTGGGCGTTAAGGATGTGATTATCACCCTGGGTGCCAAGGGCGCGCGGCATATCGACGGGGAATCGGGCGCGGTCAGTGATGTGCCTGCCTTGGCGGTCACGCCAGTCGATACAACCGGTGCAGGCGATACGTTTACAGGCTATGTCCTGTCAGGCTTGGACTTGGGTCTTACCGTTGCGGAGGCAATGGAACAAGCCAGCCGCGCCGGGGCGCTTATGGTTACGCGCCGGGGCACGGCTGATGTCATTCCAACTTTGGAAGAAGTTCAAGCCGCCGCGTTCTAATTCAGGACGGCATAGACTCAGTGGCCCTTGGCAAACGGGGCCGCGCTGCCCCAAAGCTTCGCGACCCTGGCGTCCCGCCCGCAGGCTTGGCGGTAACGCTTGTAAGCTTCGGCCTGCCGTTTGGGGCCGAACCGCGTAAACACCAGGCTTTGACCCTTGTAATAGTCTTGGTGGTAGTCTTCCGCCTTATAGAACGTTCGGGATTCCAGAACCGGGGTAACGATGTTCTGCCCCAAGGCGTGCTGTGCTTCGGCCTTTACCTCTTTCGCCAGCGCTTCTTCTTCCGAGTTGGAGACAAAGATGGCGGTGCGGTAACTGTCCCCGCGGTCACAGAATTGGCCACCTGCGTCTGTCGGATCAACAGATCGGAAAAACAATTCCAGCAGCCGCTTGCGAGAGACTTTGGCGGGGTCGAATGCTATTTGTACGGCCTCATAATGCCCCGTCCCACCACGGGTAACGTCCTTATAAGTGGGGTTCTGCGTCTTGCCGCCGGTGTAGCCAGACACGGCTTCGATGACGCCCGGCACACTTTCGAAATCGCTTTCGACGCACCAGAAACAGCCGCCGGCAACGGTCAGAACTTCTGTTGCCTGAGCGCGCGCCGGGTTGCTGTGCGCGACAAGGCCGATGGCAATTAGACTGGTAAGTACAAAAGGTTTCAGTTTCTCCAGAATTCGCATTTCCGACTCCATGCTGCCTTGCTGACAGCCTGCCGGCTGCAGAGGGTTCTCTCAACCCGGCAAGTCAGGATTTCACGGACTGGTGACAGCACGTTATCGTTTGGATTCCGGATCCAATCTTACTAACGTGCCGGCCAAGGAGGATCCCATGAGCGAAAAAATGAGCACCCATCAGGCTGAGGAAGATCAGCGCAACGAAGAGATTCTGATCTATCTGAATGGTGAAGTTGTACCCAAGACCGAGGCCAAGGTTAGTGTGTTTGACAGCGGGTTCATGCTGGGCGACGGCGTGTGGGAGGGGTTGCGGCTGTACAATGGCACCTGGGCGTTCATGGATGAGCATCTCGACCGGCTGTTTGAGGCTGCCAAGGCAATAGATCTGGACATCGGCCTGGACCGAAACGGTTTAAAAAATGCTTTGTTTGAGACGCAAAATGCCAATGGGATGACGACCGATGCCCATGCCCGGCTGATGGTGACGCGCGGTGTGAAAACCCGGCCGTTTCAGCATCCTTCACTGTCGCGCCAGGGGCCGACGATGACAATTATCATGGAACATTCCCGCCCCAATCTGCCGCGCCCGATAAAGCTGGCAACGGTGCCGCATATCCGGGGGCTGCCTATGACACAGGATCCCAAGCTCAATTCGCATTCCAAGCTGAACTGCATCCTTGCCTGTATCGCGGCGGAGAAGGCCGGCGCAGATGAGGCGCTGATGCTGGACGTGAATGGCTTTGTGAATACCACAAACGCCTGCAACTTCTTCATCGTGCGCAAGGGGGAGGTTTGGACCTCTACCGGTGATTACTGCATGAATGGAATTACCCGCCAGAAAGTGATCGACCTCTGCCGCGAAAACGGCATCCCGATCTACGAGAGAAATTACTCTCTGGTAGACACTTATGGCGCGGACGAGGCCTTCCTCACCGGGACCTTTGGTGCGCAAACCCCAGTAGGCAGCATCGATGGCCGCCAAATCGGCGAGGGGCAAATGGGTCCGGTGACAGAGCGCATCCGCGGCCTCTACAAAGCGCTGATCGGGAAGGAGTGCGCCTGATGCGGATTGCCATGTGGTCGGGGCCCCGGAACCTCTCGACGGCAATGATGTATGCCTTTGGCAACCGCGGCGATTGCGCCGTAGTGGATGAGCCGTTTTACGCCGCCTATCTGGCGATGACCGGGCTCGATCACCCGATGCGTGCGGATATTTTGGAAAGTCAGCCGCAGGATCCCGAGACCGTCGCGAAAGCGCTGCTGGGACCGGTGCCGGCAGCCAAGCCGTTTTTTTATCAGAAGCATATGACCCAGCATATGATCCCGGGCGTGCCGCAGGAATGGATGCGGGAAGTCACGAATGTCTTTCTTATCCGGCACCCGGCCCGGGTAATTGCCTCTTATGCGGCGAAGCGGGAGAACCCTACGCTCGAGGACATCGGTTTCCGGCAGCAGGCTGAGCTGTTCGAATTGGTGCGCGGCTGGGGGCAGAAGCCTGTTGTTGTGGACAGCCACGACATACGCGAGAATCCGGCAGCCAGGCTGGAACAGCTTTGCGAGGTGATCGGCATGCCCTTTTCGCCGAAGATGCTGAGTTGGCCAAAAGGCGGGCACAAAGACGATGGAGTCTGGGCCCCGCATTGGTACGGGGCGGTATGGAACTCGACCGGTTTTGCCGGACCGGAAGGCGCACTGCCAGAAGTGCCAGAGGCCCTAGCCCCTGTTTTGGACGCGGCCATGCCACTTTATGAAGAGATGAAGGCCGAAAAAATATAAGGATAAAGGGTTCTGAACAAATCAGAACCCTTTCGGTTATTAGCTTTTTGGTGGGCGGCAGGTGTACCAGATGCTGGTGGCTGCGCGCTCAGTGCCATCGGCCAGAGTCGCCGTCGAGGCTTTCGCGGGCTTCTTGGTAAAGGCTTGGGCTTTACCCGTGTGTTGAGAACAGTATCGCGCCACGCGATTTCTCAGTAACCGGCGTCTGCGCCCCACGTTGTAGCGCCTATCCGGTGCTGCGAGATCTTGCACAACTCATAGTGGGGAGTGCGTTTCGCAATGTGCGCTACAAATTCGTTTCTAATTTCGTTGGGTGTCGAGATCTACGCGTCGGGTCACCGGCGCTGGCCGGATGAAGCCAAGGCCCGGGCGGTGGCGGATACGCTCGAACCGGGCGCGACTGTGAATGGCGTGGCTGCGCGGTATGGTGTCTTAGCGAACCAGCTGTCGGCTTGGCGCCGTCTGGCGAAGCAGGGGAAGCTGGTGTTGCCAGCAGCGAAGCCGAACGAACCGGTCTTCGCCCCGTTGGTGATCTGCGACGCGCCGGAGGTGCCGCCGGAGCCGGACATTGCGGCATCGGAAGAGGTGATCCGGATCGTCTCGGGCGAAGTTAGGATCGAGCTGGCGCCCGGCACGCCCGCAATCCGGATCGCAGAGATCGTGCATGCGCTCGGGGCCACGCCATGCTGATGCCCTCGCAGGGCGTCCGGATACTGGTGGCGACAAAGCCGGTGGATTTCCGCAAAGGCCATGACGGCCTGGCAGCGCTCGTACAGTCAGCGCTGGCGGAAGATCCGTTCACGGGTACGGTCTTCGTGTTCCGCGCCAAACGGGCGGACAGGATGAAGATCCTGTTCTGGGACGGCAGCGGGCTTGTCATGGCATACAAACGGCTGGAGGAAAGCACGTTCACCTGGCCCGCGATCCGCGACGGGGCGATGACCTTGAACCGTGCCCAATTCGAAGCGCTGTTTGCCGGGCTGGACTGGCGGCGGGTGCGGTCCCTGGAAGCGCGCCGCCCGGCTGTGGCAGAGTGACTCGGGCTGCGGAAAGCCTGCTCCCAGAGGGGCAGATCAGGGTATGGTCCAGCCATGTCCAGCGCCCCGCCCATCGACCTCTCGGCCATTCCAGAAGACCAGCGTGACGCTGTTCTGGCAGTGCTGCGCGAGCGGGATGTGCTGCGGGAGGCCAACAAACGCCTGGAGCATCTCGTCGCCGAGCTGAACCAGGCCGTGCATGGCAAGCGGTCGGAGAGGCTGAGCGAGGACGAGCGGCAGCTGGCCTTCGAGGAACTGGAAGCCGCAGTCGCCGAGGTTGAGACCCAGCAGGACGAACAGGCTCCGCCACAAGCGTCCCCGCGCCGGGCGGTCCGGCGCAACCGTGGCAATCTGCCCAAGGACCTGCCGCGGATCGAGAAGGTGATCGAACCGGCCAGCCTGGACTGCCCATGCGGGTGCGGCGAGATGCACCGGATTGGCGAGGATCGTACCGAGCGGCTGGATATTATTCCCGCGCAGCTCCGCGTCGTCGTCACTGTCCGGCCCAAGTATGCCTGCCGCGCCTGCGCAGAGGGCGTCACCCAGGCACCAGCCCCCGCGCATCTGATCGAGGGCGGTCTGCCGACTGAGGGCGCCATCGCGCATGTGCTGGTCAGCAAGTTCTCGGATCACCTGCCGTTATACCGCCAGAGCCAGATCCTGGCCCGGTCCGGGATCGACATTCACCGCAGCACGCTCGCCGATTGGGTTGGCACCGCTGCCTTCCACCTCGGCCCGGTGGTCGACCGGCTCGCCGAGCACCTGAAAGGGTCAGGCAAGCTGTTCATGGACGAGACCACGGCGCCGGTCCTGGACCCGGGCCGCGGCCGGACAAAGACCGGGTATCTTTGGGCGCTGGCCCGGGACGACCGCGGATGGGGCGGCGATGACCCGCCCGGCGTGGTCTTCACCTATGCTCCCGGCCGCGCCGGGCAGAACGCGGAACCGATCCTGCAGGGCTTCAATGGCATCCTGCAGCTGGACGGCTATACCGGCTACAACCGGCTGACGCGCCCCTCGCGGAAAGGCGGCGCGCCGGTCACCGTCGCGCATTGCTGGGCGCATGCCCGCAGGAAGCTGAAGGAGGTCTTCGACCGCGACGGCTCGGAGATCGCCGCCGAGGGACTGCGCCAGATTGCGGAGCTCTACCGCATCGAGGGTGAGATCCGCGGCATGGGCTCTGGCCAGCGGCTGTCGGCCCGGCAGGCCCGCACCGCGCCGCTGGTCGCCGAGTTCGGAGAATGGCTGCAAAGCCAGCGCCGCCGGATCTCCTCAAAGTCGCGTTTCGGAGAAAAGCTGGCTTACATCCACCGGCAGTGGGACGGGCTGCAGACCTTCCTCCGCGACGGCCGCGTCGAGATCGACTCCAATGCTGTCGAGAACCTGATCCGCCCTATCGCCCTGACGAGAAAGAACGCTCTCTTCGCCGGTCATGATGAAGGCGGTTGTGCCTGGGGCCGTATCGCTTCGCTCATCGCCACAGCAAAGATCAACGGCGCCGAGCCCTTCGCCTACCTCAAGGCCACCCTCGAAGCCATCGCTGCAGGTCACCCTGCCAGTCGGCTCGACGAACTTCTCCCCTGGAACTTCCCACCGTCAAGTTGAAAGCCCGGTGCCCTCCAGACGCCGCTTACATTTCTCACGGTGCCTTCTGAAACTTCATTTGGGAAGAAAACGATCAGCATTGAGGAATAATATCCAAAGGATTCGATAGGGAATACCAAATGCAAACCCCGCTGATCGGCTGGTGCTGGGAAAATGTGCTGGATCAGGGATTGACGGCGATCGGCTGCAGCTTGTGGGTCAACTGAACAAGCAGACAATGCAGCTGTGATGAGAAACCCAATAAAAATGCGCTTCATATATAGTTCTACCTTGAGATGATGTGTGTGAAGGATCTGAACTATAAATACAGAGAATTTCAAAAGACAATCTAAACTTATCAAATATTTAGCCGATTAGCTTTCCCAGTTTCATTGCCGTTCCCATATCGCCAGAGATCTTGAGCTTGCCCATCATAACCCCGGTCATCGGGTTCAGTTTCCCGGTCAGCAGTTTCACCAGATTGTCCTGGCTGATGGTGATGGTGCAGTCGGTTTCGCGGTCGGTTGTACTTGCTCCGCCATCGGCGAGGATCACCGCGCCTTCGGTGCCGCAATCGAATTTGAGCGATCCCTCAAAGCTTTTGCCCTGCAGGGCCTGATCAATGCGGGTTGCGATCTCCTGAAGCGACACCTGACTTCCTCCCTTTTGGCCTGCCCATAGGCCTAGGCAGCAGGACCAGTTCGGGCAAGCCTAACCAAGGGGCAGCTCCAAAAGGCTGAAGCGCTAGGCGATGGCTTGCATGGTTACATCACAGGGAGTTGCGGCAAAAAAGACCGCCAGGACCTCGGCAAAGGCTTCGGGTGCATCCGGCACCGCCGCAAAGAGAGTCATGGAGGAGCGCAGTTTCTTGGCATCAGTTGAGCCAAAAATCTCTTCGGCGCTTTTGTCCTTGTGGGACAGAACCAGCCGGCTCACCTCTTCCAGACGCGCGCGCAATACTTCATGACCCAGATAGGCCTTGGCTTCGGCCAGATCTTCGATCCCGTAAAGCTGCGCCATATGGGACCGGCCAAGTTCAGCCAGCTGAGGAAAAACGAACCACATCCAGTGACTCGTCTTCTGACCTGCAGAGAGTTCGCTCAGGACAGCCGTCCAGACGGTGTCCTGAGCTTCGACGAACATATCCAGCTCTTCCGCGAAGTCGTCCTCGAACTCGCCGTCTATGTCGTCGTGGCCACTCACTTCTTGATGCGGCGTTCGCGGGCGGCCAGCAGTTTGAGACGCAGGGCGTTGAGCTGAATGAAACCTGCGGCATCCTTCTGATCGTAAGCGCCGGCGTCTTCCTCAAAGGTCACATGTGCCTCGGAGTAGAGCGAGTTTTCGGACCAGCGGCCAACGGTGTTCGCTGAGCCTTTGTAAAGCTTCACGCGGACGGTGCCGGAGACATGTTTCTGGCTTGCGTCGATGGCAGCCTGCAGCATCTCACGCTCGGGGCTGTACCAGAAGCCGTTGTAGATCAGCTCCGCGTATTGCGGCATCAGCTGGTCCTTCAGGTGCATTGCACCGCGGTCCATTGTGATGGATTCGATGCCGCGGTGGGCTTCCAGCATGATGGTGCCGCCCGGAGTCTCATAGATGCCGCGCGACTTCATGCCGACAAAGCGGCCTTCGACCAGATCGAGACGGCCGATACCGTGCTTGCGGCCGTATTCGTTCAGTGTTGTCAGGATCGCTGCCGGGCTCATGGCTTCGCCGTTGATGGCAACCGGATCACCTTTTTCGAAGGTGATTTCAATGAATTCCGGTGTGTCCGGTGCGTCCTCGGGGTGGACGGTGCGCTGGTAGACGTAATCGGGCGCCATTTCCGCCGGATCCTCCAGCACTTTGCCCTCAGAAGAGGTGTGCAGCAGGTTTGCGTCGACCGAGAAGGGGGCCTCGCCGCGCTTATCTTTAGCGATCGGGATCTGGTGCGCCTCGGCAAATTCCAGCAGCTTGGTGCGCGAAGACAGGTCCCACTCGCGCCAGGGTGCGATCACCTTGATGTCGGGGTTCAGCGCATAAGCCGCCAATTCAAACCGGACCTGGTCGTTGCCTTTGCCGGTGGCGCCGTGGGAAACCGCATCTGCGCCGGTAGCTTCTGCAATCTCAACCAGGCGCTTAGAAATCAGCGGGCGTGCAATGGATGTGCCCAGCAGGTACAGGCCTTCGTAGACCGCGTTGGCGCGGAACATCGGGAACACGAAGTCGCGGACAAATTCCTCGCGCACATCTTCAATGAAGATGTTTTCCGGCTTGATGCCCAGCATTTCCGCCTTCTTGCGGGCAGGTTCCAGCTCTTCACCCTGGCCGAGATCGGCGGTGAATGTGACAACTTCGCAGCCGTATTCGGTCTGCAGCCATTTCAGGATGATCGAGGTGTCGAGGCCGCCGGAATAGGCGAGCACAACTTTCTTGGGCGCGGACATGGAATTCCCTCTCAGGTCAGAACGCCTGCGGCGTATCGGGTTTTGGCCGCAAGGGCAAGGTTTTCCGGGGTTTCACACCAGGCCTGCTGCAACTAAGGTCCGCGCCTGACGCGATTTTCAAACCGGAGCGGATTTTCATGAAACCTTGGGCGTTGTTCAGTCATTCCATAGGAATGCTTGTACGGAACTTTGGTGACTTGCTTAAGGTGTTTCTTGTACCAGTACTTCTGATTGTGGTGAGCTTTTCAGCGTTTCTCGAACTGTCCGGGTTGCCGGATTTCCTGCAGTCGGGCACGGTATCGGTCTTACCAGAGAGTGCCACCCAAAACGGGCTCCCGCTTTTAGTTGTGTTTGTAACCCTTTTTATCGGAATTTGGAGTGTGGTTGCCTGGCACCGATTTGTTTTGCTTGAAGAGATACCAGAAAGCTGGGTACCGCGAGTTCAGGGAGACAGGATAATGGCCTACTTTGGTAGATCGATACAGATCGTCCTCGTACTCATCTGTATGATGATTCCGCTGCTCCTGATTGTTATGCTAACAACGTCTGTCCTAAGTTTTGCAGTGCCAGCCGTGATGGAGCTGATTGACTTACCTCTCGCAATCTTACTCACGTACTTGGTTCTTAGGCTTTCAGTGCTTTTGCCGGCAGCGGCACTGGGCGCCAAATTTGAGGTTGGCGACGCTTGGCGCTCGACCAAAAATGCCTTTGGTGATCTTCTGGGGCTGGCAGCCATTCTTGTCGCCGCTCAATTTGCTGGCCAGTTTGTTGTGGACTCCCTGTCAGAATTACCGATTCTGAATTTAGTATCCGCACTTGTCGTATCTGCCGCTCTTGCACTGGTGAATATCAGCATTCTAACAACACTTTACGGTCATTACGTAGAAGGCCGCCCCATCTAAACCCCGGTATTCTTATGTATGCTTCGCACCCGCCCCTTGCCTTGGGGGCGGGCATGCGCCACTGAAGGATGCATGAGCGATTTCAAGACCCAAGCCCGCGCTGCTGAGCAGGCAATGCGCGATGTATTCCCTGCAACTCCGCTGCAGCGCAATGTGCATCTGTCCGAACGCTTTGGCGCGGACATTTACCTGAAGCGCGAAGACCTGAGCCCGGTCCGTTCCTACAAGATCCGCGGCGCAATGAATGCGATGCGCAAGCAGCCGGATCAGGAGCTGTTTGTCTGCGCCTCAGCTGGCAACCATGCGCAAGGCGTCGCCTTCATGTGCCGCCAAATGGGCAAGCGCGGGGTGATCTTCATGCCCGTTACCACGCCGCAGCAAAAGATCCAAAAGACCCGTATGTTCGGTGGAGACAACATTGAGATCCACTTGGTCGGTGACTATTTCGATGTCTGTCTGGCCGCCGCGCAGGAATGGTGCGCGCAAGAGGGCGGTCATTTCCTGTCACCCTTTGATGATGCTGACGTGATTGAAGGGCAGGCCTCTATCGCCGTAGAAATAGAAGAGCAGCTGGGCAAGGCGCCTGATCATGTTCTGCTGCCGGTCGGCGGCGGAGGGATGTCTGCAGGTGTGTCGTCGTGGTTCGGTGAAGAGGTGCACAGCCTGTTTGTGGAGCCAAACGGAGGCGCCTGCCTGCGGGCGGCGCTGGCGGCAGGCAGGCCCGTACCGCTGGACACTGTCGACACTTTCGTAGATGGCGCAGCGGTGGGCCGGATTGGCGATATGCCTTTCGACATTTTGAAGAACGTGCCACTGCCGGACGTTCTGGCGATCTCTGAAGACCGGATCTGCGCAACCATCATAGAAATGCTGAATGTCGAAGGCATTGTGCTGGAGCCGGCAGGAGCGCTGTCCGTTGAGGCGCTGCAGGATGTGCGCTCCTGGATCCGCGGCAAAACCGTGGTTTGCGTCACTTCCGGCGGCAACTTCGACTTCGAACGCCTGCCTGAGGTCAAGGAGCGGGCACAGCGTTATTCGGGGGTTAAGAAGTACTTCATTCTGCGGCTGCCGCAGCGGCCGGGAGCGTTGAAGGAATTCCTTGGCATTCTGGGGCCTGAGGATGATATTGCCCGCTTTGAGTACATGAAAAAGTCGGCACGCAATTTCGGTTCTGTACTGATCGGGATCGAGACCAAGCGGCCCGAGAACTTTGAGCAGCTGTTTGCGCGTCTTGACGCTGCGGGCATGACCTACACGGATATCACCAGAGACGAGACACTGGCGCAGTTTGTCATCTGACCCAGAGCGGGGATCAGAACTTTTCGGACAGACCACTCAGAAAAGCGGACTTGGAAGCTTGGAAATTGGCGATGATGGCGGCAACGTCGACGCCTTCTGCTTCCCCCTGTGCGGACCTTCGCTCACCGTCCAGGCACATTGAAGAAAACTCTTCAAATCCAAGGTTGAGAGCGCTGCCTTTCAGAAAGTGCAGGTCTTGTTCAAGCTGGCCGCGGTTGCCGCCTTCCAGCTTGCCAATGACTTCTTCGACCTCTTCCAGGAAAATGTCGACGACTTCCCCGAAATCCTCGGGGCCTACCTCGTCGCGCAGCTCTGTCACGCGTGGCCAGTCAATCATGTGATACGTCCTTACGATCTTTCGCTGTGCGCATATCTTAAGTTGCTTGCAGTAAAAATATGGTGAAATAAAGTAGGAAGCTCAAATTTTAGGCTTCACCGCCTGTTAAATCTCTGGGCCGATAGTATCACAAGATCTTCTGATTTTGCCATTTGTGAGGTGCCTTCGGTGCTGCCAGAAAGTTCGATGGACGACGAGGACCAGACAGTGGCCGGATCAATACGCCGTGTGCTGGTTGTGGACGACAGCCGCCTGCAAAGACGCATTCTTGTGGCGTCTCTCAAGAAATGGGGATTCGAGGTCGTCGAAGCCGACAGCGGCGAGGCAGCCATGGAGATATGCGAGCAGGAGACCCCTGATCTGATTCTCAGCGACTGGATGATGCCAGGAATGAACGGGCTGGAGTTTTGCCGTGCGTTCCGCGCCCGTGCCAGCGAGGACTATGCCTACTTCATCCTTCTGACCTCCAAGAGTGAAAAGAATGAGGTCGCTGAAGGGCTTGATGCAGGTGCCGATGATTTTCTGACGAAGCCGGTCAGTTCTGATGAACTTCGGGCAAGAATCTCCGCCGGCGAGCGCATATTGCGGATGCAGCGGGAGCTTTCTGAGAAGAACCGCATCGTTTCGGAGACCCTGGGCGAACTGCAGCGGGTCTATGACGCCATCGACAAAGATCTGATTCAAGCCCGAAAAATCCAGGAATCCCTGGTACCAGAGCTTTCGAAAGAGTTTGGGTCTTCCACGGTCAGTTTGCTGCTGAAACCTTGCGGCCACATTGGCGGGGATCTGGTCGGGATGTTCTCCCCCGGAGTGAACCGAATCGGCTTCTACTCGATCGACGTGTCTGGCCATGGCATTACCTCTGCAATGATGACAGCGCGACTGGGCGGTTACCTGTCTTCCAATTACTTTGACCAAAATGTCGGCATGGAGAAGCGGTTCAACCGTTTCTATGCCCTGCGCCAGCCGGAGGAGGTGGCCAGTCTTCTGAACGCACGGCTGATTGCCGACACCGGGATCGAAGAATATTTTACCATGGCGTATTGCATCGCTGACCTGCGCAGCGGGGTCGTCAAGATGGTGCAAGCCGGTCATCCGCATCCGTTGCTGCTGCGTAAGTCCGGTGAAATGGAGTTCATTGGCAAAGGTGGCGTTCCTGTCGGCCTAGTACCGGATATCGGCTACAGCCAGGAAGAATTTAAAATGGAACACGGCGATAGGTTGCTGCTGTTTTCTGACGGATTCACCGAAGCTCGGTTGGAAGATGGGTCCATGCTTGAGCCGGAGGGCTTGATAGATCTGGTGCAGAAATGCGGACCAGAGCAGAGCGGGAAAGAGTTCCTCGACGACCTTTATTGGCATCTGACCCAGATGATGAGTAATGAACATGGGCTGGAAGATGACGTCTCCGCCACCTTGTTTGAATACCAAGGTCCATAGGGGCGTTTTTCACTCCAGAATGCTGACGTCCTGGCCGCGGCTAGGATTTTGTGTTTAGTACTTCGGCTGCCCCGGCCGCAGGCAGAGCGCTAGCTGAGCGGCAAAGTAGCGGTCTCCGGCATTACCCAGTTTGGCGGCAGCTTCAGCTGGGTCTATCCAGAGCGCTTCATGTCCTTGCTCTGCCGGCGGGCCGATCCTGCGCAGAGGCCTGGCCACATAAATGTGGCACAATTTTTCGGCCCAAAGATCGTATTCCGGCATATAGGCGAAGCGCCTGAAGGCTCCCAGTTTCCGTGGAGAGTGGATTTTCCAGCCTGTTTCCTCATAGACCTCGCGATGTAGGGCTGGGATAGGCGACTCGCCAGGGTCGATACCTCCTCCGGGCAGCTGCAGATCCGGATGAGGATCATACTGACAGGTGATCAAAAGCTTTCCGTCGCGGGGCAGAAGCGCATATGCGCCCGGGCGCATCTGGTAGCGCCGGCCCTTTTGCGGTGTGTCGCCAAAACGTCTGATCAAGGGCCGGCCCCTTCACTCTGGTGTCGTTTTTCCTATATAGCCCCGGTATGCCAATCCCCGGCCCGTAAGGAAACCCCATGACTCTTGGTTCGAAAATCGCGTGGGACGACACCGTCCTGCCCTTCCAGCTTGATGCTTCCGACATGCGCGGCCGCGTTGCGCGGCTTGACGGAGTTCTGGACGGCATCCTGAAACAGCATGACTACCCGCCTGTCGTTGAGGCGCTGGTTGCTGAGATGGCGCTTTTGACAGCATTGATCGGTCAGACGATTTCCCTGCGCTGGAAGTTGTCTCTGCAGGTCCAGTCCAAAGGGGCGGTGCGGATGATCGCAACTGATTACTACGCGCCGCAAAAGGAGGGTGAGATCGGCCAGATTCGCGCTTATGCCAGCTTTGACCGCGACCGTCTGACCGGCAGCAATCCTTTTGATCAGGTGGGCGAAGGGTATTTCGCTATTCTGATCGATCAGGGCAATGGTACCCAGCCCTATCAGGGCATCACGCCGCTGTCCGGAAAGTCTCTGAGTGCCTGTGCTGAGTCATATTTCGCGCAGTCAGAACAGCTGCCGACCATGTTCAAGCTCAGCTTTGGAAAATCGGCTGAACCGGGGGTCGCAGAGCATTGGCGCGCCGGCGGTGTTATGCTGCAGAGCATGCCTAAGGCCTCTCCCTTTTCAGCGCAGGGCGAAGGTTCCGGCGATGTTCTTCAAGCAATCGACCTGGTTTCCGGGGACGAGGAAGAGAATTGGAACCGTGCCACAGCGCTGCTGAGCACGGTAGAAGAGCTCGAACTGATCGGCCCGTCGGTGACCCCCACCGATCTGCTGATTCGATTGTTTCACGAGGAACAACCGCGGGTCTATGACACCCAGCCAGTGCGCTTTGGCTGCACCTGTTCCGAGGACCGGGTACGGCAAAGCCTGTCGATCTACTCAGCCAAGGACATCCAGAAGATGACCACGGATGATGGCAGGGTGACTGCCGACTGCCAATTCTGCGGTGCGCATTATAATCTGGATCCGGCAAGCGTAGGATTTGACGCGGAAAACCCGCCCAGTGAGTGACCCTGTCCAGGATCTGGTGAACCGGATTTCTGCTGCCCTGAGCGGTCAGGGCGGCGGCTCGTCCGATTTTGATCTGAATCCTGACGCCGCGCTGCCGGCAGGGCGCAAGCTGCGCCCGGCTGGTGTGCTGGTTCCCGTCACCATTGCATCGGGCACGCCGCGTCTGATTCTGACGAAGCGGTCCTCAGCACTGAAGCATCATCCGGGTCAGATTGCCTTTCCAGGCGGCAAGGTGGACGCAGGCGACAAGGACGCCTGCGCTGCCGCGCTGCGGGAAGCTTGGGAAGAGATTGGCCTTCCGCAAGATCTTCCTCAAATCATCGGCTGCTTGCCTGAGCATGAAACCGTGACTGGTTTTTCCGTCACTCCGGCGGTTGCACTGATCCGGGACTTTTTTGAGGAACATCCCGAAACTGGCGAAGTGGCTGAGGTGTTTTCGGTTCCGCTGGAACATGTTCTTAAGCCTGAGAACTATATCATCGAATCCCGCCGCTGGCGCGGCACCCGCCGCCGCTATTATACAGTCCCCTATGGGCCGTATTACATTTGGGGAGCCACTGCACGAATGCTGCGCGGGTTCGCGGCCAGGATGGAGGGGGAATGCGGCTAAACCAGTCATGGCTGAAGAACCCGGCAACACAAGCTGTGTGCCTGGCCGTTGCAGCGGATGGGGCGCAAGTGCTGTTTGTTGGCGGCTGTGTGCGTAATGCGCTGTTGGGTGAACCGGTTTCCGATATGGATCTTGCCACTGATGCGCTGCCGGAACAGGTGATGGAGCTTGCCGCCCGGGCAGGTATAAAAGCGGTGCCGACGGGAATAGACCATGGCACGGTAACGTTGGTCCGGAACGGGATCCCGCATGAGATCACCACCTTCCGCAAAGACGTGGCTACTGATGGCCGCCGGGCTGTGGTAGTGTTCTCCAAGGATATCGCCGAGGATGCTCGCCGTCGCGATTTCACCATGAATGCGATCTACGCACGCCCGGATGGCGAAGTCTTAGATCCGCTGGACGGACTGGCGGACCTCACCAGGCGCCGGGTGCGGTTTATCGGGAAGGCGGAGAACCGGATCCGTGAGGATTACCTGCGCAGCCTTCGGTATTTTCGCTTTCACGCTTGGTTCGGTGATCAAGTACAGGGACTTGACGCGGATGCGTTGGCGGCGATTGCGGCCAATCTGGACGGGCTCGCTGCCTTGTCCAGGGAGCGGGTTGGGGCTGAATTTCTGAAGCTTCTGGCAGCACCCGACCCGGCACCGGCGGTCGCGGCGATGCGTCAGGCTGGTGTTTTGGCTAGCGTCATATCCGGGGCGGATGACCGGGCCTTGGCACCGCTTATCCATCTTGAGGCTGGGCGAATGCCATCTGGCATTCGCCGCCTTGCGGCGCTGGGCGGTGAAGATCTGCAGACGGCGCTGCGGCTGAGCAAATCCGAGGCTTCACACTTATCCGCAATTCGGGAAGCGGCCACCAGTACCGCTGGCGCAAGTGAGTTGGGTTACCGGATGGGCGAGGAGAAGGCTCTGGACGCGCTATTGCTTCGTGCTGCATTGCTGGAACAGCCGCTTTCTGCTGATTTCGAGACTGAAATAGCACTGGGCGCCAATGCGATATTTCCTGTGAAGGCCCGGGATCTGCTGCCAGACTTTAAGGGACCGGAACTGGGCGCGGCCTTGAGGGGACTCGAAGCGGATTGGATTGCCTCTGGCTTTCGCCTTTGCCGGGAACAATTGCTGAAATCCGTCCGCTGACAGGGAATGTCATCAGTGTCACAACCTTGGGGGGTGACAAGACAGGAAATCTTGCGTACCCATAAGGCAGCCACCACATGACGGAGGAATGCTGATGTATTACGGGATCTGGTTTCTCTAACGCCTGAGACCTTGCCCCGTGTGACGTGGGAGCCTTGGGCGGCCCGCTGTCTTCATCTGCATTCTGATTTGCTCGAACTCCTGGAGCACCCGCATGTTTCGCTTTTTCGAAAACCTTATTGACCCCTATTGCGCCTACCCGGAAACCAACACGCCGCCAACTCGGCTGTGGCCGTTCCTGCGCGACTACTCCAAGCCTTTCAAAAAGATCTTTGCGCTGACCGCGCTGATGTCAGTGATCGTCGCCGCGATCGAGGTGGGTCTGATCTACTACATGGGCCGGGTTGTGGACTTGATGGCTGGCACGCCGGCGCAAGTTTGGGAAAATCACGGCACTGAGCTGATCCTGGTCGCCCTGTTCATCCTGCTTTTGCGGCCGCTGATCCAGTTTCTGGATGTGGTTCTGCTCAACAACGCCATCCTGCCGAACTACGGCACCTTGATCCGCTGGCGGGCGCACAAGCATGTG
The DNA here is from genome assembly GCA_013373325.1 of Paracoccaceae bacterium. GTDB lineage: Bacteria > Pseudomonadota > Alphaproteobacteria > Rhodobacterales > Rhodobacteraceae > Leisingera. The sequence goes on from JABXIA010000362.1 coordinate 33,459, forward strand.
CTGCGCCAGTCGGTGGGCTGGTTTGAGAACGACTTTGCTGGCCGGATTGCCAACCGGATTATGCAAACCCCGCCTGCCGCGGGGGAGGTAATATTTCAGGTCTTTGATGCCATTACCTTTTCGCTGGCATATCTTGTCGGGGCCGCGGTTCTGCTGTGGGTCGCGGACATGCGGCTGATGCTGCCTCTGGCGGTGTGGTTTGCTCTTTATGCGATGCTTGTGATGTGGACCGTCAAACGGGTTGGCCCTGCCAGCCAGGCGTCTTCCGATGCGCGCTCCACCGTGACGGGGCGCGTTGTAGACAGCTATTCGAACATTCACTCGGTCAAGATGTTTGCCCATCACGACCGGGAGCTGACCTATGCGCGGGATGCGATTGAGAACACCCGCAAGACCTTCCAGACGGAGATGCGGATCTTTACTATCATGGACGCCACGCTGGTCACGCTGAACGGGCTGCTGATTGTCGGCGTGGTGGGCTGGGCGGTGATGCTGTGGATGCAAGGCTCAGCCTCGGTCGGACTGGTTGCCGCCGCGACCGCGCTGACCTTGCGTTTGAATGCAATGACAGGCTGGATCATGTGGGCGCTGACGTCCTTCTTCCGCCAGTTGGGCGTTGTGGCGGAGGGGATGGAGACCATCGCGCAGCCGATTGATCTGGTGGATGCGGCCAATGCGGAACCGCTGCAGCTGACAAAGGGCGAAATCGAACTGCGCAATCTCTCTCACCACTACGGGCGCGAGGCTGGCGGGTTGGACAAGATCAGCCTCACCATCCAGCCCGGTGAGAAGATCGGGCTGATCGGGCGCTCAGGTGCCGGAAAATCGACCTTGGTGAAACTGCTCTTACGGTTCTATGACGCCGAGCGCGGTCAGATCCTGATCGACGGCCAGGATATCCGTTGTGTCACTCAGGATAGCTTGCGCAGCCGCATCGGCATGGTGCAACAGGACAGCGCGCTGATGCACCGCTCGGTGCGGGATAACCTTCTGTACGGCCGTCCGGACGCAACCGAGGAGCAGATGATTGCTGCCGCCAAGCAGGCGCAGGCGCATGAGTTCATTCTGGACCTGAGGGATCCGCAGGGCCGCGCGGGGTATGACGCCCATGTAGGAGAGCGCGGGGTGAAACTGTCCGGCGGGCAGCGCCAGCGGGTGACCTTGGCGCGCGTGATCCTGAAAGATGCGCCGATTCTGGTGCTGGATGAAGCGACGTCAGCACTGGATTCCGAAGTGGAAGCGGCAATTCAGGAAACTCTGTACGGCATGATGCAGGGGAAAACAGTGATCGCAATTGCACACCGGTTGTCCACCATCGCGCAGATGGACCGTATCCTGGTGATGGATCAGGGCCGTATAGTAGAAGAAGGCTCGCATGAGGCGCTATTGCAGGCGCAGGGGCTGTATGCACAGCTCTGGGCGCGCCAGTCCGGAGGCTTCCTGAACATCGAGGCAGCAGAATGAACATAGGTAATCTGATCGACGCCTTCCGCCCGGCTGAGGGGCCGCCGCCGCAAAGGCTGGGCTCCTTTCTGCGCTGGTGCCTCGAAGGAGCCTGGCCGATGCTGCTGCTGGCAGCGGCGTTTTCTGCGCTGGCTGGCGGGATGGAGGCGGGCACGGCCTTTATCCTGGGCATGGTGATCGACACTGCAATTGCCAGCGGGCCGGAGCAGTTTTTCTCTGCTGGCAATACGGTTGTCATTGCGCTGGCGCTGTGCTTCTTCCTGTTTGTGCGCCCGGTGCTGTTTGGCCTGTCGGCGGCGTCCAATGCGATCATCGTGCAGCCGAATGTGAACCCGCTGGTGCTGTCGCGGCTGAACCGTTGGACGCTGGGGCAGTCGGTGCGGTTCTTCGACGATGATTTTGCGGGCCGTATTGCTCAGAAGCAGATGCAAACGGCGACGGCAGTCACTTCAGTCACGACTGAGATGATCAACGTGGTGGCCTTTGCTCTGGCCTCTCTGGCTGGGTCTTTCGCCTTGTTAGGATCTATTGACTGGCGTGTCACTGGTGTGTTCGTGGTCTGGCTGGTGGCCTATTTCGCGCTGATCCGCTGGTTCTTGCCGCGCATCCGCAAACGGTCCGGAAAACGGGCGGGCGCACGGGCAATGGTGACCGGGCAGGTTGTGGACTCGATCACCAATATCAAGACGGTGAAGCTGTTTGCGCATGCCGACCACGAGGAGCGCACGGCCCAGGACGCTATGGTTACGTTTCGCGAGAAGTCGCTGCATTTCGGCTATCTCTCCGCCAGCTTCCGGTTTTGCCTCATGTGCCTGGCTGGTGTTCTTCCGGTGCTGCTGATTGGTGCGACGCTGTACCTGTGGCAATCCGGGACAGCAACAGAAGGTGACATCGTTGCTGCAGGTGCCGTCTCGATCCGCATTGCTCAGATGACCGGCTGGGTCAGTTTCACGCTGATGGCAATCTACTCCAACGTGGGCGAAATCGAAAATGGCATGAAGACCCTGTCTGTCCGCGACAGGGTCGAAGATGCACCGGGCGCCAAGGCTCTTCGCGTCACTGAAGGTGAAATTGAGTTTGACCGGGTGGAATTTGCCTACGGCCGCGATGTGGGCGGGGTGCAGGGAATCAGCCTGCGGATCAATTCAGGCGAGAAACTGGGCATTGTAGGGGCATCAGGGGCCGGAAAGTCGACACTCGTTTCGCTCTTGCTTAGGCTCTATGACGAAGAAAAAGGGCGTATTCTGATTGATGGGCAGGAGATTTCGGAGATTACTCAGAATTCTCTGCGCAGCCAGATCGGCATGGTCACGCAAGAAACCGCTATGTTTAATCGGTCTGCAAGGGAAAATATCCTTTATGGGCGGCCGGATGCGTCTGAAGAAGAACTGATTGCCGCGGCCAGGAAAGCTGAGGCGCATGAGTTCATCACGGAACTGGAAGATGGACAAGGCCGTGCGGGTTATGACGCCTATCTTGGCGAACGGGGGGTAAAGCTGTCGGGCGGTCAGCGGCAGAGAATTGCCCTGGCGCGTGCCATTCTCAAGGATGCGCCGATTCTAGTACTGGACGAGGCGACTTCGGCTCTCGATTCTGAGGTTGAAGCATCAATCCAAGCCGCTTTGCACCGGGTGATGGAGGGCAAGACCGTGCTGGCCATCGCGCACCGGTTGTCGACGCTCAGCGAAATGGACCGGATCATTGTGATGGAAAATGGCCGGATAGCTGAAAGCGGCAGCCATTCGGAGCTGCTGGCAAAGGGCGGCCTTTATGCTTCCTTCTGGGCCCGCCAATCTGGCGGCTTCATCTGCACTGATGATGAGCGAACTGCGGCAGCCGAGTAACTTTTCCTGCGCATTTTGCTTTTGCAGACCGGATTGCCGGGGTAATGAGCGGCCATGACTGACGCAGCCAGAACCACAGCAACGATCAGCCGGCTGGGCCATCAGGGAGATGGCGTGGCCGATGGTCCCCTGTTTGCCCCGCGGACCCTGCCGGGTGAAATCGTCAGCGGTATTGCCGAGGGCAGCCGTTTGACCCAGATCCGTATCGAGACCCCCTCGGAGCACAGGGTGCAGCCGCCCTGCCGCCATTATAAATCCTGCGGTGGCTGCCAGCTGCAGCACGCCAGCGATGCTTTTGTGGCAGAGTGGAAGACGGACGTGGTGCGCAATGCGCTGACTGCGCAAGGTCTGGATACAGAGTTCCGCCCGATCCTGACCTCGCCGCCCCGTTCCCGCCGCCGTGCGACGCTGGCGGTGCGGCGAACCAAGAAGGGGGCAATGGCCGGTTTTCATGGTCAGGCGTCTGATGTGATAACCGAGATCCCGGACTGCCAGCTGCTGGAGCCAGATCTGTTAGCGGCCGTTCCAGCGGCAGAGGCGCTGGCCCTGGTTGGTGCCAGCCGAAAGGCACCGCTGGCTGTAACAATCACTGCATCTGTTGCGGGGCTTGATATACTGGTCCGCAATGGCAAACCGCTGGATGGACCATTGCGGATCGAACTTGCAAAGCTGGCTGAGAAAAACCAGATCGCCCGGCTGACGTGGGATGATGAGCCGGTGGCCATGGAGCAGCCGCCTGTGCAGCCCTTTGGCGCGGCACAAGTTTGCCCTCCCCCCGGCGCCTTTATGCAGGCTACCCGTGAAGGTGAGGCGGCTTTGCTGTCCGCTGTTTTGGAAATCACCAAGGGCGCCAGGCGGATCGTGGACTTGTTTGCTGGCTGCGGTACCTTTTCGTTACCACTGGCGCAGTCGGCCGAAGTGCATGCAATCGAAGGCGAGCGCGAGATGGTCAAGGCCTTGGATGCGGGCTGGCGCAAAGCGAAGGGGCTGAAAAAAGTCACCACCGAAGCCCGTGACCTGTTTCGCAATCCCCTGCTGCCTGAGGAACTCAACCCATTTGGTGCCTCCTATGAAGCCGCTGTGATTGATCCGCCGAGGGCTGGAGCAGAGGCGCAGGTGGCGCAATTGGCCAAGGCTCGGACACCGGTGATTGCCTATGTGTCTTGCAACCCGGTCAGTTTCGGCCGGGACGCCAAGATGCTGGTTGAGGCAGGTTATGCACTGGACTGGGTGCAGGTTGTTGACCAGTTCCGCTGGTCAGCCCATACCGAACTGGCCGCAAAATTCGCCCTGAAAGACTAAGATGACGGATATTCAAGTGATGACACCAACCCGCCGCCTGGAAGCCATTCTGGACAGCAGCCGTTTTGGCCGCTTCATCACCGCTGTCATTCTGGTCAATGCGGTTACCTTGGGCCTTGAGACGTCCCCGGCGGTGATGGCTAAGTTGGGAGCGCTTATCCACCTGATCGACAAGATCTGCCTTTCAATCTTTGTCGTTGAGATCCTGTCCAAGCTGTTTGTGCGCCGGCTGCGGTTCTTCCTAAGCGGCTGGAATGTATTTGATTTCGTGATTGTTGGCATCGCTCTTGCTCCCGGAACCCAGGGCCTGTCGGTTCTGCGGGCGCTGCGGATCCTTCGGGTGCTGAGGGTGATTTCTGTCGCTCCGCGTCTGCGCCGGGTCGTCGAGGGCTTTATCACCGCTCTGCCCGGGATGGGCTCGGTATTTCTGCTGATGGCGATTATTTTCTACATCGGCTCTGTTATCTCAACTAAGCTGTTCGGCCAGGATTTTCCCGAATGGTTTGGGAATCTTGGTCTCAGCGCCTATTCGCTGTTTCAGATCATGACACTGGAAAGCTGGTCGATGGGAATCGTGCGTCCGGTGATGGAAGTTCATCCGCATGCTTGGGCATTCTTTGTGCCGTTCATCATGGTCACGACATTTGCGGTGGTGAACCTTCTGGTGGGCCTGATTGTGAACTCGATGCAGGACGCGCATGGTGAGGAAGAAGGAGAGCGCACAGATGCTTACCGCGATGAAGTGCTGAGCAGGCTGGAAGCAATTGAGCAAAAGCTATCCAATCAGCCGGTTCAGGACAGGAAATTGTGAATTTCCTTAAAAGCGCTTTCGCGTTAAAGCCTGAATAGAGGCACAAGAAAAATACAGGCTGGGACAATGAACAGAAGGGCATTTGGCATTAGTGCGGCTGCGAGCCTTGTGCTGGCCGGCTGCAGCTCCACCGGTGGTACAGTAAGCAGATTCAAGTCTTATGATGGTCCGCAGGTCACGTCGATCGTGATCAACAAGGGCGCGCGTAAGCTGTACCTGATGCACAACGATGACATCCTGCGGGAATACAAGGTGGATCTGGGATTTGCACCGCTTGGAGCAAAGCGGTTTGAGGGTGATGGTAAAACACCTGAAGGCACTTACGTGATCAACCGGCGTAACCCGAACAGCCGTTACCATCTATCGGTAGGCATCTCGTATCCCAACAATCAGGATCACGCCCTTGCACGGGCCAACGGCAAGCGGCCTGGAGGGGAGATTTTCATCCACGGTCAGCCGAACAACCCCAAGGAACGCAAGCGCGCAGCACGAGTTGATGACTGGACAGCCGGCTGTATCGCTGTGACCAATGAGGAAATCGAAGAGATCTATGCGATGGTGCAGGACGGCACAACGATCGCTCTGCGACCCTGATTAAATGAAATTGCCCAAACAAAAAGGTCCGGCGAGTCAACGTCGGACCTTCTTTGTTTGGAACCGTATCAGTTCTAGGCGCAGTGGGTTAGCTGCCCATCACCAGTGTCCACCAGATCTTGCCGTTCGGTTCCTGGAACCAGGAAAAGCCCATATTTCTAGCCTTGGGATCCAGAATTACCGCACGAGTGGCCGGTTTTTCCAGCCAGGCAGTCAAGGTTTGCTGCTCATTCTCGTAGGTTTCAGAGATGTTTTCACCCAGCATGGTGCCTGCGTAGCCCGCGCGGGC
>JABXIA010000378.1 GCA_013373325.1 Paracoccaceae bacterium
CCCTGGACCGGCGACTGGACGCTGCAGGTGATCCACGACGCCTATGACCGGCACGATCAGCCGATCCCCTACAGCCCGCGCAACGTGCTGAAACGCGTGGTGCAGCTGTATCGCGACCGGGGCTGGAAACCGGTTGTGGCGCCCGAGATGGAGTTCTTCCTGGTTGCCCGCAACATCGACCCGGCCAAAGAGATTGAGCCGATGATGGGCCGCTCCGGCCGCCCGGCCGCGGCGCGCCAGGCCTATTCGATGACCGCGGTGGACGAATTCGGCCCAGTGATCGACGACATCTACGACTTTGCCGAAGCGCAGGGGTTCGAAATCGACGGCATCACCCAGGAAGGCGGCGCCGGCCAGCTGGAGATCAACCTGCGCCACGGCGACCCGGTCAAGCTGGCGGATGAGGTGTTCTACTTCAAGCGCCTGATCCGTGAGGCGGCGCTGCGCCATGACTGCTTTGCCACTTTTATGGCCAAGCCGATCGAGAATGAGCCCGGTTCGGCTATGCACATCCACCATTCGATCCTGGATGTGGAGACCGGCCAGAACATCTTCTCCGGCCCGCAGGGCGGCGAGACAGATGCATTCTACAACTTTATCGCTGGCCTGCAGAACCATCTGCCTGCGGGCCTTGCAGTGATGGCGCCCTATGTGAATTCTTACCGCCGCTACGTGAAGGACCACGCCGCGCCGATCAATCTGGAATGGGCCCGCGACAACCGCACGACCGGCATCCGCGTGCCACTGTCAGGGCCGGAAGCGCGGCGGGTAGAGAACCGCATTGCCGGCATGGACTGCAATCCGTATCTGGGCATCGCCCTGTCGCTGGCCTGCGGCTATCTCGGCCTGATCAATGAGGAGCGCCCGCGCAAACAGTTCAAAGGCGACGCCTATGAGGGTGAAGGCGACATCCCTCAGGTGATGGGCCAAGCGCTCGACCTGTTCGACGAGGCCACGGAACTGCACGAAGTGCTGGGCCCGGACTTTGCCCGCGTCTACTCCATCGTGAAGCGCGCGGAGTATGAGGAGTTCCTGCAGGTCATCTCCCCCTGGGAGCGCGAGCATCTGCTGATGAACGTTTGAAGCCGCAGGCGCTGCGCTCCGGTGCAGCGCCTGTGCAATTGAGAATTTTGGCAAAGAAGAACAGCGGGATCCCTTCCGGGGACTCCCGCCAACAGGTGAGGTGCGGGATGGCGATGAACCTGCTCTATTCCAATGACCGCAAGGGTGAATATCCTGACAGCTGGTATGCGGCCACCGCCGCGCCGCTGGAGCATTTTCCGGCACTGGATGGCGATGCGAAGGCGGACGTGTGCATCGTCGGTGGCGGCTACACTGGCCTGTCTGCTGCCCTGCATCTGGCGGAGGCCGGCTTGTCCGTTGTGCTGCTGGAAGCTCAGCGGGTCGGCTTTGGCGCCTCGGGCCGCAACGGCGGCCAGCTAGGCAGCGGCCAGCGGATGGAACAGGACGGTCTGGAAAAACTGGTCGGCTTGGATGACGCCCGCAAGCTGTGGGAACTGGCCGAAGATGCCAAGGACCTGGTCAAGGATCTGGTGGCCCGCCATGGCATCGACTGCCACCTGAAGCCCGGTGTTGCGCACGCATGTTTCTCCAAGGGCGAGACCGCACACGAACACGCTTATGCCGAACACCTGCAAAACCGCTACAGCTATGATCAGATCGAACTGATGGACCGGGACGCGATGCAGGCGCTCTGCCCGTCGCCTGCCTACTCCGGCGGCTCCCTCGACATGGGCGCGGGCCATCTTCACCCGCTCGCCTATGTGCTTGGCCTTGCCCGCGCTGCCGCCGCTGCCGGGACCGTCATCCACGAGGGCAGCGAGGTTCTGGATATCCAGGAGGGCAGCCAGCTGCGCATCCGCACCGCGGGCGGCACTGTGACAGCGGATCACCTGATCCTGGCCTGCAATGGCTACCTCGGCGGGCTGAACGGCCAGGTCGCCGCACGGGTGATGCCGATCAACAATTTCGTGGTGGCCACTGAACCGTTGGGCGATGACGCCGCCCGGGTGCTGACCCGTGACGTGGCCGTCGCGGACACCAAGTTCGTGGTCAACTACTTCCGCCTCAGCCATGACAAGCGGCTGCTGTTCGGCGGCGGCGAGAGCTATGGCTACCGGTTCCCGTCAGATATTCAGGCCACCGTGCGCAAGCCTATGGCGGAGATTTTCCCGCATCTGAAGGATATGAAGATCGACTATGCCTGGGGCGGCACCCTGGGCATAACCATGAAACGGATGCCTTACCTGGCACGTCTGGCACCCAACGTGCTGACCGCCTCCGGCTACTCCGGCCACGGTGTCGGCACTGCCACCCATGCGGGCCAGCTGATGGCGCAGGCCATTCAGGGCCAGGCCGAGGGGTTTGATACCCTGGCCCGCGTCCCCGCCCCGCGCTTCCCCGGCGGACCGCGGATGCGCTCACCGCTGCTGGTGCTGGCGATGACCTGGTTTGCCATGCGCGACCGACTGGGGGTCTGAGCAGGCACCTGAGCCGGTTTCCGCGCAACTCCGCAACATTTCTGTGAAATTTAGCCGGATGCTGGAGTTTCCTTCGTATCCGGCCTTGGAATCTCCACATTCCAGTTTTACATTTCCTGAAACAACAATTCAGGATATTGAAATATGGCTCTGCCGCCCAACGTTCATGACGCTGAACCCATTCCCGCTGCCGCCCGCGTCGCCATCGACGCCCTGATGCAATCGGGCGACCTGTTCCGCTACACCGCGTCGGAGAATGCGCCGGTCACGTTGCTGGAACAGGAATATGCAGAGCTTCTGGGCAGCAAATTTGCACTGGCGGTGTCTTCCTGTTCGGCGGCTCTGTTCCTGTCGCTGAAGGCTCTTGGCCTGCCGCGGGACGCCCGCGTGCTAATCCCGGCCTTTACTTTTGCCGCTGTGCCTTCCTCCGTCGTGCATGCCGATTGTGTGCCGGTGCTGTGCGAGGTGGCGGACAACTACCGTATCGACATGGCTGATTTCGAGGCCAAGCTGGACAGCGTGCAGGCGGTGATCATCAGCCATATGCGCGGCCATACCTCCGACATGGATGCGATCATGGCGCTGTGCGATGCCCGCGGCATCCCGGTGGTCGAGGACGCGGCCCATTCGCTGGGCACCACCTGGAACGGCCGGAACATCGGCACCCTCGGCAAGGTGGGCTGCTTTTCCTTCCAGTCCTACAAGATGGTCAACGCCGGCGAAGGCGGTATCCTGATCACCGACGACGCCGACCTGATCGCCCGCGCCGTGATCATGTCCGGGGCTTATGAACACAACTGGAAAAAGCACAAAGGCCCGCATGGCGAAAACACCCCGGACCTGGAACAGGCCTTTGCCAAGTGGCAGAACCAGCTGCCGCTTTATAACCTGCGGATGAGCAC
>JABXIA010000322.1 GCA_013373325.1 Paracoccaceae bacterium
CTGCTGGAATGCGTGCAGCGCAACGAGAAGATCAACAACATCGCCGGCCGCATCATGTCCTTTGCGGGCCTGCGTTATTACCAGCTGACCACCGACGCCGACCGCGCTGCCTTCCTATCCGACTGCCAGGAGAAGGTCACCATCGCCACCACTCCGCTGGTGTTTTTTACTCTGGAGCTGAACCGGATCGAAGACAGCGTGATGGACGCGCATCTGGCCGCCAACGCAGAACTGGCGCGCTATGACAGCGTCTTCCGCCGCATCCGCGCGATGAAACCCTACCAGCTGTCGGATGAACTTGAGAAGTTCATGCACGACCTCGGCATCGTCGGCGACGCCTGGGAGAAGCTGTTTGACGAGACCATCGCAGGCCTAACCTTCACCGTCGATGGCGAAGAGCTGAACATCGAAGGCACCCTGAACCTGCTGACCGAACAGGACCGCAGCAAACGCGAGGCCGCGGCCCGCGAACTGGCCCGCGTGTTTGCCGATAACATCAAGACCTTTGCCCGCGTCCACAACACCCAGGCCAAGGAAAAGGAAATCATCGACCGCTGGCGCGGCATGCCCAGCCCGCAAACCGGCCGCCACCTGTCCAATGATGTGGAGCCGGAAGTGGTCGAGGCACTGCGCGAGGCGGTGGTTGCCGCCTACCCCAAGCTTTCCCACCGCTACTACGAGCTGAAGCGGAAATGGCTCGGCCTCGACGTGATGCAGGTCTGGGACCGCAACGCGCCGCTGCCGCTGGAGGACACCCGAACCATTGGCTGGGATGAGGCAGAAAAGACGGTGATGGAGGCCTATAACGCCTTTGATCCCCGCATGGGCGAAATCGCCGCGCCCTTCTTCTCGGACGGCTGGATCGACGCGGGCGTCAAACCCGGCAAGGCCCCCGGCGCCTTTGCCCATCCGACTGTCACTAACGTCCACCCCTATGTGATGCTGAACTACCTGGGCAAACCGCGCGACGTGATGACGCTGGCGCATGAACTGGGCCACGGCGTGCACCAGGTGCTGGCGGCGGAACAGGGGGAGATGCTGTCCTCCACCCCGCTGACGCTGGCGGAAACCGCATCCGTGTTCGGTGAAATGCTCACCTTCCGCAAGATGCTCGACAAGGCCGAAACCAAGAAGCAGCGCAAGGTGCTCTTGGCAGGCAAGGTCGAGGACATGATCAACACGGTTGTGCGCCAGATCGCCTTTTATGACTTTGAGTGCAAGCTGCACGCCGCCCGCGCCGAAGGCGAGCTGACCCCGGATGACATCAACGCCATCTGGATGTCGGTGCAGGCCGAATCCCTAGGCGAAGCGTTCGAGTATTTGGAAGGCTATGAAACCTTCTGGGCCTATATCCCGCACTTCGTGCACTCGCCCTTCTACGTCTACGCCTATGCCTTTGGCGACGGTCTCGTAAACGCGCTGTACTCGGTTTACGCGGAAGGCGGCGAAGGATTTGAGGACAAGTATTTCGAAATGCTGAAGGCAGGCGGCTCCAAGCACCACAAGGAACTTCTGGCACCATTCGGCCTGGATGCCACCGACCCCAAGTTCTGGGACAAGGGCCTCTCCATGATCTCCGGTTTCATTGACGAGCTGGAAGCGATGGAAGACTGATGCCGATAGCCTTGCGCCCGGTGTCCCGAGAGGAATTTGATCTGGTCGCCCATATCCAGGTGGAACCGGATCAAGTCCGGTTTTCCGGCACCGTGGCGCAGGCGTTTGAAGAAGATGAGGACGGCGTGGATTTTCACGCCATCCTCGACGGCATCCGCGCGGTGGGGTTCTTCAAGACCGACCGTCTATACCACGAGACCTATGATTTCGCGGACGCAGATACACTTGGCCTGCGCGCATTCATGATTGATCGCAGCGCGCAGGGTAAAGGCTATGCCACTGCCGCAGTGGCGGCCCTGAAAACCTACTTGCCCGCTCAATACCCGGATCGTCCTGCCGTGGTGCTGACGGTCAACATGCAGAACCCCGCGGCTGTCCGCTGCTACCTGAAAGGCGGTTTTCAGGACACCGGCGGCATCTATCCCCATGGTTTGGCAGGCCCGCAGCACATCCTGCGGATGGCGCTGACAGAGGATTAAACCTGGACCCTGCACCGCCACCAGAACCTGCGTCGCTAAGCTGCAAAACCCAATACACTCAGAAATCACACCGTCGGATTTTGGGACAATTTATGGTATAGTTTCGCCGTTCACCAGTTTGAGGGGATGAGTAATGTTTGTGTTTAGAAAGATCAGCGCAGTTGTTCTTGCAACCGTAATTGCTGCGGCACCAGCGTCTGCGGCTGGCCCTGACAAGAAGAACAGGGTCGGCGGTGAAACGATTGCCAAACTTTATGCTGGGAAAACCTGGATCTGGAGCAAGGGCGGCACCTATTGGGCGCCGGACGGCAGCTTTCAAGCTGTCTGGGAAGACAGCGTCGGCTTGGGAAAATGGTATGCGACTTCTAAGGGCAGCCTCTGCTATGAGGCCCAGTGGTATCACGGCAAAGGCGAACCCGGCGACCAGCGCAAGGAATGCTACCGTCATATTGCAGACAGCCAGGGGCAGCTGTGGAAGTACAGCGACAAGGACCAATCCTGGTACAAACCGACGAGAGAGTTCGCGGAACGCCTCAAACCCGGCAACAAAATTGCTTCTCGGGTCCGCAAGCTGAGAAAGCGCTACGGGGTCTGACTATACGCAGCAGATGTCTCTGCCAGCCTCTTCGGCATGGCAACAATCCCAGAGATGCAGCCTTCCCGGCCCAATGACGCTTCAACCAGCCGTGCAAAGGCTCTGCCGGAAACCGGCGGGAACTCCAGCCAGGAAACCATATGTTTTGCCGGCCGTTTCCCGCGCCTGGAAACGGCGCGGGATTCACCTGTGAACAGTTACTGATGCGGGAAGTAATCCTCACACTCCCCGTCGCGGTACACATCCGCGGTGCAGCAGTGCAACCCGCCGCCAAAGGCATAGGCGTCGCGCAGTTCGACCTCGACCACTTCCAGCCCCAACTTGTCCATCTGCTCTGCCTGATAGACCTCGGACTTCTCCACGCAGACGGTTTTCGGGTCCAGCACCAGCACGTTCATGCTGAGCCAGGTGGAGGAATAGCACAGCGGCGGCGGGGTGTTGTGGGCAGGCTGTGCTGCGTCAACGATTTCCCAGCCGTTCTTATTGAACATCGCGCGCTGCTCCTCCGGCAGGCGGCGCTGCGGGTTGTTCAGGATCAGCCCCGGGCGCAGAGGCGTGAAGGTTGCGTCGATATGGATCGGGTACGGATCGCCCGGGAAATTCACCGTGTGCACCCGGTGATCCGGGAAGTGGCGGCGCAGCCATTCGATGCCTTTGAGGTTGGTGGTGAAGCCATGCTGCACCACCAGATCCTTGCCGAACCGCAGCACGTCGGCGGCGTCAAACAGCGGCTCTTCCTCGGTGGTGACAAAGAATTTCTCCGCAGCCCATTCCAGCCGCTTGGCCTCCCCGATTTTGTCGCTCAGGTAATCCGGATGGTAATCCGCATCGGTCAGGCGCGGCTTGGGGGCTGCCTCGTGGCGGAAGTTCGGGTCTTCCTCCCAGTACTGCTTCAGCAGCGGCCGGTAGTTCAGGTATTCGAACCAGCGGCAGCGGTAGGACATGGTGGCTTCGAGCATCTCATGGCCGACCGTCAGCAGCACGTCGCGCGGCGGCATGCAGCCGAACTGGCTGTCGGTGTGGAAATCCGGCGTGGTCACCGGCTGCGAATGATCGATGGAGACCGGCCGGTCCACCCGGATATCCCGCTTGCGCAGCAGATCGGCAAAGTTGTCCAGCAGCTCATTCGCGCGGTCGATGGTTTCCTGCGGGCGGCGGCCCCACTGGCCGCGCATGTCGCTGTCCTCCGGCACCTTGGCATCCAGCGCGGGCTCTTCCGGCGGGATGTGGCAATCATCGGCACGGCCCACGATCACATGGCGCAGCGTGTCCCATTCATTCCAGCTTTTGACTTCGGTTTTCTCCGGCGACCAGGCCATGGGTGCCTCCATTGTTAGGGAGGCAAAGGCGGGGCCTTCAATCTCCCGATTGAAAGTCCCGGCGTACAGGAGCGTGGATGAAGGCGAGAGCAGACCGCTCTCCGGCGACGCCATCGCCTGTGAGCCCGGCACGGGATATAACACTGACCGGCGGAGGGAGGAAGATGTTTTCACCGGCGGCAGGCGGCACAACAGCTTGCCGCAGGCAAGCGATTCCGCTTCGCAATCCGCTCAGACACCAATTCGGCTGGAGCGGATCCTGATTGCACCAGCCTGAGGAGAAGACCATGCAAGGACGATGCCTGTGCGGATCCGTGACATTCGAAGTAAAGATGCCGGTCCTGTCCGTTGTGAATTGCCATTGTGAAAGCTGCCGGCGGCAATGTTCGGCACCGATGACCACCTACATAGGCGTGAAAGACGGCCAATGGCGCTGGACCGGAGCAGAACCGCGACTGTACCGCTCCTCTCCCAAAGTGGAGCGGACATTTTGCAGAACCTGCGGCTCGCCCCTGTCGTTCCGTTCGCAAGCGATGTCAGGCACGATGCACTTCTACGCGGCGGCGATGGTGGATCCGGAGGCCTTTGCGCCTTCCTTGCATGTCGCGCATGAAGAAAAGCTGTGCTGGTTCAACAGCGATGACGGGCTGCCCAAGCGCAACGGCCCGGAATACTTGTAGCAGCCCAGCCTATTTGAGCTGGCTATCCTTGGAGCCGCGCCGGTTGATGCCGCCGCGCGCCTGATGGGCCCCGTCGCGCTCTTGCTGGCAATCAATGCACAGTTTGACTCCGGGGATGGCTATACGGCGCTTCTCCGGGATCGGCTCTTCGCATTCAGCGCAGTGGGTCAGGCTTTCGCCGACCGGGCGCTTTTGCGCCTTCAGCCGCGCAAGCTCATCATTAATCGAGGCCTCGATCTGTTCATTCACCGCGCCGTCCTGCGCCCAGCCGCCTGCCATCATCCTTCCTCCTGTGCCAGAGGCGTAAATTTAGGAGCGCAGGGGCCGCCTGACCAGTGGCAGCTGCCGACAATTTCCGAGTAAAACTATCAACTATTTGATTTCATTACATTTTCCGTTGACCCATTCGCCCCAGCCAGCTACACAGAATGAAGAAATTGCAAGCAAGCCAGAATCACCAGGCCGCAAGCAGCCAGCGCTCCAGCCACCCGTCAGGGCAGCCAGACAGCAAGCATCGCCAGCAACCAGCGTGATTTCAGCCAGCCGCGCCTAAAGTGCTTAGCCAGCAAGTCAGCCAGCCTTCGCCCATTCAGCCGCGCACCCAGCAGTTTGCCAGGCCCGCGCCAGACAGGTTTTCCCGCCAGAATCCGCCAGCAATACAGGTCAGAATACCTGACCAAATGTTTCGCGCGCGAAACATTGCGGCAGAACCACTGCCGTAAAGCCAGCATCATTGTCAGCAGACAAAAAAAGGCGGTGCACTGCACCGCCTTTCCGCTCTACTGCCAGTGCCGGGGATCAAGCACTGTTCAGCATACCCTTTTCCATTGCCAGGTCGCGCATCTTCTTCTGCAGCTTCTCAAAAGCCCGCACCTCAATCTGGCGGATGCGTTCCCGGCTGACATTGTACTGTGTGCTCAGGTCCTCCAGCGTGACCGCCTGGTCCATCAGCCTGCGTTGGGTCAGGATGTCTTTTTCCCGGTCATTGAGCACGTCAAGCGCCTCTGCCAGCAGCTCCCGGCGGGCCTCCAGCTCATCGCGGGCTTCATAATCGCCGGCCTGGTCGGCATCTTCGTCCTCCAGCCAGTCCTGCCACTGCATGGTGCCTTCGCCTTCGGAGCCGACGGTGGCATTCAGGGACGCATCGCCGCCGGACATGCGGCGGTTCATCGAGATCACCTCTTCCTCGGTCACGCCAAGGTCGGTGGCAATCCGCGCGACGTTTTCGGGGCGCAAGTCGCCATCTTCCAGCGCGCCAATGCGGGCCTTGGCCTTACGAAGGTTGAAGAACAGCTTCTTCTGGGCCGAGGTGGTGCCGAGCTTCACCAGAGACCAGGAACGCAGAATATATTCCTGGATCGACGCACGGATCCACCACATGGCATAGGTTGCCAGGCGGAAGCCTTTTTCCGGATCAAAACGTTTCACTGCCTGCATCAGGCCGACGTTGGCCTCAGAGATCACTTCGGCCTGCGGCAGGCCGTAGCCGCGGTAACCCATGGCGATCTTGGCCGCGAGCCGCAGATGGGACGTTACCATCTTGTGGGCTGAAGCCGCATCCTGTTCCTCAACCCAGCGCTTGGCCAGCATGTATTCCTCTTCCGGCTCCAGCAGCGGAAATTTGCGGATTTCCTGGAGATACCGGTTCAGGCCGCCTTCGGGCGTCGGGGCAGGCAGGTTTGCATAATTCGCCATATAAAGTGTCCCTCCCAAAATGTATAAGGACTTAACATTAGCGCATATGTGGTAGCGCCAAGCCCTTTTCAAGGACCGCTTAAGGAATTCTTCTATGGTAGCCTGAGTCTTTTCGTCTGTGAATTGCGTCACAGGAAAGAACACGCTTATTTGCAGGGAATTTACTGGCGCAAGGCGTCCAGCAGTGCAGCCATATCCGGAGGCAGCGGAGCCTCGAACCTAAGGGCCTCGCCCGTAACCGGATGATCAAACCCCAGCACCGCCGCATGCAGCGCCTGGCGCGGAAAGGCCTGCACCGCCGCCTGCCCGGCCTCGCTAAGCGCCTTGGCGGCCAACTTGCGGCGGCCGCCATAGGTGGGGTCGCCAATCAGCCCATGGCCGGCATGGGCCATATGCACCCGGATCTGGTGGGTACGGCCGGTTTCCAGCCAGCATTCGATCAGCGCAAGGCTGGGCGGCGTGCCGAAACTCTCGACGATACGGGCGCGGGTCACGGCGTGGCGGCCGCCCTGGAACAGCACCGCCTGGCGCTGGCGATCGGTCTTGTGCCGGGCTAACTGGGTGGTGAGCTTGAGAATATTGCCGGGCTCGAAACTGGCGCCCTTCACCCCGCGCAGGCGTGGATCGTTGCCATCCGGCACGCCGTAGCAGACAGCCTGATAATAGCGCTCCACCGTGTGCTTTTCGAACTGCGCCGCCAATCCCTGGTGCGCGGCATCGGACTTGGCCACCACCAGGAGGCCACTGGTTTCCTTGTCGATCCGGTGCACGATACCGGGGCGTTTAACCCCGCCGACGCCTGACAGGTTGCCGCCGAAATGATGCAGCAGAGCATTAACCAAGGT
Source organism: Paracoccaceae bacterium (assembly GCA_013373325.1). Lineage (GTDB taxonomy): Bacteria > Pseudomonadota > Alphaproteobacteria > Rhodobacterales > Rhodobacteraceae > Leisingera. The sequence goes on from JABXIA010000322.1 coordinate 7,228, forward strand.
ACCAGAAGGTGAACCCGGCGCCGGATGCACCACCATGCCCGCGGGCTTATTGATGACAATCAGGTCTTCGTCTTCATGGACGATTTCCAGCGGGATGTCTTCGGGGCCAATGTGGCTGTCCTCGGCCTCCTCCACCTGGATGGCGATCTGTGCGCCTTCGGCGATCTTTGCCTTGGGGTCCTGCACCACAGCGCCGTCCACTGTCAGCGCTCCTTCCTCGATCAGCCGTGCCAGCCGGGTGCGCGACAGAGACGCCTCCTCTGGCACATCGCGCGAAACCGCTTTATCAAGCCGTTTAGGCGGGTTTTCCGCGATGACAAACTCAATCCGGCGGCTGCCCATGACTGATCCTTCCGAGACCGAAATCCAACAGGAACCGCCGCAGATCCGGTTCCTGCGGCGGCTGGTAACCACGCTGACGGTGGTGATGATTGGCGGGCTTGTAGTGATTATCTCGCTGCTTGTCATCCGCCTGCAAGCAGGCGATGCGCCGCTGCCTGCGGAAATCGCCCTGCCCGACGGTGTTGAAGCCGAAGCGGTAACGCTGGGCCGCGATTGGATCGCCATCGTCAGCCGGGACAACCGCATCCTGATCTTTGACCGTGAGACCGGTGATCTGCGCCAGGAAGTTCAGATGAACAATTGATCCGGCAGGTCAGGATCTGAGCAGCACCTTGTTGGAGTCGATTGCCGAAGCGATCTGCGCATATTGCGTCTGCCGCTCCTGCGCCGCCTCGGCGCTGCGCAGAAGAACGGTGGCTGCATCTTCGAGGATACGTGCCGCTTCCTGATTGACCGCAGCCTGCGCCGCAGCACTGACCGGGGTCAGCGGCCGGTTTGTGCTTTGCGCCGGGTCTGTTGAGCTGGTGACCGTCACCCGCCCGCGGTTCGGATCCCTGTTCTGTCGGGCCAGCCGCTTCAGCCGCTGGGAGGTATCCTGCAAAACATCCCGCACTTCTTCATAATCCGTGCCCTTGGGAATGCCATCTGCAGCCGCCTCCAAGCGTTCGGACAAGCAGTCAACCTGCAGCGCCGAATCGCCAGTGGACCGGCAAAACGCCTTGGCAGCCGCCAGTGAGCCCAGAAGCTCTGTCAGAAAGGCTGCAGATCCGAATTCACCGGCGGGCACCACCACCGTGTAAACAAGCCCGCCCGGGGTCTGCGCCATAGCGGGCGCAACGCCGAATGTTAGGCTCGCAGCGCCAGCGGTCAAGATTCTGGTGGCTGTCTGGAACATATCAAAACCCTCATTACAGTCTGAAACCGCTCATCGCGCGGCTCTTCTGGGCAGCATCCTGCCGGAGCACACCCACTGCCACTCCGCCGTATTGCCCGATTCCCGGCCGCCCGTTAACCTTAACACACCTCAAAGCATAAGGTTGTTTTACCATGTATACCAGTATCTTGCGCGCAGCTTCATTGCTGGTTCCGCTGACACTTGCGGGCCAAGCAGTCCTGGCACAGGCAAATCCGGCGCTGGACGAAGCCAAACGGCGGCTGGCGTGCGGTGCCGGGGTGCCGGTGTCTGCGAGCTATCTCCCCAATGGCTCTCTCCAGGTGACCTGCCGTGCACCTGGCGCCGAGGCCGTGGCGCAAGCCACTGCGGGCGGCGTGCCGGAAACCGGCTTGTCAGCCGGCGCAACGGCAGCCGTTGTCGGCGGAGCCTTGCTCGTGATTGTGGTTGCTGATGACGATGGCTCCACCTCGACAACAACAACGACCGACTGATCCCGCCCCATCTCCAGCGGAACGTGAAACATCTTCGTCCAAACCGGAACGGACTGCCGCAAAGCCATGCGGCGGCCCGTTCTGCACATGAGCAAGCCGTACCTGGCAGACGTCCTCCTTGAGGCCGCCATCCGCCACCGCAGACAATTTGCGGACGAAATTGCTGCACTTTACATTGCGGAGCAAAGAGGACATCAGACTGTGAAGTGAAGGATGGTACCGCCTCCCCGGCTTGAACGGGGGACCTCTGGATCCACAATCCAGCGCTCTAACCAACTGAGCTAAGGCGGCACTGAGGGGGCATTTATAGCACGCTCCGGAGGCGTGCAAGAGGTTTTTGAACATTCCGTTTCAGAAATCCGGATCTCAGAGAGAGAGGCTGCCTGACTGCCCGCAACACATGCGGACCGGTGCGGCTTCCAACCCGCAACCAGTTGCACTCAAACCAGATTTCCGCCGCCGGCCCCTATGAGACCGTAGCTTCCTGAAAAGTTAGATGCCAGGTCTGCTCCACCAGCTCCTGGCCGTAATTGCGCACCGGGCGGCTGTCCTGCAGCTGCCACCCGAAAGCGCGGTAAAGGGCGCAGGCGGTGCGGTGGCTTTCGTGGGTCTTCAGCATCATGCTGCTGTAGCCCGCAGCGCGGGCAAAGGCCATGCACTCACGCAATAGCCGCTTGCCCAGCCCCTTGCCGCGCGCCTTTGGCGTCAGGAGAAACAACCGCAATTGGGCTGTCCTTGCGTCCTTTTTCATGCAGAATACCGTGCCCAGACGCTCCTTGCCGCTGACCGCCATCCAGCCGCGCTCACACGCAGGATCGTGAGCGGCACAGAAGCTGTGCAGAATATCCGCGACCTGCACCCCGAAACTGTTGTCGAACCCGGCTTCGCGGGAATAGAGATCCTGGTGGCGTGCCACCAGCCATTGCATGTCGGTCGGGGCGAATCGGCGCAGCGTTACATCCATCATGCAGGCAGTGTAGCGCAAACCCGGCTTGCGTTTCAGCCTGCGGCGGGCTAGCACCGGCATTCAGGCGGCTGACTGCCAGTGGAGTGCAAGATGGGCATCAATACCGAACGCGACGTGGAAGCAAACATGCAGATCGGCCCGACCGACCAGGGCATGGTGCGGATCTTCATCGAGGCGGGCGGAGTCGAGATCCCGATGGACTTTGACCCCGAAGAAGCAGAAGAGATCGCCGACGAGCTTCGCGCTGCGGCGCAGGCGGCCCGCACGGTCAAGTAAGACAAGGTTTCTGAAAATCCGCCGCTGTTTTCACGTGAATTTTCAGAACTGCAATTTTAGCTATTATATCTATCTAAAGCCCCAGGGCTCACCATCGTGCTCAGCCAGTTATCGGAGTGAGTACAATGGTGAACCTGACGAGCAGCACAGCCAACCCCTTTTTCTATTCAGCGCAGCTGACCGCTGTGACCAGCGGCGCGCGCGCTTCTCTGGGCGGGATTAACCCGGCCCTCGGCATGAGCGCCGATGAACTGCAGCAGGAAGCCAACGCCCTGTTCGGCAGCCAGGGCCGCCGCGGGCCGGAAGGCCTGCCGCCAGCGGCGCACGGGTGGGAAAAGCCGCAGGTGCAAAATGCAGTCGTCAAACTGGGCGGCACCCCTGCTGCCCCTGCGCCGGACGCCGCGCCGCAACCCGGCATCCCGGGTGAGCAATCAGCCCCGGACGCATCTGTCACCTTGCAGCCGCCCCCCGCTCAGGCGGAAAACCCGGCAGCAGAGGTCCTGCCGCCGCTGGAGGTGACCCAAGCCAGCGCCGCCAGCCCGGAAGCCACCTATTATGAGAAGCGCATCTTCGAAATGGCCAAAGCGCTGCACACCCTTGCGTCGCAGCCCTGGCCGGAAAATTCGGTAGCCCTCATCCTGCTGACCGGCCTGCCGGAAGAACAGGGAGACGCCCCTGCGCAGCCCGCAGCAGAGCAACCGCAAACCCCGTCCCAGGACATCCCAGCCATTGTGACGGGCACGACGGGCACCGAAGGCGACGACACGGTTGAACTGCGTGCCGATGTGATCCGCCGGGTCGACACCGGTGACGGAGCTGATGCAGTGGCGCTGGAGGGACGCATCGTAAAGGGCGTTCACACAGACCGCGATCCCTCCCGCCTCTTTGAAGGCCCCGGTTTCGGCTATGGCCGCCGGTTCAAAGGCATGGAAGGTCTAGCGCTCGGGCATCAGCACGCCCCTGGCCAGGCACGCAGGCAGGCACAGTTCGCCAATGCGGACTCGGTCTCGATCCGCGCCCGCCATGCCCGTAACATCAGCACCGGCGGCGGCGATGACGCCATTGCGATCCAGGCAGGCACGCTGCGCGGTGTCCGCGCCGGCGCAGGCGATGACAGTATCGCAGTTGCGGCCACCCTGGTGTCGCGAATCCGCGGCGGCGCCGGCAACGACGTGATCTCGGTCGCGGCCCAGCGTGCCTTGCGCGGCCCGGACGAAGGCGCTGCGCCAGTTTACAATGCCGGCGCCCCGGCAGCAGAGAAGATGCGCCAGGCGCTCAGCAGCTACGCCCAGGTCAGCGGCGGCAGCGGGGATGACCGGATCACCCTGCAGGTGGGCGAGACCCTGGCCGCACGGGGCGGCAGCGGCGACGACCGCTTCACTTTGCAGGGCGGCACCGTGGCGCTGCAGTACAGCCTCGGCGATGGCCATGACACAGTTGAACTGACAGAAGGTGCAAACGCTGTTGTGCAACTGCGCGAAATGGGCGCCTCCGCCTACAGCTCCACGCGCGACGGTGACACGCTGACGCTGACCTTCGACACCGGCGGAAGCATCACCTTCACCAACGTGTCCCAAGGCGGCGCCATCGGAGTTTCGACCGGCCAGGACACCCCCATCGCACTGCTGCACCAGCCCGCGGCAGTGAACACAACAGCCTGAGCCTGAAGCTGCCAGCAGCGCACCGCAGGTGCGCTGCCCGGCCCAAGGCTGCCAAGAGGCACCGGCGCAGCCGGGGCCTCTGCAGGCGCGGGAGCCTCCCCGGTCACCAGTCCGACTGCTCCTCTGCCGCCCCCCCAAGGAGCTGCCCGTCCTTGCCCGGGCGCGGGTCGCGCAGGCGTTGCAGCCTGCGGGCCGCATCCATGGCGAACTTCTGCACCAGCTTCTTGCGCCGGGCCGGCGCCAGCTTGTCCTCCGGCGCCATGCGGATGATTTCAGCATCATAGGAGTCGGCGATGATCAGCCCGGTTCCGTCAGGCAGCAATTCGGCCGGAAAATCCATATCCACCGCCCAGAAGTAGCGGTCGCACCATTCCAGGTAGCCCTCCCACTTGCTGTCGGACTGGAAATCGGCGCGGCTGGACTTGCACTCGATCACCCACAGCTCCCCCTTGGGGCCGAGCGCCATCACGTCCACCCGCAAGCCGCGGGCCGGCACGAATTCCTCCAGCGGCGCATAGCCGAGCGAGCGCAGATAGCGCGACACCCCGCGGGCAAGTTTCTGGCCTGGCTGCAGATCTTCCATCATGGCAGAGAATGTGAACAATTAGAGAACAAAATGCAATCCCGCGCTTTTGCTGCGAAACGCTGCCGGATGCCCCCTGCCCCCTTGTAACGGCGCCTCCGGCAGCTTAGTTACGGGCTTGGCGGGTTCTGCCCTTCTCGTGACAGGCAGCATTCCGGTGGCCTTAAGCAATTCCGAGGGAGCTGGCTCTGTCCGGATCCTGGTCCGTTTACCTGGCGCCCACCTGTATATACAGGTCCTCGGGAATCAAAGCCGCACGGTTGACTGGTGGTCCCGCCGCTTCTTCTCCCTTTGGTACAAACGAAAACCGCGCCTTCCAGGGAAAACGCGGCAGAAATTCAGGTGTTTCGCGGCTCAGCGGCGATTCAGCTGGCGCTGCTGCCGGGAGGTTTCCTCTGCCGGTACCCGCACCGGCTGGAACTCATGCGCCACAGGGGTGCCGCCGCGGGGGCCGTCGTTCTTCTCGGCCATGGCCATCACCGCCCATGCAAACTGCACGCCTGCAAACACGATGCCGTTCATGAACCACAGCAGGAACACCGCCAGCAGCCCGACGTCAGAGGTCGAAACAAGCGTCCAGAGGTTCATCGCATTGAACCACAGGAGCATTGCCACAAAGGCGGCAGCGATCCCGAAGCCGATCAGCACGTTGCGGATGTACATTTTCACCAGTTCAGGCATCTGAGTCCTCCAGATAAGCAAGAAGAGGTTATCAGCCTTTGCGGCGGCGTCCAGCGTTTCCGGAAGGGATGAGCGGAATTTACCGCACCCTTTCATTCTCTCCACCCGCAAAACAAAAAAGCGCGCCCCAAGGCACGCCTTTTTCAGTTCACGTCTGCGGCAGAGGCCGGTTCAGAATGCTTCCGGCCGGGCTTCGCGCGCCATGTGGTCGAGCACGGCGTTGACGAACTTCGCCTCCTTGCCCTCGGGGAAGAAGGCGCGGGCGATATCGACAAACTCGTTGATCACCACCTTGGGCGGGGTGTCAGACTGGGTCAGCTCAGCACCTGCCGCGCGAAACAGCGCCCGCAGGGTCGGGTCGATGCGGGCAATCGGCCATTTCGCCACCAGCGCCCGGTCGGTCATCTGGTCGATCCGCGCCTGATGGTTCACCGCCTCGCGTACCAGATTGCGGAACACCTTAGTGTCGCCTTCCGCCATCTCGTCGCCCTCATAGACAGCGCCAAAACGGTGGTCCTCAAATTCGACGATCACCTTGTCGAAGGTGAGGCCGCTGTGTTCCATCTGGAACAGCGCCTGCACGGCGTAAAGCCGCGCTGCCGATCTCATCTGATTCTTGCCGTTGCCCTTGGGGCGGCTGTCCTGGGTGCTCATGCGCTGGTGGATCCGTTGTCTGTACCGGCGACCTGGTATGCCCCTGCGGGCGCCTTGAAGCCGATGCCTTTGGTCTGGGCGCCCCACTTACGCGTGAGTGCGATCAGATGCAAGGCCGCAGCCGCCGCGCCGCCGCCTTTGTTCTGATCGGCGGTATCGGCGCGCACTTCGGCCTGCTTGCGGTTTTCGACGGTCAGGATGCCGTTGCCGATGCACAGCCCCTGCAGACCCATCAGCTGGATCGCGCGGGAGCTGTCGTTGCAGACGGTGTCATAATGGGTGGTCTCGCCGCGGATCACGCAGCCCAGCGCCACGTAGCCGTCGAAGTTGGAGGTGCGGTCAGCAATCGCAATAGCGGTCGGCACTTCGAGCGCGCCCGGCACTTCCACGATTTCGAAGGTGCCGCCTGCGGCTTCGATCTCAGCCGCCGCGCCGGCCACCAGATTGTCGGCGATGTCCTTGTAGTACGGCGCTACAACGATCAGCAGCTTCACCGGCTTGTCGAACTCAGCGCGCGGCAGGGTGTAGTGGGTTTCATGTCCAGCCATATCAAGCGTCCTTCAGAATGGGGCGGCTGCCGGTGATGGCGAGGCCATAGGCATCCAGCCCGACGTATTTGGTCGAGGGCGAGTCGGTCAGCAGGACCAGTTCATGCA
>JABXIA010000127.1 GCA_013373325.1 Paracoccaceae bacterium
CGAGATCACCAGGCTGCAGCTGGGCCGCATCCAGAAACGGGTGCAGGAGGCGCATGGGGTGCCGTTCGAATACACCGATGCGGTGGTCGAGGAGATCGTCAACCGCTGCCAGGAGCTGGACAGCGGCGGGCGGATGATCGACGCGATTGTCACCAACACCATGCTGCCGGAGATTTCCAACGAGTTCCTGCGCCGCCTGATGGAGGGTGCGGACGTCGAGAAGGTCGCCATTGGCGTCAAGGACGGAGAATTCACCTACGCGTTTGACTGATTGAATGCAGAAGCAGCCAGGAGGAAATTGACATGGCCACACAGTACAAGACGATTTTCCTTGGTTCTGGCGGCGGCGAGAACGTTGCCAGTGCCGACATTGCCAAAATGGCGATGGCAATCGGGAAGTATCTGAAGGACAAGGGCATGCAGGCCCAGGGCATCAAGCTGCCCGGGCTGAAGAAGGCGCAGGCTCTGGTTGCCAAATGCGCCAAGGTTCAGCAGGTCGCGCAAAATTCCTCTCAGGTGAAGGATCTGGGTTTTACCCCGGAGCTGAGTGTGGTTGGCGGCATTGACACGTCCGGGCACCTGTCGATCTGCATCACCGGAATGCTGCCGCCGCCGAAGGAAGGCAAACCGCCTGTCAATTTCGACAAGACTGAGGTGATCCGCAAGGACTGGAACAAGCTTGAGGCGGAACTGGCGGATGAAACCAATGTTGTGGTGAACCTGACGAAGAAGAACATCTCGATCATCGAAGAGGCGCTGGACAAGCTGGTGGCCAAACATGACGGCGATCTGAAGAAGGTCCGCAAGGACAAGGTTTACGGAGTGCTGCTGGAGAAGTTCAAGGGCGGCGACAAGGTGATCAACCGGGCTGCCGAGAAGCAGGCTGCGAAGTACAAGACCAAGACCGTGAACACGGACGAGGCGGACTTTGGCGAGCTGACGACCGGCACGGTGGCGCTGTGCGCCCATGGCTCGCGCGAGAAGATCAATGGCATCTGGCTGGGCACCAAGCTGGGCAAGAAGTCGCCCGACCAGATCGTCGATCTGCTGACCGGCAACAAGGACAAGAAGAAGAACCTGTCGAAGGATTTCAAGGGAACGGTGCTGCTGTCGGGCTGCTTCACCGCGGCGGGCGGCATTGCTCCGCCGGGTGACAAGTATGACTACGACACCTATGCCGGCAAGGTCTGGCGGCTGCTGAAGGCCAAGGGCATCAACTGCAAGGTTGTCGGCCAGCCGGGGACGGCCTCGACCAATGAAGACGGCTCCAAGAACTCTGTGATGCCGACCAAGCAGGACGAGAAGGACGCCTACAAGGCTGAGATCAAGGCCCTGGAGAAAGATCTCAAGAAGCTTGAGAAAAAGCTGAAATCCGGTGACCCGGCAACCAAGAAATCGGCGACCAAGAAGGCGCAGACGCTGTACAGCAAGATCAAGGACGCCAAGAACAAGTCTGCCCTGACCTGGATGAAAGACTTGCAAGTCAATTACGGGCTGGACCCGCTGCGCTAGGGCTTGCGGCCCCGGCGGCCGGAGCCAGGCCGGGCGCTTGTGCGGCGCCCGGCTGAATTGAAAGACCAGGTGGAGAGAAACATTGGACAGCAGCGCGCAAACCGCCGTGACGCTTCGGGACAAGGCCCGCGAATTTGTTGAACGCAGATCGGTGACCAATGCCATTCTGGGCATCATCATCTTCAATGCGATCACGCTGGGCCTTGGCACCTCGGCGGCGGTGCGGGCGCATGCGGGCGGGCTGCTGGATGTGATCGACACCGCCGTTCTGGCGGTTTTTGTGCTGGAGCTGGCGCTGAAGCTGTTTGCCTACGGCTGGCGGTTCTTCTCCTCGGCCTGGAACATCTTTGACCTTGTCGTGGTTTCGTTCGGCCTATTCCCGGACAGCCAGGGCCTGTCGGCGCTGCGCGGCCTGCGGGTGGTGCGGGCGCTGCGCCTGCTGTCGGTCATTCCGCAGATGCGTGCCGTGGTTCAGGCCCTGCTGGATGCGCTGCCCGGCATGGGCGCGGTGATCGTGATGATTTCCATCGTGTTCTACGTTTTCGGCGTGATGGCGACGATGATGTACGGCGCTGCCTTTGACGAATGGTTCGGCACGCTGGGCCGGTCGCTCTATTCGCTGTTCCAGATCATGACGCTGGAAAGCTGGTCGATGGGGATCGTGCGCCCGGTGATGGAGGAGTTCCCCTTTGCCTGGTCGTTCTTTGTGCCGTTTATCGTGATCACCGCGTTTTCGGTGCTGAACCTGTTTATTGGCCTGCTGGTCAACACGATGCAGTCCGCGGTGGAGGCGGATGCGGAAGCGGAGTTCGAGAAGCTGCGCGATCTTGTGAAGTCGGAGACCGACGTGGTCGATGCGCATGTGATGGAGCTGCATGCGGAGATCAAAAGCCTGCGGGCGGAGATTGCTCAGCTGAAAGGGCAGGGCAATGGCTGACAGCTCGCAGAAGTTCATCGCCCGCAACCGGGTGCCCCGGGTTCAGATCGAATATGATGTGGAGCTTTACGGCGCCGAGAAGAAGGTGCAGCTGCCCTTTGTCATGGGGGTGATGAGCGATCTGGCAGGCAAGTCCACGGTTGAGCAGCCGGCAGTGGCGGACCGCAAATTCCTGGAGATCGACGTCGACAATTTCGACGAACGCATGAAGGGGCTTGCGCCGCGGGCTGCCTTTACGGTGCCAAACACGCTGACCGGTGAGGGCAGCCTGGCGGTGGATCTGACGTTTGAGAGCATGGCGGATTTCGCGCCCGGCGCGATTGCCGCCAAGGTGGATGCGCTGCGCCCGCTGCTGGAGGCGCGCACCCAGCTGCAGAACCTGATGGCCTATATGGACGGCAAGACCGGGGCCGAGGCGCTGATCGAGACGATCCTGAATGATCCGTCACTGCTGGCAGCAGTATCGGCGCCTGCAGCGGATGCAGAGAGTGCCGCGGCATTGGACAGCCTGCGCAATCTGGAACTGCCGGAGGAGGAGGCGGACACCACGGGCAGCGTGCTGGCTGGTCTCGCCGCGCAGGCACCGGAGAATGAAGAGTCTGAGGACGCTTCGGGCAGTGTTCTGGATGCCTTGCGCGAAGCGGCGCCGGAGGAGCAGGCCGAGGAGAATGTTTCGGCAGATGTGCTGGCGGGATTGCGTGCGGCGGCCCCGGCTGATGAGGAACAGCCGGATGAGGCAGCAGGTGCTTTGGCCTCGCTGGCTGCGGCTGAGGTACAGGAGACTGTTGAGGAAGACAGGTCTGCGGCCGTGCTGGAGGGGCTGGCTCAGGCTGACCTTCCGGAAGAAGAGGAAGACACGTCCGGTGCTGTGCTGGCCGGGCTTTCCGCACAGGCCCCGGAGGAGGAAGAGGCCGGGGATGCTGCTGGCAGCGTTCTGGATGATCTGCGGGCCGCTGAGCCTGAGGAGACGTCAGCAGACGATGGGGCTGCGGATGTTCTGGCGGGCCTGAGCGCCGCTGCTCCGGAAGAGGAGGAGCAGGGCGATGCAGCCGGAGAAGCGCTGGCCTCGCTGGCGGGTGCTGAGGTTCCGGAAGCCGAAGAGGAGGATCAGACCGGCGCTGTTCTGGAAGAACTGGCGCAGGCGGAAATTCCCGAGGAGGCAGAAGACACTTCGGGTGATGTGCTCGAAGGGCTGGCGGCACAGGAACCGGAGGAGAGGGGGGACGAGGATGCCGCCGGCGCGGCGCTGGAGAGCCTTGCCGCGGTTGAGGTGAGTGAGGCGGAAGAAGAAGACCACACTGAAGTTCTGGATGCCTTGGCGGAACTGGAAGTACCGGAGGCGGAGGAGTCCGTTGCAGACGATGCGCTTGAAAGCCTGGCGTCTGTCGAGATCGAGGAAGCCGTGGAAGAGGACCATGCCGGCGTACTGGATGCGTTGGCTGATGCGGCAGCGGATGAGGTCGAGGACACCGCCGCGGATGACGCGCTGGAAAGCCTGGCCGCTTTGGAAATTGACGAAACCGCAGAAGAAGACACTGCTGCTGCCGCCTTGGAAAGCCTTGCAGATGCAGAACTGCAGGAAGTGGCAGAGGAAGAAGATCATTCTTCGGTTCTGGATGAACTGGCCTCGATTGAAGTGGAGGATGAGGCGGAGGATGCCGCCGGCGCCGCCCTCGAAAGCCTGGCTGCCGCTGAAGTTGAAGAGCCGGATGCAGAAGACCACTCGGACATTCTGGAGGGATTGGCCGGACTGGAGCCGGATGCCGGGGATCAAGAAGACTTGTCTGACGCCGCGTTGGACAGTCTGGCGGAAGCTGCAGTGCCGGAGGCCGATGACGGTGAAGACCTGGAGGATGTGCTGGGCGGACTGCTGGAGGAGGCTCCCGAAGAGGAAGACCCCGGCAGCGAAACAGAGGATGCGCTGGAGAGCCTGGCCGCTGTTGAGCTTGAGCACACTGAAGACGGTGGCGCTGAGGACATTCTTGAGGGATTGCTGGACGCCGCACCGGAAGACGAGCCCGAGGAAGATCTGAGCGCAGTTTTGGACAGTCTGGAGGAACCGGACGAGGCCGAAGAGGCGGATGCCGCCGGAGATGTGCTGGCCGGTTTGGCTCATGATCTGCCGGAAGATGCCCCGGAGGACGAGACGGATCTGGATGACATCCTGGGCGGTCTGGATGTGCCGGACGCGGCGGACGCCGAAGACGATCTGAGTGCAGCGCTTGATACGCTGGAGGCGCCTGACGAAGAAGATGAAGACAGCGGGCTGGATGACCTGCTGGCGGATCTTGGCAGCGATGCGCCGGAGGACGACGCCGGGGATGATGCCGCTGATGTGCTGGCGGGTCTTGCCGAGGCCGGCAGTGCAGAGGATGCGGACAGCGGTGACGAGGACCTGGATGCGCTTCTGGGCGGCATGGATGAGGATGATGGTCTGGACAGCCTGCTGGGCGATCTGGATGCAGAAGAGGACTCTGCGGGCGATACCGTTGCGGAAGCCGGGTCAGCCGACAGCAGCCTGGAGGATCTGCTGGGCGGAATGGACACCGGCGAAGATGACGAGAGCGCTGATCTGGATGCGCTATTGGGAGATGATGAGATCGCGGATGACGATGGCGGCGCTGACGATCTTGAAGCGCTGCTGGGCGGGCTGGACGAGGCCTCTGGCGCCGAGGCCGGCGGCGGCCTTGATGATCTGCTTGGCGGATTGGATGACGATGACAGCGGCGGGACGGCGGACGCTGGCGAGGATGATCTGGACGCGCTGCTGGGCGGCTTGGACGATGACGAGGCCGCAGAGGACGCCAGCCTGGATGATCTGCTGGGTGATCTTGGCGGCGATGAGGTAAACGGCGGCGATCTGGACGGTTTGCTGGCGGGGCTTGGCGAGGAAGCGGAGGCCGAAGAGGCAGAAGACGCGGACAGTGCCGAAGATGATCTTGATGCCCTGCTGGGCGGGCTGGGGGACGCAGATGCGGATCTCGACAGCCTGATGGGCGGTGACGATGGGGATTTGGATCTGGATGATCTGCTGGGCGGTCTGGATGACGATGACACCGCCGGGGACGGCGGGGATGATCTGGATGCGCTTCTGGGGGATCTGGACGCAGGCGGCGATGAACCTGCAGCGGCGGCGGCTGAGGCCTCGGACGAGCCGGAGTTTGCTTATGGCACCATGAGCGCGGCACGGCCCGAACCCGCGAGACTGGAGCGCAAGCGGTTCCGGATGGCTGTTCTGGGCGATTTTTCGGGCCGCGCCGCCAAGGGGCAGATCGAGACCGGCGATGCGCTGGCGGCGCGCAA
>JABXIA010000212.1 GCA_013373325.1 Paracoccaceae bacterium
CGGCTCAGAATACCTCTGGCCGGGCCGATTTCACGATCGTCTGCACATCTCAACGCGGCAGTACGCCCGTCTCGTGCGGGACTGGGTGAGGTCCATCGGGCTGGATTCCACATCCTATGGGACGCATTCCATGCGCCGGACGAAGGTGGCGCATATCTACAGAAAGACTGGCAACCTGCGGGCCGTTCAGCTCCTGCTCGGACATACCAAGATGGACAGCACCGTCCGCTATCTCGGCGTCGAGCTGGAGGATGCTCTCGAAATCTCCGAAAGCGTGGAGATTTGAAGAATTTGGGCCGCTTGCAAAGGCGGCCCAAAGAATACATCCGAAGGTTGTTGCCGATGCTACAGTCGCAACCCGCTTTCCAGACATTTGCCAAAGAAGCGAGCACAGAACTCTGACACTCTGAACAGAAACTGGGGACTCACCTCAAATGTGGCAAAGGGCCGTTTCAAAACCCAAATGTGGATTGTCTGCTAGCATTGGGCATTTGACGCCTTAATAAAGTTTCAGGTTTTCACCAGCGTGTTCGACTAAATCCTTTCCTCGACTAGGATAATATTTCGGACGTGGTAGACAGTTACTTATGAACATTAGTCGTGCCAAAATCTTCCTCTGGACCTCCAATAAGCTCTTCAAGTTAGCGGAGGCGCTGCGCCGAAGAGCCGCATCTCGCAAAGGGCCAGCGAAATTCGTCGATCTTGCCCCTACCGATGAGGCAGACTGACCTGCCCCCCGCGAAATCCCTCACCATGATGTAGAGGCGGCTACCGCCGGATTGGCGTGTTGCTTGAGCGCAAGGCATGAGAATGAACCACAAGAAACTGTATCGGTTCTACCGGGAAGAAGGGCTGTCAGTGAAGCGGCGGCGCGGCCGCAAGCGGGCCCGCGGATCTCGCACACCGATGCCGGAGGCTGCGTATCCCAATGCGCGCTGGTCGCTGGACTTCCTGGCTGACAGCTTCGGCCCATCCCGGAAATTCCGCATCCTGGCGGTGAAAAGATCGGGCGGGATTACCCCCTACGTCTGTGATGCCTGCTGCCTTGCCTGCGAGCCGTTTCATTTGTGAATTCCTTTCCTAGCCAGGTACTGTCGTGCCAGCACACGGGCGGTTCCGATGAACCGCTGGTTGCGGCCTTTGGATCCGGGCTCATCCATTCGGGTGATGATCCAGCCCGCATATGTTGCCGACCTCAGCACCAGGAACAGGTCAAGTGCAGTCAAGTCAATCACCCGAACTGACAGATAGCCGGCGATCAGCGCGGCGCGCAGCGCCGGGTAGTCGGCCTCCTGCATGTTTCTGAGCAGCGTGGTGGCCAAATCGAAAAGGCGGAAGCCAAAGCCGCTGTCGTCGAAATCGATCAGCTGCAGCTTGCCGCCGTCTGCCATGATGTTTTCGCGCACGAGATCCGCGTGGATAAGCCCGAAGTCCAGAGTAGATTCCAGCTGCTGCAGTTCGGCATCAGCTTCGCTGCGCAGGGCAAGAAACAGTGAACGGTCTTCTGTTGTGAGGCCGGGGTTATCCCAGAACCGGCCCCAGAGCGGGTTGGCACCAAGCAGACCTTTCCGGTCCCAGGACCAGCGACTGAAACCCTTCGGCGGAGTCCAGCGGTCGGAGACTGAGTGCAGCCGGGCCATTTCGCGGCCGATGCCAAAAAACAGGCCAGTGCGATTACCTGTGTTCAAACCACCGCCTGTCCGGCCGATCGGGGCACCGGATAGCCAGGTAAGCACATCCGCCTGCAATCCGCCGGCTTTATGCAGGAACTCTCCTGAGGGTGAGGTGACTGGGGCCGGGACACGCAGGCCGCCCTCTGCTGCGGAGTTCATCCATTGCAGCTCCGACCACAGTTCTGCATCGGTCCGGTAGCCTGGGCGGTGCAGGCGCAGCGCATATGACTTGCCGCTGTGGTCCAACCGGTAGACCTGGTTTTCACGGGTGGCTATCAGGCTGGCACCTGCGCCCTCCATTCCCCAGAGCGCCAGAGCTTCCTTTACTGCCGTCGCGCTCATGGTTGCACCGGCGTTTCAGCCAGAACCTCGTCCAGCGTGTCGAACAACAGGTCCGCATTTTCCTTGGAGAACGGCATCGGCGGGCGAATTTTCAGGGTGTTTTTATGGCGGCCCAGCTTGGAGTGGATGATGCCGCGGTGGCGCATGGCGTTGATCACCCGGTCGGTGTAGGCAATCGCCGGTTCCTTGGAGGCGCGGTCCAGGACCATCTCGGCGCCAAACACCATGCCGGAGCCGCGAACATCGCCAATGAAGTCATACTTCTCCTGCAGCGTTTCCAGCCGTGCCCGGGCATGGACGCCGACGGCTTCCGCATGTGCGAGCAGCTTCTGGTCTTCGATCTCTTCCAGCACTGCTTTTGCCGCAGCACAGGACACCGGGTTGCCGCCGAAGGTGTTGAAATAGCGGTAGCCGGAGCGGAAGGTCTTGAGGATTTCTCTGCGGGTGACGACGCCACCAACCGGGTGGCCATTGGCCATTGGCTTGCCCAGTGTCATCACATCCGGCACCACGCCCATCTTCTGATGCGCCCACATATGGGTGCCGGTGCGGCCGAAGCCGGACTGTACCTCATCGCAGATCAAGAGACCGCCGGCCCGGCGCACCACCTCCGCCGTGGGCTTCAGCCAGCCTTCGGGGTGGTTCGGAAACCCTTCGTTAAGGAAGAAGGGGCAGATCACCAGCGCGGCAAAGCCGGTGCCGGCCTCTTCATGCGCGGCAATCTGCTCCGCTACGGCAGCGGCGAATCTGTTGCCGTCCGGGTCTGGATTGCGGTAGCTGTCAGGGGCTTCGGCAAAGCGGAAATACTGTTCCAGCCCGAAGCCGACGGTTGGAGGGTTGGAGCAGCTGAGCTGGCTGACCAGCGCGGTGTTGCCGTGATAGGTCGCGTCGGTGGCCACGATGCCACGCTTGCCGGTTATTGCTTCTGCCATGCGCAGGGCAATGTCGTTGGCCTCTGAACCGGTGCAGGTTAGAATGGCCGTGTCGAGCGAGGCATCCATGGTCGCAGTCAGCTTCTCCGCATAGTCCAGAATGCCGTCGTGCAAATAGCGCGTGTGGGTGTTGAGGGTCGCCGCCTGACGGCAGATCGCCTCCACCACTCGCGGGTTGCAATGGCCCACATGCGGCACGTTGTTGTAGCAGTCCAGATACTTGCGTCCGTCGGCGTCCCACAGCCAGACGCCTTGGCCCTTCACGATATGCAGCGGTTCGTCATAGAAGGTCGAGACATTCGGCCCCAAAAGCCGGGCGCGCCGTTTGATGAGATCCTGAGATCCGGCAGACAGAGTCATGGCGTTTCCTCGGGTTTACAGCTGAATCCATGCAGATTTCAGGTCGGAGTATTTCTCCAGGGCGTGCAGGGACTTGTCATGGCCGTTGCCGGACTGCTTGACGCCGCCGAGGGGCACGGTCAGGTCGGAACCGCCGTAAGTGTTCACATGCACGATGCCGGCACGGATACCTGCTACCATCCTGTGCGCCCGGCTGAGGTTTGCGGTCCAGACCCCGGCAGAGAGGCCGTAAGTGGTGGCATTGGCCAGGCGGATGGCTTCTTCTTCATTCTTGAAGGTGGTGACGGCCAGCACAGGACCGAACACCTCATTCTGGAACAGATTGTCCTGCGGTTTTACGCCCGCCATGATGGTCGGCTGCATGTAGAAACCACCGGTTTCCTGCAGGATGCGCTTGCCGCCGCTGCGCAGTTCGGCGCCCTCGGCCTCGGCGCGGGCGGCGAACTCCAGGTTGGCCTCCAGCTCAGCCAGCGAATGCACCGCACCAATCTGGCTGGACAGATCCAGCGGATCGCCGACCCGGAAGGCCTCAGCATGGCGGGCCATTTCGGCGACGAACTCTTCGGCGATGTCCTCCTGCACCAGGAGCCGTGAGCCGGCCACGCACACCTGGCCTGAATTGCGGAAGATGCCCGCGGCGGAAATCTTGGCCGTCTCGGCTAGGTCGGGTGCATCACTAAAGATGATATTGGGGGATTTGCCGCCCAGCTCCAGATAGCAGCGCTTGAGGTTGGAGCGGGCCGAATATTCCAGCAGCCGCCGCCCGGTGGCGCCGGAGCCGGTGAAAACCATGATGTCCACATCCATGCTGAGCGCCAGGGTCTCACCCACCACGCTTCCCTTGCCGGTGACCACGTTGAAGACGCCGGGCGGCAAACCGGCTTCAACCGCAAGTTCGGCGACCTTCAGCAAGCTGAGCGAGGCGCTTTCGGCAGGTTTCAGGACAACTGAATTGCCTGCCGCCAGTGCCGGGGCGATTTTCCAGGAGCCGATCATCAGAGGGAAGTTCCAGGGCACGATGGCACCGACCACACCGACCGGCGCGTGATGCACCATGGCCAGCACACTCTCCGCCGTGGGTGCGATTTGTCCATAGACCTTGTCGATCGCCTCGCCGTAGTAGCGGAATGTGGCGGCGGCAGAGAGCGCCTCGGCCTTGATCGCCATGGTGATTTCGGTGCCATTGTCGCGCACCCCAAGAACCGCCAGTTCCAGAGCCCGCTCCTCGATCAGATCACCCAGCTTCATCAGCACTTTCTTGCGGGCGGCGGGGGCCATGCGGGACCAGTGCCCGGCCTCAAAAGAGGCCCTTGCAGAGGCGATGGCACGCTCCATGTCGGCAGGTGTTCCTTCTGCCAAGCTGCCAAATGGCTTGCCGTCGATCGGGGAAATCACCTCCAGAGTGCCGCCGGTCAAGGAAGCCTGTTGCTCGCCATCGATGAAATGGCCCTGGACCGGCACCTCCAGCTGGCGGAGGGCGTTGATATCGTTCTGGTTTAGCATGCTGTTACCCCTGCTGGCTGGAATGCTCGTAGTCCGGCCCGAGCGGCTCCGGATTTTGCTTGGCCTTCTGCTCAAGGATCAAGGTGCGGATGTGAAGCACCACGATTCCGATGATCATCACAAAGATGATTGCGGCGATGGGGCGGCTGATGAAATCGATGGGGGTTTTCACCGCTGCCATCGCGGCCCGCAGCTTGACTTCCATGATGCCGCCCAGGACCATGCCGAGGATGATCGGCACAATCGGCAGGTTCAGCCGTTTGAGGATCAGTCCCAGCACGCCGAAGCCTGCGGCAATGGCGCAATCGGTGATCGAGTTGCGCAGCGAGTAGACGCCGATGAAGGACAGAGTCAGGATCATCATGCCGAGGAAGCGGGTCGGGATTTGGATGATCTTCAGCAGCAGGTTGGTGGAGAAAAGCAGGAAGACCAGCACGATCACGTTGAGCAGGATCAGCGCCAGATAGAGCGCCATCACGAAGTCCAGCTGGGTTTCGAAGAGCTGCGGACCGGGGATCACGTTGTGAACATAGAATACCGACAGCATCATCGCGGTCAGCGCTTCGCCGGGGATGCCAAGCGCTAGGAGCGGTATCATTGCCGCACCTGGGACCGCGTTGTTTGCGGCTTCAGATGCGACAAGACCTTCGGGAGAGCCGTTGCCGAAGGCGTCCGGGTTTTTCGAGGTTTTCTGAGCGTAGGTATAGGAAAGGAACTGTGCTGTGAATTCACCGACGCCGGGGATCATGCCCATCAGCACACCGAGGGAGGAAGAGATGGTGGCGATGCGCTTGAACCCCAGCAGCTCCTTAACGCCTGCAAACATGTTGCCCTGCACGTTGGCGTCTTGGGGGGCGTGATCCTTTTCGACCAGCAGCAGGAAGGCCTGGCTGAGGGCAAACAGCCCCAGCACCACGACGATGAGGTCAAAGCCGGAGGACAGCCAGCTTTGATCGAAGGTGAAGCGTTTGGTGTATTTGACCGGTTCCAGCCCGACGGTGTTCAGGAAGATGCCGAAACAGGCCAGCATGCCAGCAGCAAATGTCTGGCCACGGTGCGCCACGACCACCAGCAGAATGCCCATGAAGGCGGCAAGGAAGATCTCGCGGCTGCCGAAATGCGGGGCGATCAGCGCCAGCAGCGGTGCCAGTAAGATCAAGCAGATGACTGAGAAGATGCCGCCGAAGAAAGACGCTGTGTACGCCAGAGAGAGCGCCCGGTGGCCCTCTTTACGCCTGGTCATTGGATAGCCGTCGTAGGTGGTCAGCGCATTGACCGGCGTTCCCGGGGTATTGATCAGGATGGCCGGGATCGCGCCGCCGTACATCGAGCTGCCGTAGATCCCCAAAAGCAGGGTCAGTCCGACGATGGGCTCGAAGGCAAAGGTCGCGGGCAGCAGGATGGCAATGGCAACCGCAGGCCCGACACCTGGCAGGGCTCCGATGATGACGCCGCCGATGGAGCCGATGACCAGTGCGGCAAAGACGTCCCACTGAGCGAGGATTTGGAATCCGGAGAGAAGAGTGTCCATAGCGTCCTCAAAGGTAAGTCAGCGCAAAAGCGCGCAGCGCATCGGGCAAATGCTGGTAGATTTCGCCTGCGGGAATTTTGACCTGTAGAAAACCCCGAAAGATCAGCGCTATGCAGGTGGCAAACAGTGCGGCAAGCGCAAGGTGTTGCGGGCGGCGGAAGCCTGCGCGCAAGATTATGAAAACGGCAAAGAGTATGGTTGACGGCAAGTAGCCGGCGAGAGGGACAATGGCGACATAAGCCAGGAAGTAGAGGACGTATTCAAGCGATCGCAGCCAGAACAAGACTTCCTTCAGCCGACCGTAAATGCGCGGTGACACCATTGAGCCCAGCAGGTGAAAGGCCCCGAAGATCACCATTCCCCAGACCGCAATGCTGGGCCATAGCGACGGCTGGCCGAACCATTTGGTGCGTTTCACCCATTTGGTCTGCTCGCCCAGCTGACTCAGCAAAAACAGCGCGAATAGCAGGAAAATAATGGCAAAAACCAGATCGCCGGGCCGCCGGTAGCGCTGAAACAGTTCCTGAAAATACTTGATACGTGTCATCGCAGCGTCCTCCTCCTGCCGCGGCGGATGCCGGGGCGCAATGATGCGCCCCAAGCGGTCTTATTCGCCGACCAGCGCGTTGATCTCGGCTAGATCGGTGATGTCTTTCTCGATCTGCTGTGAAGAACTCTCTGCATCCTTCCAATAGAGCAGCACGCCGGTTTCCTTCATCAGGTTAATCGCCGCTTCGGTTTCCAGCGTGGCCTTGGCAGCGGCCGCGATCTTCTCGCGCGCATCTGCCGGTGTGTCCTTGTGCACAAACAGTCCGTTCCACAGCGACAGCTCCAGTCCCGGAACAACTTCGGCCATGGTCGGCACATCCGGGGTAAGCGCGGTGCGCTCGGATCCGATGCTGGCCAGGATCTTGATGCTGTCCATGCAGGGCAGCAGGGTCTGCAAGGTGCCATTCACAACGTCGACGTCTCCCGAGGCCAGAACGTTGCAGTCAAGCAGGTCGTAGGCGGCTTCACTGGTGAAATCGAAGCCGGATTTGATAGCGGCGGCGAAAGTCACCTTGGTCGGCGCCAGGAAAGAGCCATAGTGGCCCAGAGAGACGTCATTTTCCGCGCCATAGGCCGACAGCTCCTCCCAGGTGTCATAAGGTTTGTCCGCCAAGGTTGCGACCACAAACGGATAGGTCAGGAAAATGCCGACCGGATCAAACGGGTTGGGGGCCAGTTCCGGGATGCCGATTTCGGGCCCAACCACCGGCACCCCGATCACGAAAGACCCAACGGTGTAGCCATCTGCCGGTGCGTTTGCCACTTCAACGGCACCGGGGAACGGGCCGCCGCCGCCGCCCGGCTTGTTCACCACCGCTGCAGGAACCCCGTACATCTCCTGGAACTTGTCGGCGATCATCCGGGTCAGCACATCTTCCAGGTCACCCGGCGGCCAGGGCACCACGAAAGAGACCGGCTTTTCCGGATATTCCGCCATGGCGGCCGTGGCGCTGAGCACGGCAGCAATAGCTGCAAGTTTGAGTTTCATAGTTTCCTCCCTTTTGAATATATTCTGTTGGTCACGCCTTGCCCGGCATGACAATTCCTTCCGCTACCCAGCGGTCCAGGATTTCAAGTGCCGTTCGGGTGAAGTCAGGGTCGTTGATATGCGCCTCCAGCTCCGTCGCCTGGACAGAGGGGGAAACGGTTGCACTCAGTTCAGTGGTGAAAGCCTCCAGCCCCTCCGGATCGTGGCAATCGCCGCCTGGGCGGTCCCACTCCTCAATCCCGCCCTTTGGAATGATCAGATGCGTGGGAGCCTTGCTCTCGCCAATCCGCCGGTTCAGCTCACGGGCGATGCCGCGGCGTTCCTCGGCGTTGTAGAAGGTGTTTTTGACCAGTTTGTTGTGGGTGTGAATCGGTCGTCCCTGGAACTGCGCCGGGATCTCCTGCCAGCCGGCAAAGTCGATCAGGTCCATACAGCCAGGCGCAACGATCTGCGGGATGCCTGCACGGCCTGCCGACAGATGGCGGTCGCGGCCAGCGTTAACCACCGAACCGGCCATCAGGTTGCCCAGCTCGCAGCCAGCGAAATCCATCACGCAGACAAAGCCGTTCTGCGCTGCGATCTGCTCAAAGGCCATGCCGCCCATGCCCATCGCATGGAACACTGCCACCTCGTAGCCGCGCTGCTCCAGCTCCGGTTTTAGGGTCTTGATGTATTTGAGGCAGGAGGTGCCAAGGGAAGTGACGCCGATCACCGGCCTGCCGCTGACCGCAGGTTCAGCTGCCCGTGCTGCGCCCAGCACCGCGCCCGCCGCCTGGGCAAGAGAAGATCGGCAAATGCTGTTCAGCCCGTACAGGCCACCGGCCCAAAGTATCATCTGGATATCCGGCGACAGACGTTCCGCCGGGATCAATGCCGAGAAGGAAACTGTGGAGACAACATATTTCGGCAAACCGACCGGCAGCGCCTGGCAGACGTCCAGGGCCAGGTCGGTGCCCATGGTGCCGCCCAGAATGATAACCCCGTCGATGCCGCCGTCACGTTGCAGCGCCAGCGCCAGCTCACATGCGCCAGCCGACATGATGTTCATCGCCACATGCTCGCTGCCGCTTTCAATCGCGGCCTGGATCGAACTGCCGCCAGCCTTAGCCACGGCATGCTTGGAGAAATCCGTGGGCTTGTCCGGGTCGCCCAGCACGCTTACGTCCAGTGTCAGCGCACCACCGCCCAAGGCTCGGATTTTTTGCGCCAGAAATTCCAGCTCGGCGTTCTTGGTGTCGTAGGTGCCAATGACCAGTATGACCTTGTCAGCCATGGTGTCCTCCCTCCTGCTGATGGTTTCAGCCCCGCATGATTTCGCCCTTGGGATCGTAGTATGGCGTCAGCTGTACTTTGAGGGGGTGCATTTTGCCTGCAATCTGCACCTCAAATCCACCTTCATCGATCCAGGTTTTGCTGACCCCGCCGTCTCGGTTCAGGCTGGCCAGACCGACCATTGCCTGCAGCCGGAAACCCCAATTGCCAGAAGTCACATGCCCCACTATCCCGCCATCCTTCCACACAGGCTCGTTGTGGATGAGATAGGGCCCGTCCTTGGCGCCGACACTTTCGGCAATGCAGGAGACGGTCCTGTTTTGCGTCGACGGGCCGTCATTTTTCTGCGCGGCCAGCCTGGCCTTGCCGAGGAAGCTGTCCTCCTTGTCAAGCGCCACTGCGAAACCGAGACCGGTTTCAAAGGGCGTGTCATCCTCACCGATGTCGTGGCCGAAATGGCGGAAGCCTTTCTCCAGGCGGCAAGCATTCATCGCAAACATGCCCATGTGGCGCAGGCCCAGGGGTTCCCCGGCGTCCATCAGCGCCTCGTAGACGCCGATGGTGAATTCGGTTGGCATCATCAGTTCATAGCCCAGCTCGCCCAGGAACGAGCGCCGGATGGCCCAGCCGCGGGCATAGCCCATGTCGATCTCCTGCGCCGCGCCAAAGGGGAAGGCTTCGTTCGATAGGTTATCACCCGAGATTGCAGATAGGATCTTGCGCGACTTCGGTCCGTGGATGGAGATCAGGCCATAGGCGGAGGTGGCGTCGAAGATCTCGAACCGCCAATCCGGATCGGCGTGGTCGCGGATCCAGGCCTGATCCCGGATCTGGCTAGGGTGGCCGGAGATCACCATGAAACACTCCGGAGCCGTGCGGGTGATGGTGACATCTGCCTCAATGCCTCCGCGGGAATTCAGGAACTGGGTGTAGACTGAGGTGCCGGTTGCCACGTCTATCTCTGCGCCGCAGATGCGGTTCAGGGCGCGCACTGCATCCGGTCCTTGAACCTGGATCTTGGCATACATCGACTGGTCGATCAGAACTGCCGCGTCCCGTGCTGCCAGGCATTCCGATTGGACATAAGGCGACCAGTCCTTCCACCGCAGGTTCGGCTCTTCGTTCCAGCCCCGTTGGTCCGGGTCGTAATACATCGGCACTTCCCAGCCGATCCGTTCAGCAAAGGTCGCACCAGCGGCCCTCAGGCGGTCATGCAATGGCACCCGCCGCACACCACGGGCGCTGCGGATCTGGCGGCCTGCCCAGGAGACGCCGTAGTGAAAACCCACTGATTCCGCGCTGCGGTCACGGTTGTACCTGGTGTTGCGCTGGAATGGATGCGCCCGGCGTGCCAGCATCGGCCCCATCCCGCGCGACGGCTCGCCATCGGACATCCATTCCGCCATCGTCAACCCGACTCCGCCGGAGTTCAGAATGCCGTTGGAATTCATGCCGGCAGCGACAAACAGGCCCTTGATCTCGCTGGTTGGGCCCAGGTAGGGGCGGCCATCAGGCGTGAAGCTTTCGGGGCCGTTGAAGAAGGTCTGAATGCCCATGCCGCCCAAGGCAGGCATTCTTTCGAACATCTTCTCCAGGTTGGGCTCCACATGCATCATGTCAAAGGGCAGTTCGTCGAATTCGAATTCTTCGGGGATACCCTCAGCGCCATAGGGCTTACCAAGATTTTCGAAGGCGCCGATCAATAGCTTGCCGGTGTCTTCCTTCCAGTAAGTGCGTTCTTCAGCGATGTTCAGGATTGGCTGATCCTTCGGCAGCCCTTCCAACGGTTCCGTCACGATATAGAAATGCTCGGTCGCGTGCAGAGGAACGGTGACACCATGCGCCTTTGCAAACAGATGGCTCCACATGCCACCCGCCAGCAGCACCTTTTCAGTTGCAATTACACCTTTGTCAGTTTCCACTCCGGCAATTTTGCCACCGCGGATGATTAACTGCGTTACCTTGGTGTTTTCGCACAGCTGTGCACCTAGAGACTTTGCGCCCTTGATCATGGCAACAGTCACATCCAGCGGGTTCACTTGGCCGTTGGAGGGCACAAAGAAAGCGGACTTCACATCCGCGGTTTCGATCCAGGGCCACTTCTCCTGCAATTCCTCGCGGGACAGCAAAAGACTTTCGATCCCCATGCGGACGGCGTGGTCATGGCTGCGCAGCAGTTGTTCGTGCCGCACCTCGCCAATCGCCAGATTGATGGTTCCATTCGGCTTGTAGCCGGTGGCCTGACCGGTTTCCTCCTCCAGCTCGCGGAACAGGCGGGTAGTATATTTGCCCAGCTCGGTCTGGGCGGTGCTGTCGCGCAGCTGGCCGACGATACCGGCCGCGTGCCAGGTGGTGCCGCTGGCAACCTTACGCCGCTCGACCAGAACAGCAGGCACACCCCGCTTCGCCAGGTGGTACAGCGTCGAGACACCGATGATACCGCCGCCGATGATCACCACAGGGGCTCTTCCCGGAAGTTTGTGATCCATCAAATCGTTCCTTCAGCCCGCTGGTGCAGGCGATCCGCAGGTTTCAGACTGGGAGCCGAGAGGCGCCAAGGAGAGCAGGTTTCAGCCGTCCAGATGCAGATCTTGTGGCAGAAAGATTCGATTCACAGAAATTTTTCGCACCAAAGGTGCGTTTATTGCACTTCTCGTGAGGCTGGACTGTGCGGCGACGGTGCTCCGGTCAAAGCGGTCTCCAACTGCCGGATAGCCGCCCCCAGCAAAGCTGCCAGTTCCGCTTGTCGGGCGGCATCCAGGTTCAGGTCGGGAACCGCAATCGCTATGGTGCCTGCCGGATCCTTGCCATCGGTGAAAAACGGCATCGCCACGCTGGCGACCCCGATCTCAACGGTGTTGCGGGCGCACGAATAGCCGCGGATCCGAGTTTCACGGAGCACATCTCTCAGTTCTGCTTCATCTGTCACAGTGAAGCGCGTCAGTTTCTCACGTTTCAGATTCAGCAACCGCTCCCGGGTGTCGTCAGAACAGAATGCCAGAAACGCCAGTCCGGAAGAGGAAGAGTGGTAAGGGTAGGTTTCTGCAGGCTGAAGATTTATCACATTGCCCCGTGCAGGCAGCGTGAACGACGCAGTCCCCAAGCCGACTGCGCCAGGAATGCCGACATGCACGGTTTCATTTGCCTGCGCGGACAGCCACTGTGTCACGACTTGGGTTGCCTTCACCATCGGTACTGTGGCCTCGCGCAAGCGCGCCAGCGACAGGAAAGCGTGGCCCAACCGGTATTTCCGGGTTTCCGGATTCTGCTCAATGAAACCGTGCTTGATGAGAGACAGAAGCAACCGGCGTGTCACGGCTTTGTCTTGATCCGTGGCACGGGCCAAGTCATTCAAACCGATTTCAAGATTCTCCAGCGAAAACTGGCGCAGCAGAAACATCGCTTTGTCCACAGTTTTCATTGGACCTCCATCGTGCAGTTCGGTTCAGCATGTTTGGCTGGAGCCAAGCTGTGGCTGCAAAAGTACCACATGGCAGAGGTGGATGCCGAAATTTCCGCACTCTAGGTGCGCTTAAAGCACCTTTTTAATTGCATCCTGCAAGGCGTCTCGGCGTAGCGCCTTTCGCAACCCGTCATCTGCTGCTGGGAATGGCTTGGATGCACAGCAAAATCCCCCCAAATTTTTCTGCACGGTGATCCGGCTTCACCATCGGTACGTAACCAGACTATGGTGACACTGAACTTGGATAGGCCGCCGGAAGAAACAATTGTGCTTCGGGCAATCCCTGAGGACAATGCAGCTGTGCCCAAAGATCAGTCGTTTTCGCAACTTACCCTTTGGCTCCTTGCCGTGCGCGATCAGCGTGACAGGGGGGCATTCGCGGAAATGTTTGATTATTTGGCGCCGCGGCTGAAGGGATTTGTCATCCGGTGCGGTGCGAGACCCGCGCTGGCGGAAGAAATAGTCCAAGACGTGATGCTTACCATTTGGCGCAAGTCGGCGCTGTTTGATCCGCACAGGGCGCAGGCCACGGCTTGGATTTATCAGATCGCCCGCAACCGTCATATCGACATTGTCCGCAAGGAAAGCCGGCCCGTGCCGGATGAACTGGTAGAAGACTCCTGCGCTGAGCCAGATGCGAGCCAGATCCTGGCTTTGGAGCAGGAAGCGGAGCAGTTGAAACATGCCATTGCGCAGCTGCATCCCGATCAGAAAGAGATGATCGTAAAGGCCTACATGGGTGATCTGACGCATCAGGAAATCAGCAGTCAGACCGGTCTGCCTCTAGGAACTGTAAAATCGCGCATCCGCCTGGGACTCGGGCGGCTGCGCAAGGAACTAAAAGGATTGCGTTAAATGCCTGCAATCACCCACCACATCCCCGATGAAATGATTGTTGCTTATGTATCGGGCAGCCTGCCGCACGCCTTTTCCATGGTTGTTGCGTCCCACTTGTCCTATTGCCGCGGCTGCCAGGCTTCGCTTGGCGCGCATCGGGCTGCCGGCGGAGCGCTGCTTGAGACAGGGGAGGGCGTGGCAGTTGATACAGGCCTGAAATCGAAGGTGCTGGCCGCGCTTGATGCGCCTGTTGTGCCAGAACCGGTCTACGAGGCAAAAGGGATCTACCCGGGCCCTGTCATACAGAGCCTGAAGGGAAGGCCGCCGCGCTGGAAGACTCTCGGAATGGGCGTGAAGCAGGACATTCTGTTTGAAGACAGCGAAGGGTCTGCCCGTTTGCTGTTCATCCCGGCCGGGCAGGCGGTGCCTGATCACAGCCACAATGGCCTGGAGCTTACACTGGTTCTTCAGGGGAGCTTCAGCGATGAGACCGGGCAATTTGGTGTCGGCGATGTCGAAATAGGTGACGAGAACCTGGAACATACTCCGGTTGCAGATGCCGGCGATCCGTGCATCTGCTTGGCAGCCACCGACGCGCCGCTTAGATTCAGGGCTTTCATGCCGCGTCTGCTGCAGCCGTTGTTCCGGATTTGAGATGTAATTCAAGGAGGCGCACAGGGTGCCCGCCTCTCATTTCCCGCGGTACACGATCAAGTCGGGAAGCAGACCAAGAGCCTTGATTGCGAAGGAGAAGGGGCGCGGGAAGTCCGTTCGGAAGCGGCGTGTCCGCATCGCTGCAACCACATGGCGGGCGGCATCATCCGGCTCAAGCAGCTGTGGCATCCGGAAGCTGTTTTTGTCCGTAAGCCGGGTTTTGATGAAGCCAGGATTGACCAGGCGGACGGTTACGCCGCTTCCTTTCAGGTCGTAGCGCATGGTTTCTGCCAAGCTTATCAAAGCCGCCTTGCTGGCGCCGTAGCCGATTGATGCCGGCAAGCCCCGGTAACCTGCCAGAGAGCCGACGAGGGTGATATCCCCGCGCCTTTGCCTGACAAAGCCGGGCACGACTTCACCTAAAACGCGCAGCGCGCCTGTGAAATTCACATCGCTCATCTGGAGCACGGCGCCGCTGTCCCAATCCTGTGTCCGCATCGGTTCGTAGGCGCCTGCGTTGTAAATCACACCATCCAGCGGTCCAGCGGCACGCGCGGCCTCTGCAACCGCGTATGTATCTGTCACATCCAAAGGCAGTGCTGTCGCATGGCGCAGTTCTTGGGTCAGCTCCTGCAGTGCATCTTCTGAGCGTGCCGACAAGATCAGCCTGGCCTCCTCTCGGTCCAGCTGGCGTGCGACCTCACGGCCCAGCCCGTGGCTCGCCCCGACCAGCCAAAAGGTTTTGCCTGCAAATCGCGTCATGCCTTCTTCCCCGAAAACGTTGCGCTGTCGGAAATCAGGGGTTCCGGCGGTTTTGGCTTCTTCAGGAACGGTGCGCGTTTGATCCAGAGCTTGAGTGCCTGCCAGTAAATCAGTGCGACCACACGCGCTGCCCCGAGCGGCCTGCGCAGGGCAGCACGCAGCAGCCCGCCAGAAGTGACGGGGCGACGCAGTCCGTTCAGCGTCGCCAGCACCCCTTCTTGGCCATTGGTATAAGAAATCCGGATGTTGAAGGCTTCATTCGTCATCCCGAAGTTGAAGCTGTAGCGGCCTGCCACCTGCTGGAACGGAGAGACATGCATCAGCTTGTCCGCCTCTATCACATCGCTGCGCGTGATCGGGCGGAAATCCGGGTGCGCCGCGAAATAGCAGTGCCGGTGGCCGAAGGTGTTGTTTACCTCGGCAATGAAGGCGCGGGGGCTGCCGTCCTTCTCAGCGATCCAGAAACTGACCGGGTTGAAATGGAACCACAGGAAACTGGGCTGGGTCAGCAGCAGCAGCCGCGCACCCTTTAAGGGAAAGCCGCGCCGCTCCAGCTCCTCGCGGAACCAGGCAACGCCGTAGCCGCTGCCGCGCGGGCCGCCGTGGCGGCGGTCGTGGATCGAAAACAGATTGAACCGATTGCGCGACAGGAGCGGCGGTGCACCATGCGTCAGATCTGTCAGAATGTAGTCGACGCCGTATCGGAAGGCGTTTTTCAAACGACCACTGCGGGCGTGAAAGGTCTGGGCTGCCACATGTTCAATCATGAATGGCATACGCCTGCTTTGCCCTCCTGGATCACCTTCTTTGCAGTTTTTTCGCGAATGGGGTGATCCGGTTTCTTGCTTGCGGCGTATCCGATCCAAACAACAGCAAGGAAAACAGTCAGATGCTGGATCAGACGCAGGGACGCCGCCGCAGGATTGCCATCGCTGGCGGTGGGATATCGGGGCTATCCGCAGCCTATTATCTGTCTGCATTCCATGACGTGACCCTGTTTGAAGCTGCCCCCAAGTTGGGCGGCCATGCTCGCACGGTCCTGGCGGGGCGGAACGGTGACCAGCCTGTCGACACCGGGTTCATCGTGTTCAACTATGCTACCTACCCCTATCTTACACGGTTGTTCCGCGAGCTGGACGTGCCGGTCATCAAGAGCGACATGAGCTTTTGCGCCACTATTGATGACGGGCGGCTGGAATACGGGCTGAACAGCCTGAGCTCGCTGACCGCCCAGAAACGCAATCTGCTGCGCCCGCAATTTCACGGCATGATCGCGGATATCCTGCGGTTTGGAAAACAGGCCGAGGCTGCCGCTACCGATGACGAAAAGACAATAGGCGAGTTGGTAGAGGAACTTGGCCTCGGCAGCTGGTTCCGCAATCACTACCTGATGCCGATGTGCGGCGCGATCTGGTCGACCCCGGCTGCCGAAGTGGACGCCTTCCCGGCAAAATCCCTGGTCCGGTTCTTTCGCAACCACGCGCTGCTGGCCGGAACCGGCAAGCACCAGTGGTGGACGGTCAAGGGCGGCAGCATTGAATATGTGCGCCGCCTGGAGGCAGCGCTGCATGCGCGCGGTTGCTCAATCCGCACATCCAGCCCGGTTCAAAGCGTTGAGCGTCTGCAGAAGGGTGTGCTCGTTAAGGCTCAGGGTGAACGCCCTCGCCGTTTCGACGAACTCATCCTCGCATGCCATTCCGATCAGGCGCTGGCGATACTGGGCGCGGATGCCCGGCCTGCTGAGGCCGTGGCGCTGGGCGCAATCCGATATCAGCCGAATACTGCTGTCTTGCACTGCGACGCCGGGCAGATGCCGAAGCGGCGCAACTGCTGGTCCAGCTGGGCCTATCGCAGCCAAGAGGGCAGGGTTGGGGTCACCTATTGGATGAACCGTCTGCAAAACATCCCGGACAGCGATCCGCTGTTTGTGACACTGAATCCTACTCAGCCCATTCCGGCGGACAAGGTGTACGACCAAGTGGAGTTCTCACACCCTGTTTTCGATAAGGCCGCCTTGCGCGCCCAGCGACAGATTCGGGCTATGCAGGGCCAGAACAGCACTTGGTTTGCCGGCGCTTACAACCGTCACGGTTTCCATGAAGACGGTATCGCGAGTGCCATGCGAATTGTTCGTATGATGACACCCCTCACTTTTCAGACGGCCAAAGGAACAGACCATGGCATTGACAGACAAAGCGCTGCAGTCGGAATTTCTGAAAACCTGCGCGCGAGTGCGTGATGGACGACTGACTTTGCGCACCCCGGATGGTGCACGCTATGACTTCGGCGAAACGGGTCCTGAGGCCGAAATGCAGATAAACGACTGGGCTGCCGTTTCTGCGATGGCTGCGCACGGCCAGGTCGGTCTGGGCGAAGCCTATGTGCAAGGTTTGTGGGACTCTCCGAACATTGAGGGGCTGATGCAGCTGGCGATGCGCAACCGGGATCACCTGGGCAGCTATGATCAGGCCAGCCCGCTGAACCGCGCCAAGTTCCGCATCGTCGACACCCTGCTTCGTTCCAATTCCAAGCGCGGCGCCCGTAAGAACATTCGCGCGCATTACGACGTCGGCAATGAATTCTATCAGTTATGGCTGGATGATGGGATGACGTACTCCTCCGGCCTTTTCGGTACAGAGGGCGATGACCTGGCGCAGGCGCAGACCCGCAAGAACGCCCGCATCCTGTCGCGGCTGGGGGATGGCGAACGGGTGCTGGAAATAGGCTGCGGCTGGGGCGGGTTTGCCGAGCAGGCCAGTACTGAGGGCCGCGATGTGACCGGCGTCACCATTTCGCGCAACCAGCACAGCTATGCCGAAGGCCGCCTGGACGGACGCGCTGATATCCAGCTCCGCGATTACCGCGACATCGACGGCAAATTCGAAAACATCGTTTCCATCGAGATGATCGAGGCGGTTGGAGAGCGTTACTGGCCGGGCTATTTTGCCAAGCTCAAACACAGTTTGGCCGAAGGCGGCCGGGTGCTGCTGCAAGCGATCACAGTGCGCGACGATTACTTCTCAACCTACCGCACCTCCTCTGACTATATCCGCCAGTATGTCTTTCCCGGCGGTATGCTGCTTTCCGATCAAGTGATCGCTCAGCAGGCAAAGTCTGCGGGGCTGCAGGTCACGGACAATTTCGCTTTCGGCCAGGATTATGCCAGAACCTGCCGGATCTGGGCGCAGCGCTTGACGGCGCAGAAACGCCGGATCGCGGAACTGGGCTATGGCGAGGCGTTCTTCCGCAACTGGCAGTATTATCTGGAAATTTGCGCCGCCTCCTTTGCAATTGGTCACACCGATGTTGTGCAGGTGGAGCTGGCTCATGCGTAAGATGCTCCTGACCTTGTCCCTGCTGACTGTGCCCGTTGCAGGTTTAAGCTCTCCGGTGCAGTCATTGCTGCCGGGTGCGGAACAGCGTGGTTCGGCCACTTTCCGGTTATTCGGCTTGCCGGTCTATCAGGCCCGGCTGTTCACACAGAATGCTGCGCCGTTAGACTGGACGCGGGACTTCGGGATCGAACTCACCTATCAGCGGCGGCTGAGCCAAGATAACTTGGTGGAAGCCACCCTGGCGGAGATGCAGCGTCTAGGGCACAGCGTTCCGAACCGCGCCCGGTTTGAGGCCTGTTTCCAAGCTGTCTCCCCCGGCGACCGTTATCTGGCCGTCAGCCAAGGTCCGGACAGGATGAAGTTCCTGCGCAACGGCCGTACTGTCTGCACCCTCAGCCAGCCGGGCATCAAGCGCGGCTTCATGTCGATATTTGTCGGCGCAAACACCCGCTCGGCCCGGTTCACCCGCGCGCTTCTGGGCTGAGGATGCTGTACCCCCGCGTCAGTCTCTACGCGATGATGCTCGCCTCGGCGGGGATCCCGCTTTATGTACACCTGCCGCAGTTTGCCTCGGTGAATTTGGGGATCGGCCTGGGGGCGCTGGGCGCCATCCTGCTGGTGATCCGTCTGTTCGATCTGATTCAGGACCCGCTGATCGGCTGGGCTATCGACCGTTGGCCCGGGGCGCAGCTTTGGTTCGCGCTGGCGGCGGCGGGCGGTCTGGCCGTTGGATTTCCGCTGCTGTTCGGCCTGACGTCGGGCCCGCTAGCGGTGCCTAAGCTGGTCTTGGTCCTGCTGCTGCTGTTTTCGGCTTACAGCCTTGGCATGATCCTGCTCTATGGCCGCAGCGCCACGCTGGCCAAGCAATCCACTCCGCGCGAGCTGATGACGCTGGCCGCCTTCCGCGAAGCGGGCATGCTCAGCGGCGTGATCTTCGCCGCCATCGTGCCGGCGGTCCTGGTGGCGCTCGGAGCTGCGGGCCAGGGCTATGCGGCCTTTGGCCTGACCCTCGGCGGCTTTGCCCTTTTCACCGCTGCGGCCACCCGGCCCATGTGGAAGCGCCCGGCGGTCACCGGGCAGCCGCTGTCGGCGATGTCTCTGACCCAGGCCGGTGCGGTGCGCCTGCTGTCTCTGGCTGTGATCAACAGCCTGCCGGTGGCGCTGACCTCAACCCTGTTCCTGTTCTTTGTCGAGGACCGGCTGAACCTTCCCGCCTATGCAGGGCCGTTGCTGGTGCTGTTTTTTCTGTGCGCCGGGCTCAGTGTGCCGCTGTGGGCACGCCTTGGCCAGCGGATCGGGGCGAAACAGACGCTGCTGATCGCAATGCCGCTGGCCATTGCCAGCTTTGCCGGCGCGGCCTTTCTTGGACCGGGCAGCCTGCTGGGCTTTGCGGTGATCTGCGCGGTATCGGGCGCCACCCTTGGCGCCGACATGGTGCTGCTGCCCGCCATGTTCAGCATTGCGCTGACCCGCGCGGGCCTCAATGCCTCCGCTGCTTTCGGGATCTGGTCCTTCGCTGGTAAACTGGCCTTGGCGCTTGCCGCCGCTCTGGCGCTGCCGTTGCTGGAACAGCAAGGATATCAGCCCGGAACAAAAAACAGCCCGCAAGCGCTTTTCGCACTAAGCCTGTCCTACGCCGTGCTGCCCTGCGTCTTAAAAACCGCTGCCTTCGCCTTTGCCCTTACCCTGCCATCAGAAAGAGCAACACAATGAAACTCCTTATCATCTGCCTCGTGATCGCTCTTCTTGTAATGATTGCGAAAACATATGTGTTCAGCTTCCGCTTTCAGTCGCCGCAGGACTATGCGGGCAGCGGCCCGCAGTTTGTTCTGACTGAGCACTTGTCCGGCGAGATTTTGTCCGAGGGGGTGGTTTTTGGCCCAACAGGCAAGATGACAAGCAGCTTTACCGCCCGGATGGTTGGAAAGTGGGAGGGTGATACGGGCACGCTCACTGAGGAATTCACCTTCTCCAATGGTGCCACCCAAAGCCGCAAATGGCAGCTCAAGCTGGGCGCCGGGAATACCTTCACGGCGACGGCAGATGATCTGGACGGTGTTGCACAGGGGGTTGTGTCCGGTTCAACTGTGCGGCTGACCTACAACATCATCCTGCCCGAAAACTCTGGCGGACATACGCTCCAGGCGACCGATTGGCTTTACCTCACAGCTAATGGGGTGATCATCAACAAATCGGAAATGCGCAAGTTCGGCCTTAAGGCGGCGGAGCTGGTCGCGACCATGCGGCCGGCTGACTAGACTGACTGGTTACCTGTGATGTCAGCCCAAGAAACTCAGCCAGAAGTACGCAATCTTATCCTCATTTTAGGCGATCAGCTCTGCAGGAACATAGCTTCGCTTCAAGGGGCTGACCGAGACCATGACGTCATCCTGATGGCCGAAGTGCCGGAAGAGGCAGGCTACGTCAGGCACCACAAGAAGAAGATTGCGTTTCTGTTTTCGGCGATGCGTCATTTCGCGCGAGAGCTTGAGGAGGACGGTTGGAAAGTCCGCTATTCTAAGCTGGATGACCCCGAAAACGCTGGCAGTTTAACCGGGGAGATTGAGCGGGCGCGTGAAGTTTTCAAATTTGTTCGTGCGGTGGTCACAGAACCTGGAGAATACAGGCTGAAGTCTGCACTTGCTGACTGGGCTGAAGCAACTGGTGCTGTCCTGGATTTTTGCCAGGACAGCCGGTTTCTGTGCTCTCGTGAACGGTTCCAAATTTGGGCAGAAGGGCGCAAGCAGTTGCGCATGGAATACTTCTACCGGGAAATGCGACGCGAAACCGGGCTGCTTATGGATGGGGATCAGCCGGAAGGCGGCAAGTGGAATTTCGACCACGACAACCGTAAGCCCGCGAAGGGAGGGGTGTCCCTGCCGCACCCGCCGGAAACCCGCCCTGATGCCATTACCGAGGAAGTTCTGGACTTGGTGGAAGCACGATTCAGCGGCCATTTCGGTACTTTGCGGCCGTTCTGGTTTGCGGTCACGCGGGAGGGCGCGCTGCAGGCCTTGGCAGAGTTCGCGGAAAAGGCGCTCCCCGCTTTTGGTGACTACGAGGACGCGATGCTGCAAGGGGAGCGGTTTCTCTTTCATTCCGTTCTGTCGCATTACATCAATGCAGGGCTGCTGGATGCATTGGAGGTCTGCCGCCGGGTGGAGCGGGCGTACTACGAAGGTGAGGCCCCGCTGAATGCGGCAGAGGGATTCATCCGCCAGATCATCGGCTGGCGCGAATACGTGCGCGGGATCTACTGGCTCAATATGCCTGGATACACAGAGAAGAATTTCTTTGGGGCCACCCGCCCGCTGCCGGAGTTTTACTGGACTGGCGAGACTGAAATGGCCTGCCTTTCGGCTGCCATTACTCAGACCCGGGAAGAGGCTTATGCGCACCACATCCAGCGCCTGATGGTGACGGGAAACTTTGCCATGCTAGCGGGTGTTGACCCTCGCGAAGTGCATGAATGGTACCTCGCGGTTTATGCTGACGCTTATGAGTGGGTCGAGGCGCCGAATGTGATCGGCATGAGCCAGTTTGCCGATGGGGGGCTGCTGGGGTCGAAACCCTATGCTGCCAGCGGCAACTACATAAACAAGATGTCAGATCATTGCGCAGGCTGCAGCTACGATGTGAAACGCAAGACTGGCAAAGGCGCTTGCCCCTTCAATTCGTTGTACTGGGATTTCCTGGTGCGCAACGCTGATAAGTTGCGCGAAAATCCCCGCCTTCGCCAAGCTTACCGGACTTGGGGCAGGATGAGCACTGAACGGCAAGACGCCTATTTGGAAACAGCCCGGCAGGTTTTGGAACGGTATTTCTGGGACTAGTTCTTCCCGACCATATTTTGGTTCAGGCGCCGTTAAACGAACCGCGCGGCAATTGCCAGATCAGCGCTTCTGAGCAGTGCAGTTCTCAAGCCTTTACCACACGGCTACCGGCCTATGTGAATTGCCAAAGTTTTCAGCCAAATAGCGCAGCTTGCCGAAAGGCGCAGGGGCCCTTGCCTTCAGCAATCGAGATCATCAGGCAAGGGCCGCGGCCGAAAGGTCTGCGATCAGAACCGCAGCGACAGGCAGGACATGCCGCCGTCCAGTTTGGCACAGTCGGTGTTATCGATCTCGACGATCTCGTATCCTGACTTGTCCAGCATTTCGGCGGTACGGGGAAAACCCCCGGCCATCAGCACCAGGTTGTTGAAGCGGATGGCATTGGCGGCGGCTTCTTCTCCATCAGCCACATGCAGCACCCGATAGCCTTCGAAACAACCGGAAGCATCAAGGCGCTTGGTCGACAGAATCGTCTCAGCATCCATCAGTGAGCAGTCGGTTTTGAAATGCAGCACGCCCTCGGGGGTGAAAACTTCTCGCAAAGAGTGGCCCCATTCGGCGGCAATTTCTGCCAGTTCAGCCACGCCTTCTTCATCGGTGCGGTCGGAGCGGCCGACCAGAATCTCCTTGCCGGTCACCAGAATGTCGCCGCCCTCGATATGGCCGGGGCCAGTGATTTCACGGACGTCATCGTAGCAGGCGCGCAAAGTGGGGGCCATTTCTGCCACCTCACCCAGTCGAGACGGCGCGCCGGGACGCATCAGGATCGCCCCTTGCGGCAAGCAAAGGGCCGTGTCCTCGACGAACTGGGCATCGGGGAAAGCCTCCAGCGGATCCAGTTCAATCACCTCGGCGCCGGTGCTGCGCAGGGCAGCGACATAGGCAGCGTGGGCAGCCAGCATGCTGTCGAGGCTGGGGTTGCCGATATTCTCGGCGCGCAGGCCCTTGGCGATGGTGGAGGCGGGGCGGCGGGTGATGGCGCGGGTGAACTCGAAGGTTGGGTTTCGCATGGGGTTACTCCTGGACCGGAACGGATCCGGTGACGTCGATTTCGAGGATGGATGGGGTGCCGCGTTGGGTTGCTTCCCGTAGCGCGGCGGCAATTGCCTGCGGTTCCATCGGCACGCGGGTGTAAGGGATGCCGAAAGAGGCGGCGGCGGGGCCGAACTCCGGCGGTGTGGGGTCGCAGCCGACCACGGGGACATCCACGGCGGCCATCGAGGTTGCGATTTCGCCATAACCGCGGTTGTTCCAGAGCACGAAGGTGATGGGCAGGTTTTCGTCCACGGCGGCCATGATCTCCGGAAGCGAGAATTGGGCACCGCCGTCGCCGGCAATGCAGATAACATGGGCCGAGGGATCGGCAACCGCAGCGCCGATTGCGGCGGGGATGCCATAGCCGAGTGCGCCATAGCCGGTAGCGGCATTGAACCAGCCTCCGGCGCGGTCGTGGTCATAGTATAGATTGCCGGCATAGATCGGCTGGGTGGAATCGCCGATCATCAGGGCGTTCGGCACTGCGTCGCGCATGGCGTTCAGCACCTCGACCTGCTGGCGGTAGTTCGGGCCGATCTCCTCATGCGCGGCGGCTCGGGTTCGATTCGCGCGCTGGGCGCCCTGGCTTTGCTTGGGCGCAGCAGGCAGGGCTGCGAGCAGCGCGGCAGTAGCCTCGCCGGCGCGGGCGTGGATGGCGAGGCCTGTCTCGTGTCGGGCCAGCTGTTCGGCGCAGATGTCGACCCGGATCAGTCCGGCCATGGCCGCCATGCTGCCGGTTGCATACATGTCGTGGTCGGTCGGCCCGAGTTCGGTTCCCAGTGCCAGCACGCAATCGGCGTCTTGGATCAGCTCCCGGACCGCTTGCAGGCTGGGGCTTGCGGGAACGGTCAGCGGATGGCCGTGCATCAGCCCGCGGGCGTTGACGGTTTGCACCACAGGCGCGTCGAGGCGTTCGGCCAGGGCCTGCAAGGTCGCGCATGCGCACTTGGTACCCCCGCCAGCGAGGATGACAACTTTGGTAGCCCGTGACAGGCAGGCCGCTGCCTTGGCAATTTGGCCGCTGTCGAGCGGCGGCTGAGTGGAAGCCGGGGCGGGGAAGCCTTCCTGCGATGCTGTGCCGGCCACGTCCAGCGGGATCTGGATGTGGGTGGGGCCGGGGCGGCCGGCGGCAAAGGGGGCAAAGGCGCGGTCCAGCGCGGCCTCCAGCTCATCGGGCCGGGCAACGTGTTCTGAGGCCAGCGCCACGGTCCTGGCCAGCGCGTGCTGGTCGGGCAATTCGTGCAGATGTCCGTGCCCCTTGCCCAGAGTTGCACTGGCATTAACGCCGGACACGACCAGCATTGGCACCGAATCCGCGCGGGCCTGGGCCATCGGGGTCAGCGTGTTCGTCAGGCCTGGGCCGGTGATGACAAAGGCCACGCCCGGCTGGCCGGAGACCCGTGCATAACCGTCAGCCATGAAGCCTGCGCCTTGTTCGTGGCGGGGGGTGACATGACGGATGCCAGAGGCGGCCAGGCCGCGATAGAGCTCAACGGTGTGCACGCCGGGGATGCCGAACACGCAGGTGACGTTGCGTGCCTTCAGCCCGGCAACCAGGGCTTCGCCAACGGTTTTCGTGGTCATGCGGCGCCTCTTGCTTTGCGGTTTGCGTGGGCGGCGATCCGGTTGAGGGCGGTGGTAAAACTGTTGTCGTCGATGGTGAGGGCGACCCGCACCCAGTTACGAAGGCCGTCGCCGAATGCGGAACCTGGCATTACCGCAACGCCGCTGTCCAGCAGGTCCCAGCAATAGGCGTCGCCGTCCATCCCGGTGGCGGAGACGTCGATCAGAGCAAACATGCCGGCTTCGGGCCGGTGGACGCGCAGGCGGCTCTCAGCGTGCAGGCGTTGTTCCAGCAGGGCGGCGCGGGCGGCAAAGCGGGCGGCCATCCCGGCGGCGACGGAAGAGCCCTCGCGCACCGCCTTTTCGGTCATGTCGGCGATAAAGGGCTGGTTGCCGAACAGCATGGTTTCCGAGACCGGCAGCAGGGCTGCACAGAAGTTTGCAGGCCCGGCGCACCAGCCGCTGCGGAAGCCCGGCGCGGCGTGCGATTTGGAAATCGAGGAGACTGCGATCACCCGCTCCGCCAGGGCCGGATCGGAGAGAGGGGAGACAAATTCCGCGCCCTCAAAGACCAGGTGCTCATAAACTTCGTCGGAGATGATCCAGAGATCGTGTTTCACCGCCAGCTCACCGATTTCCCGCAGGTCCTGCGGTGTCAGGATGGCGCCGGTCGGGTTGTGCGGGGTCGTCAGCAGGATGGCGCGGCTGCGCGGGGTGATGCGGGCGGCGATGTCGCTGGCCTGCATCCGGAAACCGGCTTCGGGCCGCAGCGGCACCGGCACCATGCCGGCGCCGGACGCGCGGATCACGCCTTCGTAGGTGGCATACATCGGGTCGCCGACCAGCACCTCTGTGCCGGGTTCGGCCACGCCTTGCAGCACAGCATACAGCGCGGTCTGGGTGCCGGGAAAGCAGAGGATGTTTTCCGGCCCGAAATCCCGCCCGCGGGTGGCGGTATAGGCCTTGGCCAGAGCAGCGCGCAGATGCGCCTCGCCGCGGCCGTCGGAATACCCGGTGCGGCCCGCATGCATGGATTGCGTTGCGGCCTCGACTAGTTCCGGCGGGGTTGGCACGTCTGGTTCGCCGATGGTCATCTCCACCAGGTCGGCGCCGGCTGCTGCCAGTTGCCGTGCCCTTGCGTGCACTTCCCATTTGCCGCCGCCAAGCCCGGCCAGCCGTTCGGTGATTGCTGTCAGCCTCATCAGGTTTCAGCCTCCTGCTCCAAATCCAATCCAGTAATGGCGGCAACCGACTGCCGTCCGATTTCAACCAGTTCACCAGCGGCGAAGGCATCCGGCAGGGCGCCGCCCTCCAGCCACAGCCCGTCGATCACCGCGTTGCAGGCAATCGCCAGCTGGCGCAGCCGTGCCGCCGGGGCGGGGTGCCCGGCCTCTTCCAGCGCGGCGGCGATCAGCGCCTCCAGCCGGTCGCGGAAGTAGGCGTAGGTGCGCTGGTGGGTTTCCTTCATCTGCGGATCGTTCTGCACCTTGTTGAGGAAGCTGGCCCAGAGCGCCAGCGCACGCGGATCGACCACCGGCGGGGTCAGCGAGCCATCGACAAAAGCCCTGAGACGCGCCCGGGCACTGCCTGCCGCTGCCCCGGGTGCAAAGGTCAGGTCTGTCATCTGGTTCATATGGTGTTCATAGGCTGCGATGATCAGCTCCTCCTTGGAACTGAAGTAATGCCGGATCAGCCCCTGAGTGACATCGGCGCGCTGGGCGATTCCTCGCACCGTGGCTCCGCGCACGCCATTCTCAGCTACCAGTTCCAATGTGGCGAGAATCAGCGCTTCCTTCCGGGCCTCGGCGGGTTCGCGTTTGAATTTGCGGCGCTCGTCGGTCACCTCAGCTCCTGATTTTTGTGCTGGCGGAGAAATTATACACTTGCATAATTACGCGAGTCGCGGCTTACTGCAATCAGAAAATTCGGGAAGACGGAAAGATGGACTCAGCCGCAGCCACCGCATCAGCTTTGGAGACAGATACGCGCCGGGAGGCGATCCGGGTCGAGGATCTGCACAAGTCGTTCGGCAATCTGGAAGTGCTGAAGGGTGTTGATCTGACCGCGCAACAAGGTGATGTGGTGGCCATCATTGGCGGCTCCGGATCCGGCAAGTCCACCATGCTGCGCTGCATCAATTTCCTGGAGACGCCGAGCTCTGGAAAAATCGTGATCGGCGGCGAGGAAGTGGCGATGCGGGGCGACGGCAGTCCGGCCAATCAGAGGCAGATTGAACGCATCCGGACCAAGCTGGCGATGGTGTTCCAGCAGTTCAACCTGTGGACCCATCGGACGCTGCTGGAAAACGTGATCGAGGTGCCGGTGCATGTGCTGAAGGTGCCCAAGGCCAAGGCCATCGCGCGGGCGCTCGAACTGCTGAACCGGGTGGGGCTGGGCGGCAAGGAGGACACCTATCCTGCCTATCTGTCCGGCGGGCAGCAGCAGCGGGCGGCGATTGCCCGGGCGCTGGCGGTGGATCCGTCGGCGATGCTGTTTGACGAGCCGACCTCGGCGCTGGACCCGGAACTGGTGGGCGAGGTGCTGACGGTGATCCGCGACCTAGCTGCTGAGGGGCGCACCATGCTGCTGGTCACCCACGAGATGAAGTTCGCGCGCGAAGTCGCGAACCACGTTGTCTACCTGTACCAGGGCCGCATCGAAGAGCAGGGGCCGCCTGCTG
Source organism: Paracoccaceae bacterium (assembly GCA_013373325.1). Classification (GTDB taxonomy): domain Bacteria; phylum Pseudomonadota; class Alphaproteobacteria; order Rhodobacterales; family Rhodobacteraceae; genus Leisingera. Next base: position 27,313 of record JABXIA010000212.1, read on the forward strand.
AGGTCTTTGGCAACCCGCAATCAGAGAGGCTGAAGCAATTTCTAAGCTCGGTCGCCTGATCCACTACCACCAAAATAATAACCAACTGGGAGACTAAGATGAAACTGAAAGCATTGCTTGCCGCGGCCACTGCGGCTGCTGCTCTGACCGCCGGTGCCGCGGCTGCGGAACAGGTTAAGATCGGTATTGCCGCCGAACCTTATCCGCCGTTTGCCTCGCTCGACAGCTCCGGCAACTGGGTCGGCTGGGAGGTCGAGGTGATCGGCGCGGTCTGCGCCGCGGCTGAGTTGGACTGCGTGATCACGCCGGTGGCTTGGGACGGCATCATCCCGTCGCTGACCGGGCAGCAGATCGACGCCATCATGGCCTCTATGTCGATCACCGAAGAGCGGATGAAGACCATTGATTTCTCTGATCCCTACTACAACACCCCCGCGGTGATCGTAGCGGACAAGTCGATGGATATTGACGCAACCCCGGAATCGCTGGCAGGCAAGATAGTCGGTATTCAGGCTTCCACCATTCACCAGGCCTATGCGCAGGAATACTTCAAGGATGCCGAGCTGAAGGTCTACCAGACCCAGGATGAAGCCAACCAGGACCTGTTTGCGGGACGCATCGACGCGACCCAAGCGGACAGCATCGCGATGGCGGATTTCGTCGGCTCCGACACCGGCAGCTGCTGCGAGATCAAGGGCGCGGTGGCAGATGATCCGGCGATCCTGGGCCGTGGTGTAGGCGCAGGCGTGCGCAAGGGTGACGACGCGCTGCGCGAAGCACTGAACAAGGGCATCGCGGCGATCCTGGCCGACGGCACCCACGAGAAGATCACCGCCAAATATTTCACCACCAGCATCTACTAAGGTGCTGCCGTGACCGGACTGTTCGAACTACTGGGCCTCGGCGCCAGCGCAGAGCTGCTGTCGCTGTCAGGCTGGGGCGGCAACCTCTTGCGAGGGCTTGCCAACTCCCTGCAGATCGCCTTTGGCGCCTTTGGGCTGGGGTTGGTGATCGGGCTGTTCGGGGCCTACGGTAAACTCTACGGCGGGAAGGTCACGCGTGATCTTCTCGCCATTTACACCACGGTGATCCGGGCGGTGCCGGAACTGGTGCTGATCCTGATCCTCTACTACGTCGGCAGCGATATCATAAATAAGATCTCCGAAGCCATGGGCGGCGGCCGGGTTGAGATCAACGGCGTCGCGGCCGGCATCTGGGTGCTGGGCGTGGTGCAAGGGGCCTATGCCACCGAAGTGCTGCGCGGCGCTATCCAGGCGGTCCCCGTCGGCCAGATCGAGGCGGCGAAATCCTATGGCATGCCTGCCTTTATGATCATGCGCCGGGTGACGATTCCGGCGATGATGAGCTTCGCGGTGCCGGGGCTGGCAAACTTGTGGCTGATCGCCACCAAGGACACTGCCCTGCTGGCCGTGGTCGGTTTCAATGAGCTGACGCTGGAAACCCGCCAGGCGGCAAGCAGCACGCGGGCCTATTTCACCTTCTTCCTGGCCGCCGGGTTCCTGTACCTGATGGTGACGCTGTGCTCCGGTGCGGTTTTTGCCCGGATTGAGAAATGGGCGCGGCGCGGGCAGCCTTCACTGAAGGGGGGCACGTCATGACTGGTTTAAAGGAGCTGATGCAGCCGCACCGTATCGTCATGATGCTGATCTTTGCGGCGCTGGTGATCTGGTGCGCGGTTTCGCTGCGCTGGGACTGGCTTCCGAAATATGCGCCACTGGCGCTGGAAGGGTTGTGGACGACGATCTGGATCTTGGCGGTATCCCTTGTCATCGGGTTCCTGCTGGCAGTGCCGCTGGGGTTGGCCCAGGCCGTGGGGCCTTGGTACCTGTCCATTCCGGCCCGCACATTCTGCACCATCATCCGCGGCACGCCTTTGCTGTTGCAGATTTGGCTGCTGTACTACGGGCTGGGCTCGCTGTTTCCTCAGTTTCCCTGGATCCGCTCTTCCGAACTGTGGCCGTACCTGCGCCAGGCCTGGCCTTATGCGGTGCTGGCGCTGTCTCTGTCTTATGCGGGCTATGAAGGCGAAGTGATGCGGGGCGCATTCTCGGGGGTAGCCAAGGGGCAGCTTGAGGCCGCGAAGTCCTTTGGCATGCCGCGGTTCACCATGTTCCGCCGGATCTGGTTGCCGCAGGCGATCCGCAATGTGCTGCCGACTTTGGGCGGAGAAACCATCCTGCAGCTGAAGGCAACGCCGCTGGTGGCGACGATCACGGTGATGGAAATCTATGCGGTCTCCTCGCGCGTGCGGGCTGATACATTTATCGTCTATGAGCCGCTTTTGCTGTTGGCGCTGGTCTATATGGCGATTGCCGGCGTGATTGCCCTAGCCTTCCGGAGGTTGGAGAAAGGCTGAAATGACGGGTGTTTAGCCCACATTCCGAGTCAGAGAAATTTGGCCCGGAATTTCTGATTTATCTGACATACATCAAATAACGGCTCTGAAGTTCCCTCTAGTGTCGGCGGCAAATGCAGCAAGAGAATCTTGTAACATATGCCGCGCATCGTTTTCATATCCCCTGCTTGCCGCGCCGGCCTGTTCCGGCGGCTGGCGGGGCTGTGCGCGGTATTCATGCTGGTGCTGCAGGTGGCCTTTCCCGGTGCGGGGCAGGCTGCTGCCGGCGGTGAATGGATCGAGATCTGCGGTGAGTTTGGCATAGTGGAAATCCAGGTCTCTGATGGAGGCAGTGGAGAGAGGCAGGACTGCCCGAAATGCAGTACCTGCGCGCTGTGTGCGGCTGAAACCGGGGCCGGTTCTGTCACCTTCCTGCACTCCGGCATCCGCCAGGCGGCAGATTTCGCCGTGCTTTTGCCTGTTGGCACGGCGCTGCAGCCAAACCCGGCGCAATACTGGCACGTCGGCCGCGGGCCTCCGTTGGTCACAGAGATAGAATCCGAATGCGCATTCCGCGCATCCGTGGCAGCCACTCAAGAAAAAGGAGAGGCGCCATGGTCCTGACACGCGCCTTCCAGGGCTGGCTGACAGCCCTTGCAATGACATTCGCCGCCCTTTTTGCTGCGGCGGCAGAGGCAGACAGCCTCGACTCTTTCCTGACAGAACTAACACCTGCAGACCTGGTTCCCGGCGCCGAGGCGTTTGGCCCGGTGCGCAGCGATGTGCCAGTGGCGCCGGTGCTGAAGGCGGGTGAGACGGTTGCCTATGCTTTCCTAACCTCCGATTTCGTCGGCACCACCGGTTACAGCGGCAAGCCGATCCATGTGGTGGCTGCAATTGACACCGATGCGGTTCTGACAGGCGTTAAGCTGGTCAAGCACTCCGAACCGATTGTGCTGATCGGCATCCCGAACTCCAAGATGGTCAAGCTAACCGAAAGCTATGCCGGGTTGGATCTGAAGGCTGAGGCAGCAGCGGGCGGTGATGCTCATGACCTCGACATCATCTCAGGCGCGACGGTGACGATTATGGTGATCGACGACAGCCTGGTGCGGGCAGGCATCAAGGTGGCTCGCGCGCTGGGTCTGGGCGGTCTGTCACCGGTACAGGCGGACGGGCCGACACGCGAGGTCGACATGGCGCGCGAAGAAGTTTCGGACTGGACCACGCTGGCGGGCGACGGGTCCGTGCGGCGGATGACGCTGGACGTGGGCCAGGTCAACGCGGCATTTGAGGCCACCGGCGACCAGCGCGCCATCAAGCGGCCGGAGCCGGGCGCGCCGGACGGCACTTTTATCGACATGCATATGGCGCTGGTTTCTGTTCCCTCCATCGGCAAGTCGCTGCTGGGCGAGGCGGAGTACCGGAACCTGCAATCCTGGCTGAAGGAGGGCGAGCAGGCCATTCTGGTGCTGGGGCGCGGCAGCTACAGCTTCAAGGGCTCGGGCTATGTGCGGGGCGGCATCTTCGACCGCATCCAGCTGATTCAGGGCGATGCCTCGGTGCGGTTCTTTGACAAGCAGCACAAACGGCTTGGGGCGCTGGCAACGGCTGACAGCCCGAGCTTCACCGAACTGGACCTGTTCAAGATCCCGGCGGATGCGGAGTTCGATCCGGCTGAGCCGTTCCGCCTGCAACTGCTGGTGCAGCGGTCCGTAGGGGCGCTGGAGCGGACGTTCCTGACCTTTGACCTGGGTTACAAGCTGCCCGAGCAGTACCTGCTGCCCGCCGCGCCTGCGCCCAAAGTGGTGGAGGATGAGACCGGCGAAGCAGCCGCAAAGGCCGCGCTGTGGCAGCGGATCTGGAAGGACCGCACGCTGGAAATCGGTGTGCTGGGGGTGATGCTGCTGGTGCTGACAGGGGTGTTCTTCTTCCAGTTCCAGGCGACTGCCAATGCGCGTCTCTTTTACTGGTTCCGTATTGGATACCTGACCGTCACCCTGGTTTTCCTGGGCTGGTACGCCAATGCGCAGCTGAGCGTGGTGAACCTGATGGCGCTGGCAGGGTCTTTGCGCAGCGGGTTTTCCTGGGATGCGTTTCTGCTGGATCCGCTGGTTTTCATTCAGTGGTTTGCCGTTGCCGCCGCACTTCTGTTCTGGGGCCGGGGCGCCTATTGCGGCTGGCTGTGCCCGTTCGGCGCGCTGCAGGAGCTGACCAACAAGATCGCGCGTGCCTTCAAGGTGCCGCAGATCACCCTGCCGTGGGGCCTGCATGAGCGCCTGTGGCCTGCGAAATACATGATCTTCCTCGGTCTGTTCGGCCTTTCGATGGTATCGATCCCGCTGGCCGAAACCTATGCCGAGGTGGAGCCGTTCAAGACCGCGATCATCCTGAAATTCGTGCGCGACTGGCCGTTTGTGGTCTTTGCCGTGCTGCTGCTGCTGGCCGGGCTGTTCATCGAACGCTTCTATTGCCGCTACCTGTGCCCGCTGGGCGCGGCGCTGGCGATCCCGGCGCGGGTGCGGATGTTTGACTGGCTGCGCCGCTACAAGGAATGCGGCAGCCCCTGTCAGACCTGTGCCAACGAGTGCCCCGTTCAGGCCATCCACCCGACCGGTGAGATCAACCCGAACGAATGTGTGAACTGCCTGCATTGCCAGGTTCTGTACCAATCCGAAGCCAAATGCCCGGTTGTGATCAAACAGCTGAAACGCCGGGCCAAGACCGGCAGCCCGGCCCCGGACGTCACTCTGGGCCGCCCGCCTGCCAATCACCCCAACGCGAACAGGACAAAAGTTTCCTGAAGGAGGACGTTATGTCTGAAGAACTGAAAAACAAACTGCCCGTCACCCGCCGCGGCCTTCTGGGGGCCACTGCCTCCGGCGCCGTTCTGGCGGCCGCCGGTGCGGGCTCTGCACTGCTGGGTGCAAAGCCCGCACAGGCTGCTGGTTTCGGCCTGGAGCCGGGCGAGCTGGATGAATACTACGGCTTCTGGTCGTCGGGCCAGACCGGCGAACTGCGTATCATGGGCGTGCCGTCCATGCGCGAGCTGATGCGGGTGCCGGTGTTCAACCGCTGCTCTGCCACCGGCTGGGGCCAGACTAATGAGTCCCTGAAAATCCTGACCGAAGGCCTGCTGCCCGAGACCAAGGAATTCCTGGCCGCCAACGGCAAGGTCACCTATGACAACGGCGATTTGCACCACCCGCACATGTCGTTCACCGACGGCACCTATGACGGCCGCTACCTGTTCATGAACGACAAGGCCAATACCCGCGTTGCCCGGGTGCGCTGCGACGTGATGAAATGCGACAAGATCATCGAGATCCCCAACGCCAAGGACATCCACGGTCTGCGCCCGCAGAAGTTCCCGCGCACCGGCTATGTCTTTGCCAACGGCGAGCATGAGGCGCCGCTGGTCAATGACGGCCAGATCCTGGACGATCCGTCGCAATACGTGAACATCTTCTCCGCCATCGACGGCGACACCATGGAAGTCGCCTGGCAGGTGATCGTCTCGGGCAACCTGGACAACACTGACTGCGATTATCAGGGCAAATACGCTTTCTCGACCTCGTACAACTCGGAAATGGGCATGA
>JABXIA010000132.1 GCA_013373325.1 Paracoccaceae bacterium
ATGCACCTTTTGCTAACTACGACGACGAAATTGAAGGGCATGGTTTCACTCCTTTGAAAGCGAGCGTAGTCAGCTTGATCGGTGGTGGCAACACGTAAAGCCGTCGTTCGTACAAGCCACAGCAACCGGTAAACTGGGCTCCCTACCGACTTTCGGCGCTGCGGCGGTAGGGTTGCAGCGTGTTCGTAATTGGTTGAGAGGCCTGCGTCGGTCTCATTCTGTCCGGCTGCAAGAATATTTGTTTCATAGCTGGCAAAATCATTGTGAATGGGGTCTTGGGGATCTGAAAGAGCCTCATTGAACTGATCCCAGGCGCTTTCGAAGTCAACCATTGAGCTGCCGACATGTATTGGAGAGCCATTGCCATCGACCATACCGCCCTGAGATACTGTCGTCGCAAAGAAATGGGTTTCGATCAGTGCATCTGCTTTTTGTTCCGCACTTAAACCAGTATGGGAAAGCACGCCATGAACTTGTCCTATAAGGAAGTCATTATACGATTGATGCCCACCAATTGATCCGTGCGGAGAAGCTCCAAACCCTGCTTCAATCAGAGAACTCAAGTTCGGAACCAAACCTGGCGTCCAGAATAGGCCGATGGAGTTGGCCGACATGTCCTCAGATATTCCAATATCTTGACCAGAGAAGAGCGCCGTCAAGACATCCCCGATCGTCGGAGAATTGTCTGAAGTTTGGTCCATCGGATAATCAAAAAGCTCCCTCGGAAAAATATGATGCACATCGAATCGGAACGAGTAAGTCATTTTTTAATGGCCCGCCAAGTGAAATAATACGCTTAAGATCGGTTGATGGGGCGTTCTAATTCAGACGCAAAGTGCGGCATTTTCGGAACTGGAAAAGCTTTGCATACCCGGCGTCGCAAAGGGCCTGTTTCATGCAGTCACTAAAGAACCACGACCCTTTCAAGTTCGCATCCGTCCAAGTATCTAAGCTATTGGCCTTATTTGAAACAATGGCGATATCTCCATCCTGCAGCTCCCAAGGCATTCCCCACTCTGCAGGTGGTGGAGGATTGGGAAGATGTCGTGTTACCACATGTCCTCTTAGGTTCTTGCATTCGTTTGGGGCGAGAAGTTTCATTTTTTCCAAGCTGCCAAGTGAGCACAAAGGTTGATCTATAGGTGTCTTTCGGTCGTGCAAAAATAATTGCGCGCGGCGGATATCTGTGCGGCCAAGGTTGAATTTCTGAATGACTTCCGCAAGATTTTTGGAGATCTTAATTCCACCACTGCCAAAGAATAATTGAGGTAGCTTCTCGTTGAAAATCTGATTCTTGTACTTGGCATAAATTCGAATTGGTAGATCCTCTGCAGCAGGTGGCTCGCCTCGTTCAATTGCCTGCCAAGCCGGTTCAGACCTGTCAATATCCGTTCCGACCACAAGACTCGAGTCGGTCAAAACACTCGAAACCCAAGTATCGCCCTCTGCCATAATGGCTTCCTCCTACAATTCCAAATTCGCTGATCAGAAGATGGACCCTGCCAGCACGCCTATCAGCTCCACATCTAAAAGGCTGAACTCAAAGACATCAGAACTTTTGTACATACTGCAACGGTATCGCTCTTTGAGCATGATCGTATTGGCAACTTAAGCGAGGTCATGTTGCTCCAATGGAGTGAGTTCAAGCGCCACTCACATCTCAAACACTTCAAAGCATATGCCTACAACGCGTTCAACCATAAACACTTCCTAGGTCATGTTGACAAATGTCTGAGCCAAAGCCGGATGGATGTAATGTCGATGAAGCCCAGGAAGCTTTCCATGGTTTTGTCGTAGCGAGTTGCCACGCGGCGGGCGTTCTGGACTTGCTTCACTTCCGTTCCGGTTTTCTGCGAGCAATGCTCGCCATAGAGGAGACCGGATATGGCACCCAAAGTGACCGTCCGGCGAAGGCGCTCTGGTGTGGTTCCGGTGCCGCCTGCTACGCTGCGATAGCAGCGTAGCGCCAGGGCATGAGTTCATTCAGACGTGTGATCTTGTGGTCCGCGATTTGGGCCAGAACCCATGTGAGCCAGGCTTGTGGATCGACGCCGTTCATCTTGGCGGTTTCGATCAGGGTAAAAGCGATGGCCATGGCTTTGCCGCCGCCCTCGGAGCCTGCAAACATCCAGTTTTTCCTGCCAATGGCCACGGGCTTGACAGCGCGTTCGGCACTGTATGTCCAATTCCAAATGGCCGTTATCGAGATACGGCCGGGCCTTCGGCATCCGGCCCAAGGCATAGCGGATGGCTTGGGCCAAGGGCGACTTGCCCGAGATCTTGGGCAATTGTGCATGCAGCCAGGCTTCCAGATCATCGAAGACCGGCTGGGCCTTTGCTTGCCGCAAAGCAACCCGTTCTGCCAGGGGCTTGCCCCGCGCCTCTTTCTCGACAGCATAGAGTTCGGCAATCCGGCGGATGGCCTCTCCGGCGATGGCGTTGCCCTGCGAGGCAAAGACATCCACGAACTTGCGCCTGACATGCGCCATGCAGGCCATCTCGCCAGCCTTGTTCTCGCCTAACAGACCGTTGAAACCGGAATAGCCATCCGCATGCACCCAGCCTTTGTATCCCGAGAGATGGCTGACAGGATGTTCGCCTTTGCGGTCGATGGTGAACTGGTACCAGGCACAGGGCGGCGATTGCCCGGCCCAGGGCCGCTCATCGCGGACATAGGTCCAGACACGCGCCGTCTTGGTCTTCTTCTGCCCAGGCGCCTGCATCTTGACCGGAGTATCATCAGCGAACAGGGCGCCGCCTTGCCGGACGATCCGTCCGATTGCATCCGCCAGAGGTTCCAGAAGCGCGGTCGAACGGCCCACCCAATCCGCCATGGTCGAGCGGTCCAGATCGATGCCTTCGCGGGCATAGATCTGTGATTGCCGGTACAGGGGAAGATGGTCGGCGTATTTGCTGACCAGAACATGCGCGAGCAAGCCAGGTCCAGGCCTGCCGCGTTCAATCGGGCGGGAGGGCAGCGGCGATTGCACGATAGCTTCGCAGCAGGAGCAGGCCTTGCGGGGCCGGACGATCCGGTTCACCACGAACCGGCCCGGCACATATTCCAGCTCTTCGGTAATATCGTTGCCCAAGGTCTTCAGAGTGCCGCCGCAACGGCCGCATTCCTCACCCGGCGACAGCACCTCGTCATGCCGGTCCAAATGGTCCGGCAGCGGTTTGCGGCTGTGCTGGCGGGCGGGGCTGCCTTCCCCGGAACCGGCTGCGGATTCTGCCTGCCTTTCGGCTGACACCGCAATCTGCTCATCTTCCGCAAAGGTCAGGTTGAGCTGATCCAGGCCTTCTGATTTGGACCCGAAACGGTGCCGGTTGTGACCTGACAGCTGATGCTGAAGCTTCTCGATCAGCAACGCCTGTGATTTGACCTCAGCGGCCAGAAGCGCGTTGATGCGGCGCAGCTCAGCCGGGTCGTCAGGGGCGGTATCCAGGTCCTTCAGCATTGCCACCCCTATACCGGAGCCAAGGCCGAAGGTGAATCCTGAAGGCGCTCAATGCCTATATTTTGTTGATCTATCCGACGCTCAGCGGCCGCCAGGTCTTTTGCGGCATCCGCCAGTCGATGCCCTCCAGCAGCATCGCAAGCTGCGCCGCCGTCACGCTGATCTTGCCGTCTTTCGCAGCAGGACAGACAAACCGGCCTTTCTCCAACCGCTTTGAGAACAGACAGGCCCCCTGGGCATCCCACCAGATAATCTTCAAGAGATCCCCGCGCCGGCCCCGGAACACGAACAAATGGCCAGAATACGGATCTTCCGCCAAGACCTTCTCCGCCTGCGCCGCCAGCGTGTTGAAACCCCGGCGCATGTCGGTCACCCCCGCCGCCAGCCAAACCCGGGTGTTTGACGGCACCGGGATCAAGAGAGGATCCCTTTCAGGAGGCGCGCCAAAACTTCAGGATCAAACCCGCCCTCAGCGCTGATCCGGTGACCGCCTGCAAGCTCAATCTCGATCCGTCCCGGAGAGGGGGCAACCGGTTCAGACAGCTCTGGCACCGGCTCGGCTTCGAAATTTGGCGGGCCAACCTCCACCGGCAGAAACACCGTTTCCGCCGAACCCTCAATCAGATCAGGAGCAAAGCGCGGCTCCTTCAGCCACTTGAAAATCAGGTTAGCATTTACTGCATAGCGCCGCGCAACCTGTGCAACAGAAACGCCGGGATAAGCCGTCTGGCGGCAAATCTCCAGCTTCTCTTCATCCGACCAAAACCGCTTCTTCCGCCTGCTCATAGAGTGCCTCATGGTGTCCACTAACGATGGTGGACACTTAGACCGCCTCTATCCCTCCCGTTAGGTCGGGTTCACCGGACGGACACGTTGCAGCGAAACTTCACCAGGAAGCTTCCCCCAGACAACGCCAAGCAACCCGAACCGGACATCTAGCCTGGCATCATGCTGCATCGAGGCATTCCCAAACCTGCCGCCTAGCTTGTGCCGTTCAAACGACAACAACATTCCCAACTGCCGTCGCCGCCTCAATCGCGGTAGATACCTCGGCATGTAGGTCGCATTCCAGCTTTTCGGCATCTATTTCGACAATGAGCGAATATCGAACAGTGGGCAGCTCGCCCTGCAGTCGCGACTTGGCTTTCCACCAACCTGCTACTGGATGCACAGCTAAGAGGTTTCGTCTGGCGAGATCAGAAGCCTTGCAGGTTAGTTGGTCGATGTGCAGAGAGCCAACATCGCGCCTATTGCTGCCAAACTCCCATCCATCCTGCTCCTCACTTTCTGGCTCGTCAATTTGCTCAGCAGCTTTGCTGATCCTGGCTAGAAACTGTGGTTCACTTTCGTCAGCGCGATTAAGCTTGAAGCGCAGGTTGTGGGATGCGTACCGGTATCGGTTGCCTTGGGATGCTTCGGATGGATTAGGCGCAATGAAGGTACTGAGAGTTACGCGCAGCGTGACCTCGGAATTGCCTAGCTTGCGCAGTTCTTCCACCGGCCAAGGCAAAGCGAAAAGCTTCATCTCGTGATGGACGTCGTTGCCAGTCTTTTCTAAAAGCCCATAGGGCGTGATCGTGTCCTCAACTATCAGGGTCATTGCGTTCGACGCACTTCGTCTCGCCCGGTCAAGATTTGGGACGCCATAACCGTAGCGTTGAAAGAGGGGGGCATAACCACTTTTTGGCGGTTTTGCTCCCGCAGGCAAATGAGAACGCATTCGCTCTGTCCATCTGGCAGAGGAAACATAGAGACCACGCACTGTTTCAGGCTAAAGCTCAGGATATTCAGACCAGAGGGTAGAAATTTGATTTGCTGCAAGAGCTGTTGCAGCACTGGTATCAAAGGTGAAGCAGAATGACCTCTGCGGATAACGGTGGTCAGTTGACAATAGTGACAACCAGCCGTGACGCATCGGTGGCGGCATGCTGCCAGCCGCCCAGTTCCCGCCCTCAAGCACCACGTCGGGCTTCAATGGCCAATAGGACGTCCACGAGGCAGTTCGCGAGGCAGGCGACAGGTCGCCAAATGGTGCGAGCGCTTTCGTTCCTTCGCCATCTGGTAGGGTTACTTTTTCTGTGTATGCCCCCACGCACAGCGCGTTCCATGCCTGTGCAGGCGCTTGGATTTCGTTGTCGGGGTGGTCACATCGATCAAGGTAATTGCCTTCGGTAAAGGTGAAATTGTCAGTGTTTCCTGCGGAGATGAGTAACAACCGCATGGTGTTCTGGCCACCCAATACGCCTGCCGCGATCTCGTCGATGGCGCTCGACCATGAGGTTGGGGCACCGTCATGTGGAGTATCCTCGCCAGTGGTAATCGGCATGGAAAAAACGCGTCGTCGCGCCCCTTGCACTTCAACCGTTTTGATAGCGTTGGAGGTAATCGCCCCGAGCAAGTGGTGTGGGTTCTCGCCGGCGTCGGGGATCAATTTCACCGATTCAAGCCGATGGTGTACTTCGACTGACCGCATCTGTTGCAGCGTGGTGGTAAGATCACCGAACAGTGCGAGGCCGGCCATCTGTGTTCCGTGCCCCTTATTGTCCTCCACTGCCCAGGAGGGATCTGCCGCGTGGCGATCAGCAGATGCTAGCGATGGCTGGATCAAAGGGTGAGCGCGACTTACACCGGTGTCCAAAAGGGTGATAAAGCCAGGATCAGCGTTTGGTGGATAGCTAGTTCTCCCGGCAAGTTCCTCCACCCAGGTCGCCTGTTCAAGTACTGGCAATCCTTCGAAGAAATCGGCCGTAACCGTAGGTGCGGCGAGTGCTCGAACTCCTCCAATCTTCCGGACAGCGGCAGCAAGTGCATCTCGGGTTCCACTCGCGACTATCACCACGTCTTCAGGAAATTCAAGCTGATCACTTCCTGGTTCGAGCCCGAATTCTGGCGCCATTTGCATAAAGCGAGCAGCGCTTTCTGGGTTGAGCCATACTTCCCAAAGCACATTGTCATTGGCAGTCGGAAATTTTTGGGAGGGGCTTCGCCATAACGCGCGCAAGCCAGCTTCGGTAATTGCTGCAACACTCTGCACGAGATCTGCGTTCTTAGGCCTGCCTGGTATCAGCTGACCATCTTTTTCGCGGTCGGGATTATTATCCGTTCGAAACTGATCCACCTTCTTACGAAAGGATGCGACGCCTTTCTCAGTCGCGAAAATGGTCGCTTTATCCAGTCGGTCCTCTCGGTATCTGCCTTCCTCGTATTTCAGCAGGCTGAGGTTTTTGGTGTCGAGACTGTCTCGCTTCAGTTTTTCGCCTGGACGGCCAGAGATCTCCAGGTACAGTCCCGGCAACCCATTGGATTTTACGTCGGGCAGAGCATCCAGCGCGTTTAGCAAGATTTGAGCATGGGCCTCCCTATTCGGAACGTCGCTCGGCCTTTTACTGACTGGCGTACCTTTCCATTGATACGGCCTATTTGCTCCGAGATCCCTGAGGTGAAAGTGACGCAGGTTTCTTGACATACTCTTCCGTCCCCAAGCCTTGCAGCGCTCGGCGACGCTCCAAAGCATCAATCAAATTTTTTGTTACAATTTTGTTGGTATCACTTAAGACAGCTCTTCGCGCGGCGTCTTCGGCTGCGGCGACCACATCTGCGGTCGAAAGGTTTCGAGCGTGATCTGTGATACGTTTCCAGCCGATGCGACTTAACGAAAAGCCAATGAGGCGACGTTCGAGCGCTTGCTTGATTGCATCAGAATCGGGCATTTCATAAGGAAGGACGAGATCAAACCGGCGCAGAACGGCCCGGTCCAAAATTCCAGGCAGGTTAGTCGTGGAAATTACAATTGAAGGACCGGTGTCTTCATCAAGGAACTGCAGGAATGAGTTCAGCACACGGCGAGCTTCGCCAACATCGTTGTCATTGGTTCTCGTTGCTGCCAAGGCATCAATTTCGTCGAAGAGGTAGACGCCACGTGTGGTCTTGATCGCGTCGAAGACCATTTTTAACTTTTGGGCCGTTTCGCCCATGAATTTGGTGATCAGCCCGTGCAGCATGACAGAGAATAGCGGGAACTGGAGTTCACCTGCCAATGCATGTGCACTTAGCGTTTTTCCAGTGCCCGGAGGGCCAGAGAAAAGCAGTCGGCGCCGTGGCTTAAGTCCCTTTTCTTCGAGCTTTTCGCGCTGGCGGGTTTCAACGACGATGTGAGCCAGTTCCTCCTCGATCTGCCGAGGGAGAATAACGTCCACCAAGCGCTCAGACGGGTAAGTTGCAGCAAGAAATTGCCCCAAATCTCCACGAGGGGATGCTAGGGGTGTAACAGTCGGCTTGCGCGTTTCAGGTGCTTTTTGGCCAGCTTCCGCCCACTGGCGGAGCTGCTCGGCCAAGCGGGTGTGTCCTTTCTGTTCCTCTGCGGCAGACAACTGCATCGCCAGATCGTAGAAACGATCAGCATTGCCTTCAGCATGGCTTTTGACCAAGCCTATCAGTTGCTGCGCGGATGCCATGCTTGTCCTTTGTCGATCTCGGAGAAACCTATTTTACATCTCTACACGGGGTTTTCCAATCACGCTAGATGTCTTCAGGTTGTGGGTAAGGACTGTTGCTTTGATCATTTGAGGCGCTCAGTTGGCCTGTCACGGGCCCGCAGCTGCGTCCGCATCGCCACAAGCACTGTTGGACGAACGATCGGCTGCTTCAGTAAGATACCGCTGTTGCCGTGCCGCATTTGCATAGGTCAGCTTTGCTGCGCTCCTCTGCCTCTGGTGCGAGCCGCAGCATCACCGGAGAAAGCTCAGCCCTGCCGAGAGTCCGCTTTCGGGAAAGTGGCCATGGAATTTTGCACCGACAGCATCATTGCCCCCAGTCGCCATGTCTACGGCCGCTTCGGGCTGCCTGCCGTCATTCACACCTGGTGCGGCGAATGCCCAGTCAGAGCCCAACTTGTACCTTGGAATTTCGCGCTGCGTGCGCTCGCAGCACGAAAACCGCTGCAAGCGCTCAGGTTCCAACGCCGCAGGGCAGCGGCAAAATCTGCCATTCGTCGATTGCGCAGAAACTTCAAGACGGCAGATTCACAGGTTGCGGGACAAACCAGCCTTTTGCACTTGCCGTGTTCGCTGACGTCGCATCGCTTCGCGCTCGCGGCGGGCTTTTTGCTGCGTTGCGACCCATATCACCGAAGCGGTCATTGCCAAATGGTTTCGGTGACCTCATCCAAACCGCAACTTGGCTGCATGGTGACTGGATAGGAAAGAGACTGGACTTATCTGTCGTTTCCTTTCCAGGGCTTTGCTGACGCAGCATCTATTTGCTGTTGCGGTATAATCATTATTGTGTCGCCGCCCAAGTCGGCAAAGAAAACGAGGTTGGGGACGAAGCTCAAACCGTCCTTTCGTTCCGTTTCTGGTCAATCATCGAGACGCGGGGAAAAGCGTTGATTCGCCAATTTGAGCAGTTTCTGCAGCTGCGCGGCGGCGTCCGTGTCGCTGTTCGGTCTGCGCGCCTAGTCAAATCGCATCCAGAATGCGGTCAATGGCTTTGCGAACCTCGTCCTTGGTCTTGCCTAAACGCTGCTGCAGCAGGCCTTCCAGCTGCTCACGCTCGCCACGGGTCTGCTCCAACTCATCGTCTGTCAGTTCGCCATAAGTTTCGCGCAGGCGGCCTTTGAGTTCGGTCCATTTTCCGGAGATTCGGTCGTTGTCCATGTCTTGTCCTCCTTGAGGTTCAAAGTGCGGGATTACGGGGATGCGCCCCCTTGCGGCGTTGTAAGGAGAACGCGGCAGCGGCTGCAGAGTTCCTTCGTGCCGCAGCGCAGATTGCGGTGGACCGTCAGGGCAGCATGTTTTCGCTGGAAAGGCGGCTGTCCCGCGAACCACCGCTCGTGCCTCAGGCGGCGATTGCCCTGTCAGAACCCGAAGCGACGGATGATGCGTCAGCCACGAGCGGTATTGAAGCGCGGATGGCAAACTATGCTGCGCAGGCACCACCTCACTCCGATGGCAGGTGGCTCGGAACATTCGTTCGGGACAAACGTTGCACTTTCAGTGACGATACCAAAGCAAATCAAGTGTGTCGTTGTTCTGCACCAGTGCTTGCCGCGGCCGTCGCTCACTGAAAGAGGCATGGAGACCGGAAAGCTGATCCGGACGCGCGATATCGCTGGCGGAGATCAGCTGCGCTACGCGGCTGGCGCCATGCTGGGCCTCTGTGTCCGTTTATCCAGGAGGGAACCGCTATGAGCCGAGGCCGTGACGCCGAAACACCGATGGAAATCCCGCCGCGAGGCTGGAAGGATATTGCCTTCCGAGTGAAAGATGAAATAGCCGAAGACCACGTCGGCCTGATTGCTGCCGGAGTGGCGTTCTACGGGTTGATGGCCCTGTTTCCCGCCATCACCGCGCTTTTGGCAATCGGCGGCTTGATGATTGAGCCAAAGGAAATCGTCGATCAGATTTCCAGCCTGTCCGGTGTCGTGCCCGAGCAAGCTATGGACATCATCACCGCACAGGCCGCCGAGGTAGCAGGGTCGCGCGAGGGGGGGCTGGGTCTTACCGCAGTAGCAGGCATTCTGATTTCCATCTACTCGGCGTCGAAGGGCATGAGCAGCCTGATTGAAGGAATGAATGTCGCTTATGACGAAACGGAAAAGCGCGGCTTTTTCGTTAAGACCTTGGTCACCATCGCTTTAACAGTATGCTTGATCATTGGCCTTCTCGTGGGCTTGACCGCCACTCTGGCTGTGCCGTCGGCTGTGGCTATTCTGGAGGCCGGTCCCATGGCCGAAATACTGGGCACAGTGACGGTTTGGGGCGTGCTTCTGATAATGACGCTGGCCGGGCTGGCGGTGCTCTACCGCTACGGCCCGTCACGGGACACGCCTGAGTTTCAGTGGGTCTCGCCAGGCGCCGTGACAGCCTGCATTCTGTGGCTTGCTGGATCGGCGGCGTTTGCTTTTTACGTTGGGAACTTCGGGTCTTACAACGAGAGTTTTGGAACGCTTGCAGGCGCGATTGTTCTGCTGATGTGGCTATGGATCTCTGCATTTATCATTCTGCTTGGCGCAGAGCTGAACGCCGAGATCGAAGCGCAGACAGCGCGGGATACGACAGTCGGGCCGGACGAGCCGATGGGCGAACGAGGCGCTGTCAAGGCCGATAAACTGGGGGGAAGCCAGGCTAAGTGACCACGAAGAGCCAGCAGAAGGAGCCGTATCTCTCTCGCTGTCCAGCCGAAACGCGCCGTAAAGAAGAGGGCGCAGTGAACGCGCAGCCCAGGCTGCGCTGCTGGCGGTGCAGGCGGCGCTTGCGGGGGGGCGGGGGCAGAAAAAAATGGGAAGCTGTTGCCGCACATGGCAAAACTAAGGGTCGCCCGGCCCCACCCATTGAAAAAGGCCGGGAGACATTTGTCTGCCCTTCCTCTTCGGTCCGAAAGATTAGAGAACGGCCCGCGCTATGCGCAGCATCTGCAGGAGTTCAAATTCCGAGTCGTTCAGCTTCACGACTTGACCGTTCAGAACGGCGTAATGTTCACCGGCGCCCGGCTGCGGCAGACGGTACAGGTTGATCAGTTCATCCTGCGTCAGGGCCGCAGTCGGGGCGATTGGCACACCGGCCATCATGTCAGGCACCTGTGCGATCTGGTTCACCAGAAGCAGCGAGGTATAGTCGTCTTTATCAAGCAGAACGGGCATACCGTCGATCAGCGCATAGCGGTGGCCATTGGGCGCTGGGCCGAGATTGAAGAGCGTCGCAATCTGGTCAGATTGCAGCAGGAGGAGTTCGGAGGCCGGATCGGCATCAACTGCGGAGTGGAGCCATTTGTCTCGGCGCTCGACCCAGATCGCGTCGTACCCATCCCGGTCGTAAGACGCCCAATCGCCGTAGGTGACGCCTTTCTTGGCCAGACCGGGCGGCACACAGGGCGGATCCTTTTTTGCGAGGCCAGGCGGGCAATTGATGAAGGTGATCAGCTCATCCTCTGGGATGTCGGTCACGACCAGCTGTGGAGTCGCCAAGGCGAGGGCCGCCGCGCCCAGGACGCGCGTCATGTCGCGGCCAGCAGGTGCCCGCGCCGAGATGATGCGGCTGACCTCTTCTGCGCGTTCTTCCATGGTGAAGGCCCGGCGGCCGTTGGCGCCATGACCGTTTTCATCCGGCGCTTGCCGGGCATCGTTGCTGTTCGCCCTGGGCTTCGGTCCGCCTGCATGCTCGGGTTTGCCGCTGCCTGCGTGCGCGTTCCCGCTGCCGCCATTGCCATTGCCCTTCTGGCGCAGCTTTCCTTTGCCGCCCCCGTGCCCGTTGCTCTTGCCATTGCCGCCCTTGACCAGCCAATTCTGTTCACCATTCACTGGGCCTAAGCCAGCGATACGGTCCTTGGTAAAGAGTGGAGCAGCGGACAGGGATGTCGCAGTCAGAGCGAACGCCACGGCGCCGCCAGTAAAGAACAACTTCATCTTAGTCTCCTTTCCTTTGGAACATCATGAAATATGGGCAATACGCGGCTTTCTGCTGCTCAGGCTCAGGAGCCAGTCGTTTTAGTCACGGATTTCAAGCGTTATGCATTCCGCGGTGAAGCTGTGCGCTTGGTGGCTTCGCCGACAGCGGCGGTACCCCCCAGCCGGGTGTTTCTAGCGGCCGATCGGCAGGCTAGCATCTTTCCACGCTTCCATGCCCCCCTCTATCACACTGGCTTCATAGCCCATGCGGGTCAGCGTATGCGCAGCTAAGGTCGCGCGCGCTCCGGATGCGCACAGCACGTATACTCTCCCGTTGCCGCGCTGACGCACTAGTTCCGGCCGGCTGCTGCCGCTTTCCGGGTCGGCCCGCGACTCAAGCAGGCCGCGCGGCACGCACAGCGCTCCAGGCACCTGTGCCTCGGCGACTTCTTCGGCCTCGCGGACATCGAGAAGTAATCCACCGTTCTGCAGCCCCTCATAGGCATCATGGGGCTTGGCAGCAAATATCTCTGCCCGGGCAGCGATAATCATTTCCTTCATACTTTCGGCTTTCATCTTTTCCTCACAATTTGTTCACAGGAATTTTCAGGTAGTGCCTGCCGTCACTTTCGGCCTCGCCAAGGCGTCCGCCCCGAAGGTTTATTTGCAAGGCTGCAAGCATGCGATCCGGTAGTGCCAATTCTCGGTCGCGTTCCTCGCGCAGCTCAATCCAGTCTTCGCGCCGGGTGCCTGCCTTTACATGCGGGTTCCTGGCCAAATGCTCCGCGACCGTCGCTTCCCATGCCGGCGCATCGCGGCTTGCCGTTCCGTAATCGTGGCCGACAAACAGACGGGTATCCTCAGGCAGTGACAGAATATCCTGAATAGAGTCCCACAACTGGCTGGCTGATCCACCGGGAAAGTCGGCGCGGGAAGTACCCACATCGCAGTGCATCAATGTATCATGCACAAAAGCTGCATCGCCGCAGACATATGAAAGCGAAGCGAGCGTGTGCCCGCGTGAAAGCATGGCTCGGATTTGCAGGCTGCCGAGTTGGAGGGTCTCTCCATCAGTGAGCAAGCGGTCAAAATGCTGTTCAGGCTCAAGTGCATCCGGCATGTGGTATATTTCCCGCCAGAGATCACCGACCTCATGCAGTTTTTCCCCAATAGCCGTTACCGCTCCTGTGCGCTCCTTCAAACGCGCTGAAGCCATCAAATGATCGGCATGAGGATGCGTGTCGAGAATCCAATTTATCTCCAGCCCTTCACCATCAGCTACTTGCAGTACCTGCTCCAAGCTAACTTCCGATGTCGCAGCATTCTGAGGGCTGAAATTCCACACCACATCAATTAATGCAGCTTTGCGGGTTTCGGGGTCAGCGCAGATATATTGCACCGAACCCGTGTCAGGTTCATATATCCCCCACACGTCAGGACTGCCGGGGCCGCTTGAAGGAGAACGCCTGACTATCCGATCTCCATCTGAGTAATCTTTGAGCATCACAACCTCCGTCGGTTCTCAATTTGCGCAGAAGCCCTTGCCGGTCGCCGCGACTGTATCTGCAGGCATATAATAAACGCTGTGGTAAAGTGATGGTTCCACTCTGCCGATGCGCGTCACTCAGGCTTCACATGAGCGGCGGCGTTAGCCTGACGGCGCTGCTGCGCTTTGCGGTGGTTGCGCATAATCGGAGAGGAGACTGGTAGTCGTACCAGGGTCAGGATACGCATCAAGCCAGCCGGCACATCGCAAGCCCACGACCTTGACTTTGCGCGCAGCATCTCCGGCGACGAGAAGGGCGGCTGCGCAAGCGGGGCGCGGCGGCGCCATGCATTACCGCAGCGCCGTCCCGCCACCCGGTCAGTCCGTCACCAAGTTCCACTCCGCCAGCTCTTCGGCGGTCAGAATATAGATCTCGTCGGCCGGCGTGGCCATTGCCGGCCCCATGATCCGCAGATCGATCCCCATGACATCCAGATGCTCTAGCACACGCGCTTGGCCGCGCTGGATATCCTCGACCGCCAGGAATGCGGGCAGAATGGCGGACTCTCCGAACCGGTGCTGATGGACCCCCAAGCGCGCTGTGCCCGCAACCTGCCGCCCTATGCCGCCCGCAAAGACATAGGGGCAAGCCGACAGGCAGACCGCTGCCTCCGCCAGGCGTGTATCCGCCCCGCCCTCCCGAACCGCCCGGCCAATCTCCAGCGCATCGGCAACGCTGCCCCCGGAGCTGTCAAGCAGCACGATTTCGGGCTTTGCACGCCGCAGCTCCGCAACGATCCGCTCGCCGTCGCCGGGCGAGATCGCGCCCTGCAGCAGCAGGGCAGGCCGACCGTCCAGTGCTGTCTCCTCGGCCAGCATCCGGCGCGGCATGTCGCGGTCGATACCGGGGCCGGGGTTGGCCGGGCGGTCAGGCCTGTAATGCCGGGTCTGATCGCCCGGCCGGGTGGGCTGGTCCATCTCCGGCACCGACACCGGCGACAGCAGCCGCGGCAGCGCCGGGCCAAGATCAAGCAGCACCAGCAGCAGCGCCAAGCCGATCTGCGCCCCCAGAAGCCAGCGGAAAGGTGCCCCTGGCCCGCGTCCGGAAATCCGTCTGCTCCAGCTCATTCGACCGCTCTCGGCCCGGGACGCGGCCCGGCTGCGCCAGGCGCGCCGCTGCCGTCCTCCGCCTCGCCGGCAGCCGCCTCATCCTCCGTATCCCCGCCCGGGCCAGGTGCAGCGGCCTCGACCTCGCGCAGCGCCAGCACCGCGGCGCGCAGCTCTGCCACAGTCATTGAATCCTCCGCCCCGGCCGGCTCCCGCCCGGCGCGGATGGCTCCCTGCGCCACCGCAACGATCAGCACCAGAACCGCGGGCAACAGGTCGATGGCAATGGCGCCCGCCCAGGACGGGGCGAAATTCGCCGCATATTGGATCACCGCGTCGGCCTTGGAAATCGGCGTGTAGACAACTTCTGCAGCGGGCTCCAGCGCCAGAACCTCGGCCGCCGCGGCACGCAAAGTCTCGGCCCGTTGCGCCAGAACCTGCAGCAGCGAGGTAATGGTTGCTTGCTGTGCGGCCTGGCCGCCCGCATCCCCTGCGTCCAGCCTTGGGAGCACGACGGACTCAGCGAGATCCCGCGCCGCACGGTCTACCAATGGCGCCACCGACAGCTGCCGCAGCTCTGCAATGATACCGGCCAGGCGCACGGATTCTTCTGAGAATTCGACACCACGGGCGGTGACAGGCCCCGGTGCTACAGTCAGCGCGCGCATCCGGCTGAGGATCACGTTGCCTTCGGCAAAAGCCGCGGCGACCGGCGCCTCCTGTTCTGCAATCAGCCCTTCCAGCGCTGCCAGCTCATCGGATTTCTGCATCAGCACCCGGAACACCGCGCCGCGCCCGGCCAGGCCGGACAGTCCGCCGCCAGCCTCCTGCTGCGACAGGTCCTCGATCCCTTGCCGCGCCCTGCCGACGTCC
>JABXIA010000174.1 GCA_013373325.1 Paracoccaceae bacterium
AGAGCTTCAAGCATCTCAATGCCAAGATCATCAAGCCGGCGGGGGCGGAGGTGAACAAGACTTCCAACATCCTCTTGACGCCGGAGTTCAAGAAGATGGGGCGGCAGGTGGCGGAGGTGCGGTTCCGGATCAAGGAGAACCCGCAGCTGGCGATGCTGGATATCGACGATGGCGCGGGGGTGCGGCAGGGGGCTGTCTATGGCCAGCTGATGGAGCTGGGCGTCAGCGACCGGCTGGCGCGGCAGTGGATTGCCGAGCATGGCGAGGACTATGTCGCCGAGAAGGTCGGCTATCTGAAGGGGCAGAAGGGGGTCGACAGCCCGGTGCGCTATCTGAGCGCGGCGCTGCGCGACGACTACAAATCCGGGCCTGCCGAGACTGCTAAGGAGGTGGCGCCGGAGGTTCTGGCCGCGGCGGAGGCGCGCAAGGCGGCGGAGGCCGAGGCGGCGCGGGCTGCCGCGGCAGAGGATGCGGCCAAGGCGCGGGAACGGACCCGGCGTGCGCAGAAGCTGGAGCGGATACGGGAGCTGGCGGGAGGGCGCTCACCCACCCAGAGGGATGCGGACAAGCGGCTGTTCCTGAGCCGCCTGGAAGATGAAATCGACCGCGAGGAGTTCCGCAACCGCGGCTGGGCGGCGGCGCTGCTGGCGGCGGAGATGGCCGCGTTCTGGGAAGAGCTGGTTCCCGGCGCGTTTGAGGATCTTCCTGTTTAGAGCCTGTTTTCCGGGGGTGACCGGGTGCGGCCTGTTGCAGGGAAAGGGAGGTGAGCATGGTCCTGAAAGTCAAACCCAAGCGCTATGGCCCGGTGTTCGTGATCTTTGATGGCGGCGCAGAGCTGCGCTATGCCGACGGCGAAGGGGCGGACAGCAGCCTGTACCCGCCTGCAGGCTCTCCGGTGGAGACGATGCTGGCCGCGCTTGGAGCCTGTATTGTGCGGTCGCTGGAATGGACGGCCGGCCGGCACAAGCTGCCGCCGTTTCAGGTGCGGGTAGCCGGAGTTGGTGCGCCAGAGCTGCCGGGGCGGCTGGAAACGGCAGAGGTTGCCGTGATTGGCAGGCTTTCGGATGATGCGGCGCTAGCCGGGCAGATCGTGGCGCAGGCCAAGTCCGCTTGCACCGTCAGCAACTCGATGAACAGCGTGGTGACGGTGAGGCTGGAAGAGGGCTGACGGCGCTACCGGGTGAAGCTGACGGGCAGGCTGAGGCGGATTTGGCTGGCCTGCAGCTTTTTCGGGGCTGGCGGGAATTTTCCGGCGCGGGCGACGGCGTCCAGCGCGGCCTGATCAAACGCGGCAATTCCTGAGGATTTGGCGATGCGGTGGTCCAGCAGCCGACCGTCGCGGGCGACCGTCAGGCGAAGTACCACCTGGGCCCCGCCTCTGGCACCGGAGGGGTAGCGCTTGCGCCGTTCGATGCGGGCGCGGATCTTGTTGCCCCAGATATTGCGCAGCTTGGCCTCGCGGCCGGGATCGGCGGTAGCGGTGCGGGCGCCGCCGGTTTCGCCCGCCTCAGCGCCGCCGCCTGCACCCGCGGCGCGCTGGCCCGCTTGGCCTGCCACGTTGCGGGTGGAGTTGGCCTTGGGCGGGGGCGTCTGTTGCGGTTTGGCCTGAGGTTCCGGTTCAGGCTCTGATCTGCGCGGTTTGGGCGGTGGCGGCGGGTTTGTGTCCGCCTGCACGGGCTGGGCTGCGGCGGACCGGGCGGGCGGCGCCAGAAGTGCGGCGCGCGGCGCCCGGGCCAGGTCGATCTGCGGCAGGACAGGGGGCTGGATCTGCGGCGGAGCTTCCGGGCTCGGGGTCTCGATCTGCGGGGTCTCGGGCGGTTTTTGCCAAGCCTCGGCCATGCGGGCGACCTCGGCGCTGGCGGGCTGCAGCGAGACCAGCGCCTCACCGCCGGCACCGCTGGATTGCGCGCCCTGCTCTGGCGCGCTTGCAAAGAGCGCGATGTGGATGAGGCTCGCGAGGCCCGCAAAGACGGTGATTTCTGCGGCGCGTTTCATCGGTGTTGCACCACCAGTTCGGCGCCGGTGAGACCACCCTCCGCCAGCTGACGCAGGATACGGGCGAGGGTTTTCGCCTCCAGCCGTGCGTCGGCGCGCAGTTGCACGCTGGGGTGGCCTGCGCTGGCAGCGGCGAGGCGAGTGAGGGCAGCGTCTCCCTCGGCCCCGTCGAAATGGATCCTGCCATCGGCGCCGATGTAGAGCACAGGCTGGGCTTCCGGCGCGGCCTCGGAGGCGGCATCGGGCGGGGTGACGTCGAACGGGTCGGGCTGCGCCAGCCGTGAAGTCATCAGGAAGAAGATCAATAGCAGGAACACCACGTTGATCATCGGCACGATGGATTCGGTGCGGGGGCGTTTCGGGGGATCGCTCAGGTCCATGGGCGCTGCCTTACTCCACCAGCACGACGTTGCTAAGACCTGCCTGCTGCAGCAGGGCGGTGATGTCAGTGATGCGCTGCAGGCTGGCACCGTCGCGGCCCCTGAGAATCAGCATGTCGGCTGGGGTCTTCATCAGGGGTGCCAATGCCTGGGCCAGATTGCTGTCCGCCACCGGCACGCCGTTCACATCCAGGTTGCCGGGGCCGACGCCAATGAGGCGCGGCGGGCCGCTGTAAGTGCCACCCTGTCCGGCCAGCGGCAGCTGCAGCACCGTATCCATGCCGAAGCGGGAGGCCAGCATGAAGAACACCAGGAGCAGGAACACCACGTCGATCATCGGTGTCAGGCTGGGTTTGCGCCGCGGGCGCGGGGCGGGGGCGAGCTGCATGGGGCTACTCGGCGGCCAGCGCCAGCTGATCGGGCTGGGAGGCGACGAAGATGCGGGTGGCGCTGTCCTCCAGATCACGGCGGATGCGGGAGATCACGGCCTCAAACCAGGTGAGGGCGGCGGAGGCGGGGATCGCCACGGCCATGCCGGCGGCGGTGGTCAGAAGTGCCTCCCAGATGCCGCCGGCCAGCAGGGCGGGGTCGGCCTTGGAGCCTGCGGCCTGCAGCGCCTGGAAGGCGGCGATCATGCCCAGAACGGTGCCGAGGAGACCCAGGAGCGGCGCGATGGTGGCAATCAGTTCTAGCGCGCCGAGGCCGGTGGCGGCGCTGGTCAGATGCAGTTTGGCGACGCGCGCGGTCTCTTCGCGGGCGCGGTCCTCCGGCAGGCTGGCGGTGGCGGTGAGGGCGGCCGTGACGACCTTGGAGCGCACGCCGATGCGGGTCTGCACGATGGCCAGCGCAGCGGCGCGGTCGCCGCGTTCATAGGCGGCGACGGCATCGGCGGCCTTGCCGCGGGACCAGGCGCCGATGAGGGCCAGCCGCCAGATCTTCCACAGAATCAGCGCCAGAGTGATCACGGACAGGGCGGCGATGGCCCAGATCGAGGGGCCGCCATCGCGCAGGAATTTCAGGGCTTTGGCAGAGGCGTCATTGGCCATCTGCGCCAGTTCGGGCTGGCTTGCGGCCGTTTCGGCCTCAGTCTGCGGTGCAGGGGGCGCGGCCAGCGTGCCTGCGTCTGTCGAAAGGGCAGGGGACGGAGATGCTGGGACCGGAGCAACAGGCGGCTGGGCAACAGGGGCTGAAGGTTCTGGCGCAGTTTCGGCTGCGGCGGGCGTGTCCGCGCTGATGGCGGGCACCGGTATTGCCGGGGTCTCCTGAGCCGCAGTCAGGGAGGCCATGAGCAGAAGGGCAGCCGCGGCTGCGGGCAAACGAAAGGTCATGGACCGGTCTCCAGCCAGAAGCGCCGCGGGGCTGCGGCGGCAGGTTTTGGGGATTGGCTGGGCGGCCCCTGAGGGAGCGGGGAATGCCTTGCTGGGAGGTTTCGCTGCGAAACCTGCGGCCACGGGTAGGAAACCCAACCCGTTTTGTCAAGATTTCGGGATCAGGCGGTTGCGGACTGCCAGTCCATCGCCTCAAACGCCTCGCGGAAGGCGAAGCGCGCCAGGTGGCGGTCGATGATATCGCGGGCCTCTGCCAGGTCTGCGGCGTCCGGCGCGGTGACCTCTGCGGTCAGGGTGTTTCCTGTGGCCTGCAATGTCGCAGGCCCCATTCCCAGCGCGACGGTGCCGCGGGTACCGTCGTGTTCGACGGCAACCTTATGCGCAAAATGCTTGCAAAGCTGCTGCAGGTATCTGGAGGCGTTCGGGGTCTCAAAACGGCCCTGATCGGTGAGCATGATGTAATCCTTAGTGTTTTACTCAGATTGCAGCACAATAACGGGCTGCAGGCCTGCCGCAAGCAGAAATCCGGGGCGCATTTTGCCAACGGGGCGCGAATTTCGCTGCTGACAAGCGGGGCAGGGGCCCCTAAAAGGGGCGGGCTGCGGTGCAGGCAGGATCCGCGCCCTTGCCCTTGTTAGTCTCTGTTTTCGGGGATTCGGGCGGGCGGATACGGCGACCCACATCTCAAGCGGTTCCATGAAAATCCTTGAGAGGCCTCCAAAATGTTCCGGGCTTTTGAAAACCTTGTTGATCCCTTTGCGCCTGCGCATCAGGCGCCGCCGCGGCCCGCCTTGCGGGCCTATCTGGCGCAGCAGCTGGCGCCCTACCGCAAATGGCTGCCGCTGATGTTTGCCACCGGCGTTCTGACCGCGCTGATGGAGAGCGGGCTGATTTTCTATTCCGGCCGGGTGGTGGACCTGATGGCAGAGACTGGGGCGGGCGCGTTCTGGGCTGCGCATGGCAGCGAGATGCTGCTGGCGCTGTTCTGCGTGCTGATCGTGCGGCCGTCGCTGGTGGGGCTCAATCACCTGCTCTTGGAGCAGACACTGTCGTCGAACCTGCAGGAGCAGGTGCGCTGGCAGGCGCACCGGCATCTTTTAGGGCAGTCGGCGGGGTTCTTTCAGAACGATTTCGCCGGGCGGCTGAGCAACCGGGTGATGCAGATGGGGCCTGCGGTGCAGGACAGCGTGCATATGCTGTTCGAGGCGGTGCTGTTTGCCGTCACCTATATGATCGGCGCGGTGGTGGTGCTGACGCAGATCGACTGGCGGCTGGCAGTGCCGCTGGTGGCCTGGGTGGGACTTTATGCGCTTTATGTGCGGCATACCGCGCTGAATGTGGCGGCGACAGCTGAGAAATGGTCCGATGCGCGCTCTGCCGCGACCGGGCGGATTGTCGATGCCTATGGCAATATCGAAACGGTGAAGCTGTTTGCCCGCGACGGGCAGGAGCAGGCCTATGCCTTGTCGGCGCTGCGGCGGCTGCGGACGCGCTATCAGCGGTTTCTGCGGATGATGACGCGGCTGGCGTTTGGCAGCATCGTCATCAACGGTGTGCTGATCCTGATCGTTGTGGCGCCTGCGATCTGGCTGTGGATGCGCGGGTCTGTCAGCGTTGGCGAGGTGGCGGCGGTGTCGGCGCTGACGATCCGGCTCAACGGGATGAGCGGCTGGATCCTGTGGGTGACGATCCGGCTGTTTGAGAACATGGGGGTGATCCGCGAGGGGCTGCGGTCCTTGTCGGCAGCGCATGAGGTGATGGATGCGCCGGGGGCAAAGCCGCTGGAAGTGGCCCGCGCCGAGGTGCGGATCGAGGGGCTGCGGCACCATTACGGCAACACGGCAGGCGGGGTGAACGGCATTGATCTGCACATACCGGCGGGCCAGCGGGTGGGTATTGCCGGACCGTCGGGGGCGGGGAAATCGACTTTGATCAACCTGCTCTTGCGGTTCCGCGACCCGGAGGGCGGACGCATCCTGATCGACGGGCAGGACATCCGCGGCGTGACGCAGGAGAGCCTGCGCAGCCGGATCGGGGTGGTGACGCAAAACACCTCGCTCATCCACCGCTCGGTGCGGGCCAATATCATGTACGGCAACCCGGGTGCGACGGAGGCAGAGATGATTGCCGCCGCCAAGCGGGCCGAGGCACATGAGTTCATCATGGGCTTGCGCGACCACGCGGGGCGGACCGGGTACGATGCCCATGTGGGGGAGCGCGGCGTGGCGCTGTCGGGCGGCCAGCGGCAGCGGATCGCAATTGCGCGGGTGGTGCTGAAGAACGCGCCGGTCCTGATTCTGGACGAGGCGACCTCGGCGCTGGACAGTGCAGTGGAGGCAGCGATCCAGAAGACTTTGCTTGACGTGATGCAGGGCAAGACGGTGATTGCGATTGCCCACCGGCTGTCGACGATTGCCCAGATGGACCGGATCGTGGTGCTGCAGGAGGGGGAGATTGCCGAGGACGGCAGCCACGCGGAACTGCTGGCGCGGCAGGGGGTCTACGCCGGGCTGTGGCAGCGCCAGGCGGGCGCGGCGGAGCGGGTGCCTGAGGCGGTGTGATTTCACACAGGCTGGATGCGGAAACAGAAAACCCGGCACGTTAGCCAGCGTGCCGGGTTTCTAGTGCCAGGATCGGAGGCCGACGTTTTCAGACCGCTTCCGCGGTTTCGGACTCCGTCCGCCGGGTTTGGGCGCGAATCTGGGCAGTATCGCTTTTCAGGGTCTGAAAAACCGCATCCCCGAACCATTCCAGCGAGGCCTCGCAGGCGGGGTCCTGGGCCATTTCTGCCAGCAGCGCGCTGTAGTCATAGGCGCCCTCGAACAGCGGTACCATGCCGTCGCGGCTGCCTGCGGCGCTGTAGACGTTGGCGGGGGCAAAGACGTCCAGCCGGTTGCGGGCGGAGACGTTCTTCAGGTGGTAATGAGCGATGCGGGGCAAGAGGATGCGGCGGGCCTCAACCGGGTCGTCGCCGCCTTCCCAGACGTGCAGCGCGTCGAAGTTGATGGCGAGCGCGTCGTGATCCGAAGCGTCGATCAGATCGCAGGTGGCAGCCAGCGTGTCGGCGAGGGTGCCGGGGTGGGTCTCCACTAGAAGCCGCAGCCCGTGGTCGGCGGCAATGACGCAGGCCTCGCGCAGAGCGCGGGTGGTCTGGCGGCGTTCTTCCGGTGTGGCATCGGCGCTGGCCTGCTGGCCCGCAAAGGTGCGCATCTTGGCCGCGCCCCAGGTCCGGGCCTGGGCGCAGAGCGCCAGGGTGCGGCTGCGCAAGAGGTCCGGGTCATGCAGCGGCAGGTAGTCGCTGATCATCGGCACCGACAGGCCTTGGGCGGCCATCCACTGGGCGTTGTGAATGGCCAGCGGTGATTGGTTGCGGGCGTGGACGCCCCACAGTTCAATCCCCTGAAAGCCGTTGTCACGGGCCCAGAAGGCGATGTCCTTGAGCCCGATCAGCTGGTGGCGGAAGGAAATGGTGCAAAGCGAGATTTTCATGCCGGAACCTCCTGCGGCTGGGTGTCTTCCAGTTGCGAGCTGGCCGGAAAACTGGGCGGGGCTGGCAGGTTGGCGGCGCACCAAGTGTCAAACTGGGCGTGCAGCGCCGCTTTGATGGTGAATTCGAGCTGGTCCAGAGCGTCCAGCGCCGCGAACAGGTCGGGGATCATGGCGCGGTCGCCGGTATGAGCGATCCGGGCAGCCAGAAAGTGCAGGCTGCGGAAGCCTTCGCAGAGCGCCTCGACCCGGTCGCATTCGGCGTCGAAGGGCTCAAACGGTGTGTCCAGCTCCTGCCAGAAGAAGGCAAAGGCGTGCTCATAGGCGTATTTGCGCAAAGAGAGCACCGGCATTTCGCGCACCGCACGGCCCAGGTCGGCCAGCGCCAGCGGGCGGGCCGGGTCGCAGTGGTAGGTGAAGATCCGCCGCAGGGCGGAGGTCAGCAGGTTATCATTAGCGCGGAAGGTTTCAGTGAAATAGGCGGCCAGATCCGGTGCCTGCGGTGCCTGCGCATCGCCGCTGTTCAGGATATAGCCGCCCGCGACGGTGGGCTGCGCCATCGCGTTCAGGATGGTTTCGCGCGGCAGGCCGCCGCGCCAACGGTAGTCCGGGTCATAGAGGTGCCAGAGGTCCGGATCATCGGTCAGCTCAATGATGACGTAATGCGGGAAGGGGTTCTGGTTGTACTTGTTCTCGCGCTCCGGCAGGTGGAACATGTCGAGGAAGACCACCAGCTGCTCCTCATCGGATTTGGTTGAGAGGAGCTGTTCGAAGCGGATCAGGTTCTGTTCCTTGGTCCGGCTGTGGTCGTACCATTCGCGCACCGGGATGTTGTAGAGCCGCTCCACCCAAGCCGCGAAGTGGTCCTGGGTGATCTCCTCGCTGTGGTAGGCGAGCTGCATCGAAGGCGTCACCGCAAAACTGCTGTCCCAGGTGCCGAAATAGAACGGGCGGAAGTTCAGATGCGCGTGGCGGCGGATCGCGGCGCAGAGGCAGCTGACGAAGCAATGCACGGTGATTTCGCTGGGGGCGGGGGCGTTGGAGGTGTCTTCGGCGGCTTCAGGGGCGTCGCCCAGCAGCATGCGGATCAGCCCGTCGACGGTGGCGAAATCGCTCTTGGACAGCTCGCGTTCCGGCATCTCGATGCCGTGGTCCGTTTCCAGATGCAGCATCAGGTTGATCAGGATCACCGAGTCGATGTGCAGGTCGTCGTTCAGCACCGCCTGGGCGGAGAAATTCTGCATATGCGGGTTGGCAAGCGGGCCGGAGAGGGTCTGGCGGATAGCCTCGAGGATGGTGTCATAGGTCATGCGTCTGCACTTTCCGGTGTGAACTTTGCGGCGATCTCGCGGCGGCTGATCTTGCCGTTGGCCTGGCGGGGCAGGGCGGGCAGGTGCCGGATCAGGGCGGGTTGCTGGTAATCCGCAAGGGCTGTGCGGCAGGCCTGGCGGATGGTGTCTTCACTGGCGGTGCCGGCATACAAGAGACCCGCGCGGGCGCCGGAATGCGGGTCGGGCAGGCGGAAGGCGACGGCGTCACTGACGCCGGGCAGGGCCATGACGGTTTTCTCGATGTCCTGCGGATAGACGTTGAGGCCTGCGACATTGATCATGTCATCGGCGCGGGCGGTGAAGACGAGCATTCCCGTGCCGGTCAGGCAGCCGAGGTCGCCGGTGTCGATAGTCTGGCCCGCGATGGTGATACGGACCGCATCCGGGGTGCCGTTGTGGCCCGCGGATAGGGTCACATGCGGCAGCACTTGGCCGACGTCATAGGGGTTTTGCAAATCTTGATTGATCGCGACGCAGCCTGCCTCGGAGCAGCCGTATTGCTGGAACAGATGGGTGGTGCGGGCGCGGATCGCTTGGAACCAGGCCTCTGGCAGCACGGTGCCGGAGGTGTTGGCAGCGTTAAGGCGCTGGCCATCTGGCAGGAGGCGGGCCAGCGTGTGCAGCATTGCGGGCGAGGTATAAAGCAGCGGCTGATCGGTTTCGCGCAGGCGGCGCAGGATGTATTTCGGGTTCAGGCTGTCGAGCACCACCGGCACATGGCCGCGGTGCAGCGCCACGAAAACGCCGGCAATCAGCCCGTAGGAATGGGTGACGGGGCAGGCAATCACCGGCGTCATCGCGGCGCTGGCGGTGAAGAAAGCGGCGTAGCTTTCGACCTCTGCCGCGATTTCCGCCCAGCTGCGGGTGATCACCTTGGCGGCACCCGTGGTGCCGGAGCTCATCTGCACCAGAACACCGCCGCGCGGGGCGGTGTCCGCCTGGGGCAGGCTGGTCTGTTTCAGCCCGTCGCTGAGCATCACGTCGCAGCCCGCCGCCTGCGCCATTTCGCGGGCGGTTTCCGGCGGGATGCCTGCGTGGATCGGGAAGACGCCTGCGCCTTGCGCGCGCAGGTACAAAAGCGCCGAGAGTGCGGCGCCGGCGTTTTGCATGTGCAGGCCGTAGCGGTGCGTGGCGGGCTCCGTCAGCACGCGGTCCAGCCGCGCGGCGAGGTCAGAGGGGTCGATGGGAGTGTCGTTCAGAACAAACATGGCGGTTATCCTTTTCCGGTGGCCAAGGGGTTGGCGATCAGGTGGCCGTGCTGCGGCTTGTCGGGGTCTAACTTGCGGGAAATCAGGCTTTCGGCGCGGATCTGCGGGGTGAAGGGGGCAAAGGCCGCCTGCCGGTCCTGCATACCGTGCTCCGCCGCGTAGCGGTTCAGCCGGCTGCGGACCCGGCGCCAGAAAGTGGTCTCTGCCAGGCCGTAGTGGCGCTGCAGAAGGTCCGAGAGGTCGGCGAGGTTGAAGACGAACAGCGTGTCCATCACCAGCCAGCGCAGTTCCTCAGGCGCGGACATGCGGTGGAATTTGTCCGGTGGTGCGTGTTTGTAGGCCGGGTCGATCTGCGCGAGATCCGGGCTGAGGTCGGGGCGCGACAGTAGATCCGGCACGTATTCCAGGCTTTCGTGGAAGTCGCGGGCGATAAGGCCGGTTGGCCAGCCGTCCTCGTGGTGCAGGATCAGGTTCTGGCCATGCGCCTCCAGCCCGATGCCGTGCGCGACCATCAGGTGCCAGACTGGCAGCACTGCCACTTTGATCAGCCGGGCGAGCCAGGCGTCCAGCCCGTGTGCCTCGATCCAGGGGGCGATCAGGGGGCGGCCGTCGGGGTCGGTGAGGGCGAGGCCGTTCACGGGCATCAAATGTTCCGCGGGCAGGCCAAGCGCTTCGGGGCTTTGCCGCCAGATCGCGGCCAGATGCCCGTCAAGCGCGGTGCCGCGGCCGGCGGTGATGGCGGCATATTCCGGCAGGATGGTCAGCGGGTAGCGGCTGGTGAACAGCGGGTCGCTGTCCAGCACCTGTGCCAGCCAATGGGAGATCGCGGGCGCGACGGCGACCGATTCCGGCGCGAGGGTGCGCAGCGAGGAGGTGTTGCGCATCGCCATCGCGGTCTTCACATGGGCGCGGGCGGGGTCTGCGGCGTTCATCAGGGTGCGGATTGACTGGGTGGCGCGGCAGGGTGTGCCGATGGGGCCAATCTCTGCGAGCCGGCCCGCGTTGCGCCATTTAGTGAAAAGCGGGTCTGATTGCAGCTTGGCGTGCTGCCACGGATGCAAGGGCAGCAGGCGGAAGCTATCCAGAGGCGCGCCGTTCCGCTCTGCCAGTGCGGCGATGCGCTGCCGTTCGGCAGTGCCCAGCTCGTGCTCCCAGAAATCCGGCAAAGGCAGCACCTGCTGCACCAGAGACTGGTGGAACAGCACGCCGGCCAGACGGAAGGTTTCGCCGCCCTCCGGCCCGTAGGCGAGGTGGTCAGCGTCGGTGAATCCGCTGCGGGCCTTGTAGCAGGGGTGATAGGGGTGGCCCTCGTGCAGGGCGGTTTCCAGCGCGGAGATGCCCAAACGGTGCCGCCGTGTTGCGGCGGGGATGTGCAGCGCGGTCAGATCGCTGAGGTGTTCGGTGTGCTGAAGGTCGGCGCGCAGGATGTCCAGCGCAGGCGAGGGGTCCGCCACCGCCGCCAGCACATCCGCGGTACTGGCGGGGCGCCATGTGAGGCCGTCGCGGATCTCGATGCTGTCTTCCTGCAGCCGGTAGCGGCCAAAGGCCCCGCGGCGGCCGCGGGCGCGGAATTGGGTCCGGCGGAAAGACCAGCTGAGGGTCTGGCCGCGGTCCAGTTGCAACGCGGCGGCCCAGCCCTCGCACAGGAGCGCCTCGCACAGCTGGCGCAGGACACGGGGGGCGGATGTTGCGCGGCTCACGGTCTCATGCAGGGACATCGTTGCGCTCCTGCACGTGCTGCGGCTGTACCGCGGCGATGGGGTTTGGCATCTGCAGGAACAGCCCCTCTTGCGCTTGGGTTTCCAGCTCATCCACGTTGCGGGCGCGGGTCAGCAGGTTGGCCTTGGCGGAGAGCGCAGGGGCGGTCAGAAGGTATCGGGCGAAGTCAGCGCCTGCGCCGCTGAGGCGGCTGGCGGCCGTAGTCAGGCGGCGGCGCAGTTGCAGCAGCAAATCAGGCTCCGGCGCCAGCCCGTCGCAGCCCAGGCGGCGGATCACTGCAAAGATCTGGTTGATCACCAGATAATAGGCCATCCGTTCATTGATGTGCGCGCGCGGATAGACCAGCGCGGGCTGCTGTTCCAGCGAGGGTTCAAGCGCGCTGAGGCGGGGCAGGGCGTCCTCGGCGATGAAATAGCCCTGGTTGTCGCGGTAAAAGCCGCGCGACGGCAGGCCGGTGCTGAGGTCCAGCAGGCTGTTCTGCTGATGCGCCTCCAGCGCGATGCCGTGGCGGTCATAGAGGTCCAGCACCGGGTCGAGCATGCAGGTGAGGTAGGCATCGAACCAAAGGCGGGCAGTCTCAGCGGGTGCCTCGCCGCGCTCTGCGGCCAGCCGCTGGATCAGGCTCGTGAGCAGCGCGGTGCGGCCCGGCAGCGGGTCGGCGGTGAGGGCGGCGAGATTGTAGATGCCGTTGCCTGCCGCGCCCATGAAGGGGTTGTCGCGGAAGATCACCTCAAATCCGCTTTCGCGGCGGCCCGGCAGGGTCAGAGTCAGATAGGCCGGGTCGTTGAGGATGCGGAAACGGGGGCCGCCGGCGTCCAGATGGTTCAGCAGCCGCGCCATCAAGGCGCCGGTTTCCAGCTCGTTGTGCTTGGTCACGCGCAGGGAGTTGGTAAGCCGAACCGGGACCGAGAATTTCAGCATCCAGGGGCAGTTTGCTGCGTAGAGCGTGCGCAGGGAGGAGGTGGCGGTGAAGGCGCAGCCGGCCTCGCCCAGATCGCGCAGACGGCCTGTTGCCAGCAGAGCCTGCACTTCCGGGTCCAGCCGCAGCATCTGCGCCTGCAGCGGGTGGGCCGGGATCAGCACCTCATCGGGGCGCAACCGGAAGGCGCCGTCCAGTCCGGGGATCTGGCGGAGCATGTCCGCGGGGGTCTGATGGGCGGAGCCTTCTGTGACAAGTGTTTTGTCGGCGGCAAAGAAGGTGAGGCGGAATTCACCCGCGTATTCAGGCGCATAAGCTGTTTGCTGCCAGTTCGTCAGCCCGTCGCGGCTTTTGGGTGTCGGGTGCAGCCAATGGCCAAACGTCAGCGCCTGTTCGGCGCTGAGGAAGCCGTCGGGGTCCGGCTTTCCTGCGTGGCGGATCAGGTTCTGCTCGATCCCGGCATTGCTGTTGAAGAGGCCGCGCAGGAACTCCGGCAGCTGGCCTGCATCGCGGCTGTTGAGCCGCGCGAAACACTCCTGCGCGATCAGGGTGAGGACCTGAACCGGCGGCGCGGAGTGCCAGGTGCTGGAGCCATCAAACAGGATTTGCGCCGGGCCGAAGCGGTGGGGGCCGGTTGCAGAGAAATAGGTGATCCGCACCCGCAGCCGGGCGGGGATGTGGCTGAGCGGGATTTCCACTGCGCTGCGGTCGCCGGCAAGCACGGCGCTGCCAGGGGCCATTTCGCGCAGGTAGGTGCTGAGAAGCGCCTGCAGGGAGGCGGTCTGCGCTGCTGTTGCGGCGCAGGGGATACTCTGCTGGAGGCTCATCACAGGCCTCCGGTCATGGGGCGGACAGGGTGCATGGGGTCTTCCCGTAGCCGTGCCGCGGCGCAGACAGGCCCCGGCAGTGCCGGGCCGTCGGGCCGGGTCAGTTTTTGACAGATACTAGCGGGAAGCTGGCTGCGGAGCGGCGCGGGCAAGAGGGCTGGGCACCGGCTGTGAAAAGGGTTTCACGCCCCGTATTTAGCCTGTGCGGCGGGGCGGGGAAAGGGATTTCTGACTATTTTACTGTGTTTTGCAGTGCCCGGCGGAGAACCGCCGGGCACTGCAAGCCCGCGGCGGCTTAGAACTTGAGTGTTGCAACGACCGAGATGTTGCGGCCCGGTTCGTTGAGGGTGGCAACTTCCGAGGAGATGTACTCGGTGCCATAAGTGGCGCGGTCGGCGTATTGCTTGTCGAACACGTTGTCGATGGCGGCCCGGATGGTCAGGTTGCCCAGCGACGGCGGGCTGTATTCGGCAAAGAGGTTCAGCACGCCATAGCCGGGCTGTTTCCGGGTGTAGCTTTCGTAGACGCCGTTGTCGTTTGAGAGCGCCGCCTCGACGCTGCCGCCGACCAGCAGGTTCATCGCTGCGATCTCCTGCTGCACCTCGAACGCCAGCACCTTGCCGACCGGGGTGCCGGAATCGACCAGGAAGAAGCTCTCTGCCGCCTCGCCATTGAAGGAGACGTCGCTGTTGTTCATGGTGAAGCGGGCAAAGCCGCTGTTCCAGCCGTAGGTGGCGGCAATGTTGAAGCCTTCGCTTTCGAAATCATTTCCGGAGACAACGCCGCGGCGGGACACGCTGCGGACATTGTCGATATTGGTTTTGAACAGTTCGCCGCCCAGGGTCCAGTTGCCGCGCTGCCAGTCGGCGCCGACCACGATGTTTTCGGCGCGGGACGAGCGGATGTCCGTGTAATCCCAGGTCCGGAAGAACAGGAAGTTGTCCTCCAGGTCATAACCGCCGAACACGTTGGAATAGCCTGCCCGCAGCGACAGGGAGTCTGTCACGTCATAGACCACCGACAGGTTGCCGCTTGCGCCGGAGGCTTCGTCAGTGAAGGCGGTGCCGGACTGGGCGAAGTCCTGGCCGGTGAAGTCCTGCCAGTCATAGCGCAGACCGGCTGAGACGCTGAGCCGGTCGGTGGGTTCCAGCCGGGCCTGGGCGAAGATGCCGAGGTTTTTGCTTTCCTCGCCGGTCTTGCCGTTGGTCCAGGTTGCGTTCACCGAGCTTTCGCGGATCTGGTAGTCCACCCCGGCGGTGATCGTGTTGCTGTCCGACAGATGGAAATCGTTCTGCAGCGTCAGCGAGTAGGTCTTCGAACTGGTGGAGGTGGAGTCGCCCCACGGATCAGACGGGCGGTCGACATTGATTTCGGAGAAGCCGAGGGTGGCCGAGGGATCCCAGAGGCCGGTCTCATTGCCGCTTTCATAGCGCAGCGAGGCGATGCGGCGTTTGGTGTTATAGGTGGCAAAGTCGGCGCCGCTGCTGGGGCCGAAGTTGGGCCGGATGTTGCGACGCTCGTTATCCTGCGCCTCCTGGAAGGACAGCTCGATCCGGTCGCCTTGGTCGCCTTCATAGGCAAACTTCAGCAGTCCCGCGGTCAGGTTGGCGGCGGAGCCGGAGATTTCGACGCCGCCGCCGTCCTCGTAGTTGCTGCCGGTGGCGCGTTTGGCGTAGCCGAGGATTTCGAAACCGCCGCTGCGGCCCGCCAGGGTCAGCGACCCCTGGGCGGTGTTGCCGTTGCTGGAATAGGACAGGCGGGACTGGCCGCCGAAGGTTGCGCCGTCTTCCAGGATGTCTTCGGCGTCGATGGTTTCCATCACCACCCGGCCGGCCAGGGCGCGGGGGCCTGCATCGGCGGGGGCAACGCCTGGATCGACGCGCACCGATTTCATCAGGCCGGGGTCGAAGGCGTTGGCGCTGACGTGGTGGAAGGTGCGGTTGTTCTGGCTGATGCCGTCCACCTGCACCGCGAGGTTCAGCATGTCGACGCCGTTGACGAAGATCTTTTGCGCAATCGGAATGCCGCCGCCGACGGAGACCGAGGCGATGCCGGCAAAAATGTCCTTGAGGTCGCCCATTGCGGCGCGTTCGATCTCCGCGTCGGCCACATAGATCGAGGTGGCGCGGTCGGCGGCGTTGCCGATGGGGTCGCGCTGTTTGACCACGATCGGGTCGAGCGACAGGACCTCGTCTTCCTCGGCCAGCGCGGCGGAGGCGGTGATGAGTGTAAGCGCGGTGCTGCAGAGCAGCCCGGACAGGCGGATGCTGGAAGTTCGTGCCATGATTAACCCGTGTTCTTGGAGCTGTTAGCTTGGGTTAAATCCTGGCTCGCCTTTTCAAAGGCTTGGGCCTGATAGGGAGGGTTTGCGCCGGGCGCAAGAGGGTATTGTTGAGTAAATTAGTTTGTTATGTGCTGTTGCAGTTTTGCCGCGCATGCGCGACGGCCGGAGGCGGATGCCACCGGCCGCCAATGCGTTACTTGGCCGCTGCGAAGGACATCAGCGCATAGGTGATCTGGGCGGTGGTGAACTCCGAGACCCGGCTGTCCTCTGTGGGAGCCAGTTCCACCACGTCGCAGCCGGCCAGATTGCGGCCCGTCAGCGCTGAGCGCACGATGTTGAGCGCCTGATAGTAGCCAAGGCCGCCGGGGACGGGCGTGCCGGTGGCGGGCAGGATGGCCGGGTCCAGACCGTCTACGTCAAAGGAGACATAGACGTCCTGCGGGAAATCTTCGGGCAGGGTGACGGAGTGGATGTTGCCGGTGACCAGCTCTTCTGCGTCGATGGAGATCACATGGCAGGCGGCGCGGCGGTCGACCTCTTCCTGGCTCATGGCGCGGACGCCGTACTGGGCGATGCGAATCCCGTCTTCCTCCGCCAGCAGCTGCATCACCGAGGCGTGGGAGTGGCGTTCGTCCTGATAGGCCTTGCGCAGGTCGGCGTGGGCGTCGATCTGGACGATGCCGACCGGGCGCCCCAGCGCGCGGGCCACGCCGCGCACCGCCCCGTAGCTGAGCGCGTGTTCGCCGCCCAGCGTCACCGGCACAGCGCCTGCGGCCACTGCGGCCTCGGTGCGGGCAGCGATGCGCTCCATCACCTGGGGCAGGGGGCCGGTGCAGTCGACGGCTTCTTCGGTCACGATGCCTGCTGCGCAGGGTTCCGCGTCGCGGTAGAGGCGTTCCAGCTCGACGCTGGCTTCAAGAATGGCCTCAGGCCCGCCTTCGGTTCCGCCGCCATAAGACACGGTGCGCTCCAGCGGCACCGGGATCACCCGGAAGCGGGCGGTGGCGGGATCGCGTTCGGCGTCGCTCAGTTCGCCTTCGAGGAAGTAGGTCATGACAGGCGGTCCTTGAAATCGTCATAGGAGGGGGTGCGCAGGAGTTTCAGCGCGTCAGTTTCGGAGTTCCACAGCGCAATTGCGGGCAGGGGAACGCCGTTGAAGGTGTTGGTCTTGACCATCGAGTAATGCGACTGGTCGAGGAAGGCGATGCGGTCGCCGGGCTGGGGCGGGGAGGCAAAGCCGTAGTCACCGATCACGTCGCCCGCCAGGCAGGACGGCCCGCCCAGGCGGTGCGGCGGCACGTCCGAGACTTCGCTCAGCAGATCGGGGCGGTAGGGGGCCTCGATCACGTCGGGCATGTGGCAGGTGGCGGAAATATCGGTGATCGCCAGCGGCATGCTGTTTTCGGCAACGTCCAGGATCTCCCCCACCAGAATGCCGGAATGCAGCGCCACAGCCTCGCCCGGTTCGATGAAGACCTCGACATCGTAGGTTTCGCGGATGTGGCGGATCAGAGCGATCAGCCCGTCGCGGTTATAGTCCGGCATGGTGATGTGGTGGCCGCCGCCGAGGTTGATCCATTTGAGGCTGGACAGGCGGTTGCCCATCTTCTCCTCCAGCGCGGCGAAGGTGCGCTGCAGCGGTTCGAACAGCTGTTCGCAGAGCGTGTGCATATGCAGGCCCTCGACGCCGTCCCAGTCCTGATCGCTCAGCTGCGACACCGGCGTGCCGAGGCGCGAGCAGGGGGCGGTGGGGTCGTATTTCTCGTTCCAGCCCTCGGAATGCTCGGGGTTCACGCGCAGGCCGATGGAGATGTTTTCCCCACCCGCGCGGGCCTCTGCGATCAGCGGCGCAAAACGGCGGTGCTGGGCAGGGGAGTTGAAGATCAGGTGATCCGACAGGCGGATGATCTCCGGCAGGTCCTCAGCCTTGAAGCCAGCCGAATAGGTGGTGACCTCGCCGCCGAATTCCTCGCGCGCCAGCCGCGCCTCGTAAAGGCCGGAGGCACAGGTGCCGGACAGGTAGCGACGCACCAGCGGGGCCACGGCAAACATCGAGAATGCCTTGAGCGCCAAGAGGACGTTGGCGCCGGAGGCATCCGCGACCTGTTTCAGGATCGTCAGGTTGCGCTCGACCGCGGCCTCATCCACCACGAAACAGGGGGAGGGCACACGGTGCAGGTCGAAGCGGGCAAAGCTTTCGGTGGAGAGCGCTTTGATGTCCATGGCGGGGTCTTTCGTCGCGGCGGGAACGGAAAGGGCCGGCTTCTGAAGAAACCAGCCCGAAATGTCTGGCCGCGGGCAGTGGATGCCCGCAGCCGGTGTCTTGGTGCGCTTAGAACTCCGGGTGGCCGTCCAGTTCGACCACCTGCCAGGGCAGGCCGTCGGTGTTCAGCATGTCCATGAAGGCATCCGGGTCCAGCTGTTCGGTGTTCCACACGCCCGGCTCGCGCCAGGTGCCGTTCATCACCATCGCGGCGCCGATCATCGCCGGCACGCCGGTGGTGTAGGCCACCGCCTGGCTGCCGACCTCGGCGTAGCATTCCTCGTGGTCGCAGATGTTGTGGATGTAATAAGTCTTCTCTGCGCCGCCGTCCTTGGCCGGGCCGGTGATGATGTCGCCGATGCAGGTCTTGCCTTTGGTCAGCTCACCCAGTTCCGACGGATCCGGAAGCACGGTTTTCAGGAACTGCAGCGGGATGATTTCCTGGCCGTTGTGCATCACCGGCTCGATGCCGGTCATGCCGACATTCTGCAGCACGGTGACGTGGTTGATGTAGGCATCGCCGAAGGTCATCCAGAAGCGGGCGCGCTCGATCTCGGGGAAGTGGGTCGACAGCGACTCCAGTTCCTCGTGGTACATCAGGTACATGTTCTTCTTGCCCACGGCGGGGAAGTCGAATTCGTACTTATGCGTCATTGCCGGGCTTTCGACCCAGGCGCCGTTTTCCCAGTGGCGGGCCGGTGCGGTGACTTCGCGGATGTTGATTTCCGGGTTGAAGTTAGTCGCAAACGGCTTGCCGTTGTCGCCGCCATTGCAGTCCAGCACGTCGATCAGGCGGATGCCCTCCAGCTTGTGCTTGCGCACCCAGGTGGCCATGATCGAGGTGACGCCCGGGTCGAAACCGGCGCCCAGGATCGCGGTCAGGCCCGCTTCCTTGAAACGCTCCTGATAGGCCCACTGCCATTTGTATTCGAACTTGGCCTCGTCCTCGGGCTCATAGTTGGCGGTGTCGAGGTAGTGAATGCCGGCCTCAAGGCAGGCGTCCATCAGCACCAGATCCTGATAGGGCAGGGCGAGGTTCACCAGCAGCTCAGCGCCGGTTTCCTTGATCAGCGCCACGGTGTCGGCGACGTTCATCGCGTCCAGCTGCGCAGTGCGGATGGTGACGCCGGTGCGTTCCTTGACGTTGGCGGCGATCTCCTCGCATTTGGAGACCGTGCGGCTGGCCAGGGTGATCTCCTTAAAGATCTCCGGGTGCATGGCCATCTTGGTGACCGATACGGATCCGACGCCGCCGGCGCCAACAACCAGAACCTTTTCCATGTGTATTTTCCTTTGCAGATGGGGCCGGGGCCCCGGTGTTCCGATGTGCCCCTGGGTGGTCAGCCGGGGGGCGGCTTCAGTCGAAATAGGTGCTGCCCGCGAGGCTGTCCTTGTAGGCGGCAATCATCTGTCGGCGCTCCGCGGCGTTGACCCTGCCTGCCTTCACGGCGCGTTCCACCCGCTTGCGGAAGGTCTCCAGGCACTGGCGCGGGTCGTATTCGACATAGGACAGCACTTCGGCGATGGTATCGGCCTCGGTCTCGTGCTCGATATCAAAGCCGCCCTGGCCGTCCAGAGAGATGGTGACCACGTTGGCATCGCCAAACAGGTTGTGCAAGTCGCCCAGCGTTTCCTGATAGGCGCCGACAAAGAACACGCCGATCAGGTAGTGCTCATCCTCGCGCAGGTCGTGGACCGGCAGCGCGTTGGAGGTGCCGTCGGCCAGGATGAAGTGATCCAGCTTGCCGTCGCTGTCGCAGGTGATGTCGGTGATCATCGCGTTGCGCGACGGCATCTCGTTCAGGCGCTGCAGCGGCATCATCGGGTGCAGCTGGTCGATCGCCCAGACGTCCGGAAGCGACTGGAACAGCGAGAAATTGCCCTGATAGTGGTCGGTGAAGGCGCCAAGGGCGCTGGCGGCCTCTGTCAGGCTTTCGTCGCCGCGGGCGGCGGCCTTGAACAGGCCGGCCAAATACAGGAAGCCCTGTTCGGCGCGCGACAGCTGCTCCAGCCCGATCTGGCCGCGGCGGAACAGCGCCCGCAGCTCGTCCCGGTAATAGATCGCGTCGTTCAGCGCCTCCTGGAAGCGCGGCGCGCCGATGTAGGCCTCCACCGCCATAAGGTCGGAAACCAGATGGTGGTCGTCGGGCTGCACCTCCGGCTTTTGCGGCGCGTCATAGAGCGTGGCGCCCAGCACCTCGAAGATGAAGATCGAGGAATGCGCGACCACGAAGCGGCCGCTTTCGGTGACGATGGCGGGGTGGGGCAGGCCCGCCTCATCCAGCGCGTAGCGGATGGTTTCAACGATGTTGGTGCAGTATTCGTTGACGGTGTAGTTGACCGAGTTGTCGTCCGGACGGCGGGCGCCGGTGTAGTCGACGCCGAGGCCGCCGCCGAGGTCCATGTGGGTCAGCGGCGCGCCCATGCGGGTGAGTTCCACAAAGAAGCGGCAGG
The DNA here is from genome assembly GCA_013373325.1 of Paracoccaceae bacterium. Taxonomy (GTDB): domain Bacteria; phylum Pseudomonadota; class Alphaproteobacteria; order Rhodobacterales; family Rhodobacteraceae; genus Leisingera. Next base: position 20,195 of record JABXIA010000174.1, read on the forward strand.
CCTCATCCGCGGCGCGGCGGATGTCGAAGATGTTGGGCACCTGGCTGCCGAGGTGGCTGTGCTGCAGTACCAGGCAATCAAGGAAACCGCTGTCGCGCAGGCGGTCCATCAGGGTCACCAAATCATGGGCGCCAAGCCCGAAGGTGGAACGGTCGCCGGAGCTTTCCTGCCACTTGCCGGTGACGCGCTCGGTCAGCTTGACCCGCACGCCCAGAAGCGGGCGGATATCCAGATCCTCCGCCACCCGGCGGATGATGTCGAACTCATCCAGCGTCTCAATGACGATGACGGTGTTGTGGCCCAGCTTGCGCGACAGGATCGCCAGCCGGATAAAGGCCTCATCCTTGGATCCGTTGCAGATCAGCAGCGCGTCTTCGGGCAGGGGCTGGGACAGGGCAATCATCAGCTCCGGCTTGGAGCCGGCCTCCAGCCCGTAATTGAATTTCTGGCCCGCAGCCATCAGGTGGCCGATCACCTCGGCCTGCTGGTTCACCTTGATCGGGAACACGCCGCGGTACTGGCCCTTGTAGCCCGCAGCCTCAATCGCGCCGTTGAAGGCGTCGTGCAGCTGGTTCAGGGACTGTTCCAGGAACTGATGCACCCGCAGCACCACCGGTGCGGAAATGCCGCGCGCCTCAATCGCTGCGATCACTTCCGGCAGCGGGGTCGGCTTGGCGTCCGGGTCCTGCGGCAGCCGCAGCGCCACGGCACCGTCCGGGGTGACCTCCAGCATGCCGCTGCCCCAGGCGTCGAGGCCATAGAGGCCCTCATAGGTTTCGCCGCTGCTCATCGGTTTTGCGCCTGTGCCGGGTGTTTCGGGAAATCGGAGAGGGGGAGCCGGTGCGGCATCGCGGGGCCTTTCTGTCCAGAGTTCGAGGGGGCTGGGAGGTGCAAAGCTGAAGGTTCGGGTCGAAGCCTTATCAGGTGCAGGACCGTGCGGTGGCCGTCTCCTTACAATCGGTGCTCAGCTGCATCAAGAGGTTTTCTGCAGGCCGGGCGGTGATTTGCGCGCCTTCGCCGGGCGTGCGCATCCTCTGGCTGCCGCCGGGGCAGCGAAATGGTGCGTCTGGACTTTTGCAGCATGTGCCGGTAAGCCCCCCTTGATTTTCAGCAAGCCTTCCAAGCCAGCCGAAGTCCATCTCATTAGAGGACAGGAAATGGCACATTGGAAGGTTTTGCAACTGGCGGCGCCGGTTTTTTTCGCCCTGACGGGTGCGGCATCGGCGCAAGCGGTTGCGGTCGAGACCGCGAGGGGCAGGGTGGATCTGCCTGAAATTCCTGAAAGAATCGTGGTTCTGGATGTCGCTGCGGCGGACACGCTGGACGCGTTTGGGGTGCAGCCGGTGGGCGTGCCTGCCAAGATGTTCGTGAGTTATCTGGACGATCTGCGGCAAGGGGCCGACTCTGCCGGCACCCTGTTTGAGCCGGATTTCGAGGCAATTGCCATGCTGGCGCCGGACCTGATTGTCGCGGGCGGGCGGTCCTCCACTCAAGTGGAGCCGCTGGCGGAGATTGCGCCGGCCATCGACATGACGATCTGGGGCACGGATCTGGCAGAGCAGGCGCTGGCGCGGCTGCGCAGCTATGGACAGCTGACCGGGCGCACGGACCGGGCGGCGGAGCTGGAGGCGGCGTTCGAGGCCAGGCTGGCAGAGGCGCGCGCGACGGTGGCCGGGCGCGGGGATGCGCTGATCGTGATGACCAACGGGCCGCGGGTGTCGGCCTATGGCGCCGGGTCGCGGTTCGGCTGGCTGCATCAGGCGCTGGACCTGCCGGAGGCGGTGCCGGATCTGGATGCGCAGACCCATGGCGAGGCCATTTCGTTCGAGTTCATTGCCGCCGCAGATCCCGACTGGCTGATCGTGGTGGACCGGGCGGTGGCGCTGGGGCAGGGCAATCAGGCCGCTGCGGTGACGCTGGACAATGCGCTGGTCGCGGGCACCAAGGCCTGGGCCGCGGGGCAGGTGATCTATCTGAACGCCGCCAATATCTATGTGGCGGGCGGCGGCATCCAGTCGATGAGCGCCACTTTGGAGGAAATCAAAGCCGGGTTTTCACAGGGCGGTAAAGCGGGTGGCTGATTTGGCCGCCCAAGCTGCGGCTGCGCCGCGCCGCTGGCTGCTGCTGGCGGCGGCGCTCTTGGTGCCTCTGGCACTGGTAAGCCTGCTGGTGGGGGCCGGGCCGCTGCCGCTGGGCACGCTGCTGAGCGACCCGCAGGCGCTGCAGGTGCTGGCCGTCAGCCGCATTCCCCGCACCGCTGCGGTGCTGTTGACCGGTGCGGCGATGGCGGTGGCGGGGGTGATCATGCAACTGCTGGTGCGCAACAAGTTTGTCGAGCCGGGCACCACCGGCACAAGCGAGGCAGCGATGCTTGGCCTTCTGGCGGTGACGCTGCTGGCTCCCGGCGCGCCCATTCTGCTGAAGATGCTGGGGGCCGCCGCTGCTGCGCTGGCGGGCACCGGCGTCTTCATGCTGCTGGCACGCCGCATCCCGCCGCATCAGGTGCTGCTGATCCCGCTGTCCGGGCTGGTCTATGGCGGGCTGTTGATGGCTATTGCAACCTTCATCGCCATTGAGGGCGGGCTGCTGCAGTACCTTGGCGTCTGGATGAGCGGCGAGTTCTCCGGCATCCTGGCGGGCCGGTATGAGCTGCTGTGGCTGGCGGGCGGGCTGGCGCTGCTGGCCTATTTTGCCGCCGACCAGTTCACCATTGCCGGGCTGGGGCGCGATGTCAGCCTGAACCTGGGCCTGCGTTACGGACAGGTGCTGGGGTTCGGCATTGTCACCGTGTCGCTGGTGTCGTCCCTGGTGATCGTGACCGTGGGGATGCTGCCGTTTATCGGCCTGGTGGTGCCCAATCTGGTATCGCGGCTGATGGGCGACAACCTGCGCGAAAGCTTGCCGGTTGTGGCCGCCGCCGGGGCCGGGCTTCTGCTGATCTGCGATATCCTGGGGCGCGTGCTGCGGTATCCCTATGAGATCCCGGCGGGCACCGTCTTTGGCATCTTTGGGGCTGCCGGTTTTCTGTACCTTCTGCTGGGGCGGCGGGCGGGTGGCTGACCGGCGGCTGATTGTTCTGGGCTGCTCGCTGGCGGCGGCGGCGGCGCTGTTCCTGTTCTGGGGCCTGCGCGGACCAACCGCCTATATTCTGGAATTGCGGCTGGTCAAACTGGCGGCATTGCTGGCGGTCGGCGCCTCAGCCGGGGTGGCGACGGTGCTGTTTCAGACTATCAGCCAGAACCGTATCCTGACGCCCTCGATCATGGGGTTTGATGCGCTGTTTCTGCTGCTGCAGACCGGGCTGGTGGCGGGGCTGGGGGCTGCGGGCGCCAGCCGGATCAGCGGCCTGCCGGGCTTTGCGCTGGAGACCGCGGTGATGCTGGGAGCGGCGCTGGTGCTGTTCACCAGCCTGCTGAGCCGCACCCGCCACGATATCCAGCTGATGGTGCTTGCGGGCGTGGTGCTGGGGGTGATGTTCCGCACCCTCACCGCCTTTTTGCAGCGGCTGATGGAGCCCTCGGAATTCACCATGGTCGAGGCGCGGATGTTTGCCCAGTTCAGCGGCATCGACCGCTCGGCGCTGATGGCGGGGCTGGGGCTGATGGCGCTGGCGGCCCTGTGGCTGGTGCGTCATCACCGCGTGCTGGATGTGGCCGCGCTGGGACGCACCCCGGCGCGCAGCCTTGGCGTGGGTTATGACGGGCTGCAGCTGCGGGTTCTCTGCCTGATCGCGGCGCTGGTTTCGGTTGCGACGGCGCTGGTGGGGCCGCAGGCCTTCCTTGGCCTCTTGGTGACCAGCCTTGCCCACAGCCTGATGCAGAGCCACCGCCACGCGCTGCTGCTGCCCGCCGCGGCGCTCATTGGGGCGCTCATTCTGGTGGCGGGTCAGACCGTGTTCGAGAGGCTGCTGCATCTGCAATCCACCCTGGCCGTTGTCATCGAGTTCTGCGGCGGTCTGTTGTTCCTGGTCCTGCTGGTGAGAGGAAAAATCCGGTGATCCAAGTCTCAAACCTCAGCTATGGCGCCGCGGGAAATCCGATCCTGCAAAACGTGATTGCTGAAATCCCGGCGGGCCGGGTGACGGCGCTGATCGGTCCCAATGGCGCAGGCAAATCAACGCTGCTGAAGCTGATCGCACGGCAGCTGACCGCCGCGGACGGCAGCATCCGCATGGACGGGATGGACCTGGCGCAGGCGGCGCCCGCACAGCTGGCCCGCAAGATGGCGGTGGTGGCGCAGCATCTGAGCGTTGCCAGCCGGGTCCGGGTGCGCGATCTGATCGGATTTGGCCGCTGGCCGCACAGCGCGGGGCGGCTGGGTCCTGCTGATCATGCTGCCATTGACGGGGCGGTGGAACTGTTCGATCTGGGCGATCTGCAGCAAAGGTTTCTGGATGAGCTGTCAGGCGGGCAGCGGCAGCGGGCCTTTATCGCCATGGCCTATGCCCAGGACACCGACTGGCTGCTGCTGGATGAGCCGTTGAACAACCTCGATCTGCACCACGCCCGCAACCTGATGGCGCAGCTGCGGCACCTGGCTGAGGAGCAGGGCAAGGGGATTGTGATCGTGGTGCATGATCTGAACTATGCGATCAGCTGGGCCGATCATGTGGTGGCGCTGCGGGACGGGCAGGTGGCCTTTCAAGGCCCGGTGTCAGAAACTGCTACAGCGGAGCGCCTGAGTGAGCTCTATCAGACGCCGGTGGCAATCACCCGGCTGGAAGGCCGGGTGATTGCGCAGTATCACCGTTAGGTTTGCGGTCTGTAATCATGGTTATGTTGAATTTGAGGTGCCGACCCATCATACCGGCAGGCGGAGGGCTGCGCAGCCTTTCAGTGCGGCGGCGTCATCGAGGATGACATGCACCGGTGCGGCGATGCGGGCGTCGAGTGCGAAGGGCTGCTGGAAATTCTCCGCAAAGGCTTGCCGCGCCGGGGAGGCGAGGATGCTGCGGGCCACGGCGCCGGCGAAATACATGCCCTGCGCCGGCAGGAAGGCCAGCATCAGGTTGCGCGCCAGAAGCGCCAGCAGATGAGCATAGAACGCCTGGAAGTCCTGCGTGCCGGTGTCTCCTTCGGGGAAATGCGCCCGCACCGCCGCATGGCCGCGGCCGGAAAACAGATGCTCAACCGTGGCAAACCTCTCTGTCTCCGGCACATGGCGGAGCAGGTGTTTGGCCACGTCCAGCGGCAGGCTGACATGGCCGTATTCCACGTTCAGGCATTGGACCTGGCCGCCGGCGTCCAGCACCGGCGAGAGGTTGAAGCCGGTGCCGATGCCAACGACCAGGCGCTGGCCGTCCCCGCCTGAACCCTCTGCAGGCGGGATCACCGTATCAAGGCAGTCCGCGCCCAGATGCGGGCAGGCCTGACCCAGCGCGGCCAGGTCATTGAGCAGATGCGCGCGCGCGCCGTTCAGATGCCGCGACAGCGCTGCAGCGTCGAAGTGCCAGTCCCGGTTGGTCAGCCGCGCGGTGGCACCAGTGACCGGGCCGGCGATGGCAATGGCGACCTCTGCCACGCCGCCGGGGGCGGTGTCTTGCAGATACAGGTCCATCACTTCCGCAAAACTGCCGTGGGCGTCGTTGCGGAAGCTTTGCACGGTGTCCGCCAGTAGCAGGCCGTCGCGTGCCAGCCCCAGCCTTGTATTGGTGCCGCCCACATCCGCGGCCAGCCGCAGCCCGGTCAATTCAGCCGCTCGCCTGTTGCGGGCGAGAAATAGGAGACCTTGGAAAGGTCAAAGGCCAGATCCAGCATCTGCCCCGGCTGCGCACTGGTTTCGGCGTGGAGCCGCGCGGTGACCTGCTTGCCGCCGAGATTGGAAACCACATAGGTATCGGCGCCTGCGGGTTCCACCATGTCGATCATGCAGGCGGCCTCCTGCACGCCCTCGCCGGCGCGGAAGCCCGCCTCGGCAATGTCCTCGGGGCGCACGCCCAGGATCACGTCCTGCGGCAGGCCGGTGGCGCGGCTGTCCTTCAGCAC
>JABXIA010000134.1 GCA_013373325.1 Paracoccaceae bacterium
GGTTCACCAGGCCATAGATCAGGTCGACGATGGTGTTGGTGACCACAAAGATGAAGCCGACAACAATCAGGTAGGCCACGATCAGCGGGGTATCGACGCGGTTCACCGCCTCAAGGAACATGAAGCCCATGCCCGGCCACTGAAACACCGTCTCGGTCAGGATGGTGTAGGCCACCATGGTGCCGATCTGCACGCCGCCCACGGTGATCACCGGCAGAAGCGTGTTCTTCAGCGCGTGCACAAAGTAGATGCGCCAAGGATTGATGCCTTTGGCCTTGGCGTATTTCACGTATTCCGACTGCAGCACTTCCATCATCTCGGCCCGGATCAGGCGGACGAACAGCGGCAGCATGATCGACGCCAGCGCAACGGAAGGCAGGATAATGTGCATCCAACCGTCGGCAGTGGCAAAGTTGGTCTCCCAATACCCCCAGACATGCACGGTATCGCCGCGCCCGTAGGAGGGGAACCAGCCGTATTCCACCGAGAAGACAAAGATCATCAGGATGGCGGTCAGGAACACCGGGATCGAGATGCCGACAATCGACAGGCCCATGATGATGCGGCTCAGGATGCTGTCCGGCTTGATCGCGGTATAGACGCCCAGCGGCACCGAGAAGCCGATGATGATCAGGGTGGCCCCGAACACCAGCTCCAGCGTCGCGGGCAGCTTTTTCAGGATCACGTCCAGCGCCGGTTCCTTGAAGAAATAGGAGGTGCCCAGATCGCCCTGCAGCGCATTGCCGGCAAAGCGCAGGTATTGGGTCACGAAGCTGTCGTTCAGCCCCAGTTCATCGCGCAGCTGCTGGCGCACTTCTTCGGACACCGACTGGCCGACCAGCTCGCGCAGCGGGTCGCCCAGGTTGCCCTGGATGGCAAAAGCAATCAGCGAGATGACGAACATCACCGCAATCGCCTGAATCACTCGCTTTGCGAGATAGGCAAACATCTTCCTGACCTTTGTAGAGTTCGATGACAGCGCAGGCTGTAGTGCCGAAGGGATCGGCGGAGCCTGCAATCGCAGCCTTGGCGGCCGCTTGTTATAGGGGTGGCCCGGGCCGGCCGGGGGAGACCGGCCCGAGTCGTTTCAGTGGCTTAGCTGCCGGTTTCGACAACCAGGTCACCGAAATAGGGGAAGTCCAGCGCATTCACGATCTCTGCCGCGTTCATGCCGGACTTGGCGCCCCATGCAAGGTTCTGCCAGTGCAGCGGGATAAAGGCCGCTTCGTCGTACAGGATGCCTTCCAGCTTCTTCAGCAGGACCGCACGCTTCTCCGGATCGGTTTCCGCGTTGGACTGGTTCATCAGCTTGTCGGCTTCTTCGTTGCAGTAGTTGCCGGAGTTGTACTGGCCGTTGCCGGTTGCTTCATCCGGGCAGGCGGTCAGGAACTGATGGAAGTTTGCGGAATCTTCGGTGTCCGCGTGCCAGCCGATCATCATCATGTCTGCTGCGCGCTCATCGAACGCCGGCCAGTACTGCGCCTTGGGCATGGTCTGCAGGTCAACCTTGATGTTGATCTGTGCCAGCATCGAAGCCACCGCCTGCGCGATTTTATCGTCGTTCACATAGCGGTTGTTCGGCGCCATCATGGTGATCGAGAAGCCATCGGCATAGCCTGCCTCGGCCATCAGCGCCTTGGCTTTTTCCAGGTCGAAACGCGGTGCCAGCGCCTCGTCATAGCCCAGGTAACCGGCCGGGCTGGCCTGCGCGCCGACGGTGCCGAAGCCGCGCATGATGCGGTCAACGATGCCTGCGTTGTTCACAGCATAGTCGATCGCCTGGCGGACGCGGGCGTCCTTGAAGGCCTCGACACGGTTCTGGTTCATCTGGAAGGTGATGATGCGGGTGCCGGGCATGGTGATCAGGTCAACGCCCTCGGCCTCTTCCACGCGCTTCAGGTCGGTCGGCGGAACCGGCGCGATGAAATCCACGTCGCCCGACAGCAGGGCTGCCACGCGGGTCGGGTCTTCCTTGATCGGGGTCAGCACGATCTTGTCGACATTGCCGCCGCTTTCGGTGTCCCAGTAGTCAGCATAGCGGTCGAACACGACGCGCACGCCCTGCTCACGCTCCGAGACGATGAAGGGGCCGGTGCCGGAGACATTGCGCGAGGCAAAGCTGTCGCCGTGCTTGACCACTTCGGCCTTGTCCTTGCCGTCAGCGGTGGTGCCGGAATAGAAAGCGCTGTCCATCGGGAAGATGTAGGTCGCGGTGTGCAGGACCAGCGGATACGGCTCCGAGGTCTTGAGGTCGAAGGTCATGTCGTCAACGACTTCGACATCGGTGAAGGGGGCGAAGATGCCCTTGAAATCGTCACTTTGCTTCAGACGGTCAAAGGTCCAGTCGACGTCCTTGGCGGTCAGCGCATTGCCGCTGTGGAAGGTCACGCCGCTGCGCAGCTTGAAGCGCATGGTGGTCTCGTCGATCTGCTCCCAGCTTTCGGCCAGGCGCGGTTCGAACTGCAGGTCCTGGGTCCAGCGCACCAGCGGGTCAAAGACCATGTGCGACAGCTGCAGCGTGCCGCCGGACAGCTGCTCGTGCGGATCCAGCGAGACCGGGTCAGCGTCATAGGCAACGCGCACGGTGGTTTCGGCATAGGCAACCGGTGCCATCGCCACCACTGCAGCAGCCGCCAGGCTTCTGACAAATTTCGTCATTAGGCATACTCCCCTGTGATTATGCCGCAAACGCTATCCTGCGGTGCGCGAACTGTGAAATGCCGATATCGCATAGGGTATGCAGGATGCACATCGGTGCTATGCGCCTTTGGAATACCCTTTTTAGATTAAGCTCTTAACCCAGCCTGACTTCATGCAGCAGCCGCAGTGCCTGCGCATTCCTGCACCAGTGAGAGCAGTGCCATCGGCCACCTGCCGCTATGCACACTTCTCTTCCAGGGGCTTCTTCAGTGCCATTCCGAAGCACAAATTGACTAGTGCCTTCCTGTGGAATGGAGGATTCGAGCCTGTATTCCGGTAAAAGAAATGAACCTGCAACGGTCACATACGGTGACGGTTCAGGCGGCGGAGCCCCCTCTTCAAAGCTCTTCCTGAGCCATGCTTCTGCGGATCCGTTCAGCTGCAAGGGCGGCACGTTTGCCGACGAGGCCCAAACCGGCCAGCGCATCCAGCTCCGCCAGCGCCGGCGCCGCGGAAGCGCCTATGCTTCCCAGGGTGTTGGCGGCCTCTTTGCGAACAAAGGCAGAAGGGCTTTGCAAAAGCATGGTCAGCTCAGGCACCGCTGGAGCGGCTGCAGGTCCGAACAGGCTCAGCGACCGGGCCGCCTGCCTCTGGCTGCTGGCGTCCGCTAGCGACAGTTCAGCCCGCAGGCTTGCCACCGTCGTGCCCGGCGGCAGGGCTGCAAGCAGCAGCCCCTCCGTCAGCCGCCGGTTCAGATGCTGGCTTGCCCCGGTCCAGCGCAGGATGAAAAAATAATCCTTTACTGCGGCCGGAAGAGACGCTGCGCTGTTGCCGCTGTGCCATCGCTCGACCATGGCACGCGCGTCCCGCTGCCTCCCCTGGAGCGCCAGCACCGAGGCCGCAAGCGGCATCAGCTCTTTGGCTCCGGGAGTGCGCTTGAGCTCTGCCCGCAGCAAGGCGGATGCCTGCGCGTAATCGGCCATTGCAAAAAGCGCCGCAGCTTCGAACAAGGTGTAATGGCTGGGGTGTTTGGGATCGAGCCGCATGGCGGCACGGACAAAGGCCAGCCCCTCCTGCGGCTTACCCGCAGCGATCAGCGCCCAGCCCATGACCAGATGCGCCTCCGGATCGCTGGGCTGGAGCGCAATCGCCCTGGCAGCTTCCTGCCGGGCTTCATCGATGCCCCGGCTGCCGCCGACTCCTTGCCCCCAATCGTTCAGGTTGAGCCTGACGATGGCCCTGATCACATGCACCAGCGGGGCTTCATGCTTGGATGTCTCTTTCAAATACTTGTAGAACAGGCCGATATGCATCTGACTGCTCTGTCCGGCAAAAGCATTCCAGTGAAGAAAGATGTGCGGACGCAGATGCGCCATTGCCAGAAAGGCCCAGGCCCGGCCATAGTCCGGATCCAGCGACACCGCTTGTTCGAAATGCGGAATGGCAGCCAGATTATCCGCCTCGTTGAACCGCGCGTAGAGCGCCCAGCCCTGCTGGAACGCCTCACGCGCAGCTATGGTCGCGGTATCCACTTGTTCGATCCCGGTGCGCTCTTCGTTATCCAGCGGCAGATCCAGTGCCTTGGCGATATCCAGTGCTATACGGTTTTGAACCGAGAAGATGTCCTCCAAACGACCGTCGAAACGCTCCGCCCAAACCAACTGGCCGCTGGATGTGTCAGTGAGCCGGATATTGGTCCGGAACGCGGAGCCGGTGCGGCGCAGGCTGCCGTCAACCACATAGCGGACACCCATTTCCTCAGCGAATTGCGCGGGGCTGATCTGCTGGCCATGATAGGCAAAGGAACTGTTGCCGGAGATCACGAACAGGCCGGAAATCCGCGACAGGTCGGTTATCAGATCCTCGGAAAAGCCATCCGCCAGCATCGCATTTCCGGTTTCGCCTGTGGCATCGGCCAGCGGCAGCACCGCAACAGAAGGAATGTCCGGCAGCGGAAAGGCCATGCGCGCCGCGACAGCCCGATCCGGGTTCGGCTGTTTGGGGGCGGTCCACAAGAGAGCGCCTGCCGCTGCCGCGGCCAAAATGCCCGCCCCCGTGGCCAGTCCGGCGCGCGGAACCTTGGCGCGCGCTGTCTTCTGCGGCGTCTGTCCGCTTGCCCGAACCCGGTAGGCCTCCACCGGTTCCGGGATATTCTTGACCATCTGCGCTCCCATGGGAATGAAATCCGCAGTGATGCTCTTGCGGGCATAGCTGACGGTGGACAGGGAGGCGGTAATGCCACCCGGCTCTGCCAGCGCCTCCAGCCGGGCGGCCACGTTGACACCATCACCCAGGATGTCTGCACCGTTGGAGATCACATCTCCCACATTGAGGCCGATGCGAAGCTGGACGGCACGGTCCTCAGAAACCCCCGCATTTCTTTCCTGCAGCCGGTCCTGAATGCTGAGGGCTGCGCGCAGCGCATCAACGGCGCTGCGGAATTCGATCAGGAAACTGTCGCCTGCAGTATTGGCGATGCGGCCGCCATACTGTTCTGTAAGCGGCTCTATCACCTCGCTGCGGATGGCGCGCAGTGCGGATACCGTGCCCTCTTCGTCAGCAGCGGTCAGCCGGGAATAGCCCGCCACATCAGCGGCCAGGATCGCAGCCAAGCGGCGATTTGAGGGGCTTTTCATAGAGTTGGAGTGTACCAGTTCGTTCGGCGCCTGGGAACCGGTTTCGCAGTCGCGCTAGCCTGCCAGCAGCCGTAGGCCCTGGGTCACGTCCGAGCGCACAGCCAGCCGCAAGCCGGGCTCGTCGCCCGCCTTCAGCGCGGCGATAATCAGGCGGTGGTTCTGCGGCGGATCGGTACGGCGCAGCCGCCCGTAAAGCGCCCGCATGGTAGGGCCGAGCTGCAGCCAGACAGTTTCCGCCATGGCCAGCATTGCCGGCGCCTGTGCACGCAGATAGAGGGTGCGGTGAAATTCCAGGTTGGTGCGGATATAACCAACGGCGTCGCGTTTGGAGACCATCTCTGCCACGTTGGAATTTATTGTCTGCAACCGGTCGATCAGCGCCATGTGCGCGCGCGGCAAAGCACGGCTGGCCAGCTCCACCTCCAGAAGCGCGCGCAATGCAGCCAGCTCCTCGATCCGCTCGTTTGTCAGCTCCGGCGTCGTCACCCGGCCCGACGAAGACAGGAACAGCGCACCTTCGGCAGCCAGCCTCCGCACCGCCTCGCGCGCTGGAGTCATCGAGACCCCGAACTCGCCGCCGATCCCCCGCAGGGTCAAGGCAACTCCCGGGGTGATCTCACCGTGCATAATACGCGTCCGCAGGGTCCGGTAGACGCGGTCATGAGCCGGGGCGGAGGCGGGCTCCTGGGCAGGGCGGGCAGTCTGGTTCATCCGGTCATGTGATCACAAATCCTGGCGCGGTCAACCGGGCAATTGCGCGCAACGTCAGGGGCGGCCCGTCAGCCCCGCCAGACTGAGGCCGGTGCGCAGAGCCCGCTGAGGTGCCGCGGCGGAATAGGGGAAGGCCGCCGCAGCCTGATCCACCGTCAGCGGTGCGCCCTTGAGGCGGCCGCAGGCAGCAGCGGCCTCTTCAAAACTGCCAAGCGCCGCCAGGCTGGCGCAATGCAGCACCAAGGCCAGCTGCGCCGCAGGTTCAATCCTCACCGCCTCCGCCGCGGCGGCTGCGGCCTCCGCCTCCCGGCCGGCAGCGAGGTGGAGGGCGGCTTCGACGGTCAGAACCATCGGCTGAGGCAGCGGTTCGAGGCGGCGGACATTGTCCAGCACTTTCCGGGCGCTGCTGTCCTGCCCTGCGAGATGCAAGAACCAGGCCCGCAACAGCTGTCCCGTCGCATCGTTCGGAAAACCCTCCGCCAGGATCCCGGCTGTTTGCAGCGCTTCGCCGTTGCGGCCGGAAAACTGTGCTGCCAGCGCCCGCAGCTGCAGCACCGCCGCCTGCGGCGGCAGTCCCTGAACCAGCTTTGCGGCCTCTGACGCGCGCTGCGGCAGACCCGCTGCCTGGCCTGTGAGCATGTCCAAATGCCAATGCGCCGCCAACGCCTGCGCTTCCGGCCAGTCCGGTTCCATCTGCTGCGCCCGTTGCAGCGCCTGCTGCGCGCCCCCGCGGTCCCCCTGCTGCATCAAGCTGCGGGCGATGAACAATTGCAGCATGGCGCCGTCAGCAACTTCAGCGCGGCTGCTGTCCGGCAAGGGCTTGCCGAAGTAACCGATGATGCTGGCCGCAAGTTCCGGCGCAAGAGCGGACACAGAGCTTTGCGGTTGAGGCGGCAGAATACTGAGCGGTTCCGCCCCTGCCTTACCACCACCGCTGCTGCTTTTCGCCTGAAGGATTTTCAGACCGGCCCCCTCCTGCAAGGTTCCGGGTAAATGACCAGCCACGACGAAATCGGCGCCCAGAAGCTGCGCCGCCTCTCCCGGCAGCAAACCTTCAGCGGCCCGGGCGCTGGAGGGCGCAATGATGCGGACGGCGCTGGCGGCGGCAAGGCTGCGGATCACGTCCTGCGCCAGCATCCGCGCTGTTTCCGGCTGAAGCGTGTCCGACGTGAATGGAAGGACAGCGATCACCGGGCTGCCTTCAAAAGCGGACGCCGCAGGAGACCCGGGCACAGGTGCCGCGGCAGTGTCCAGACGGTCTGCCGAGTGCCAGCCCCAAAGGCCGGCCACGGCAGTGACGGCACCGATGCAGCCGGCCGCAAGCCATACCGCGGGCCGAATTCCCCTGCGCGGCACCGTGCCCCGCGGTTCCGGTGGCGGCGCGCTGCGGCGCAAGGACGGCAGCGACGTAAGCTCCTCTCCCAGGAAATACACTTGCACCGGATCCGGGATGTTTTTCACCTCATGCCGGCCGAAATCTTCGAAGTCATAGGGGATGCGGTTGCGGACCTGGTCATAAGCCGAAGCTGAAAGCGCTACTCCGCCCGGCTGGGCCAGGCTTTCCAGCCGGGCGGCAATGTTCACCTCGTCGCCGAAAACGTCGCCCTGCGCAATCAGCACTTCACCCAGATTGATGCCGATGCGCAGCTGAAGGTGGCGGGTGCGGGCCGCATCCGCCTGGATTTGCGCTGCAGCCTCCACCGCGGATATAACGCTGGGAAACAGTGCCAGGACTCCGTCGCCCATCAGCTTGATGATGCGGCCGCCGTGGCGGCGGATCGCAGGCGCGATCAGGGTCTGCTGCTGGGCCAGCAACTGGTTCAGGGTCCCGGCCTCATCCTCGGCCATCATCCGGCTGAAGCCAGAGACATCCAGCATAAAGATGGCGGCAAGGCGGCTGTGCGGCTTGTCTGACACGGGTACGGGCCTCTGGACCGGGAACTGGCAACTGCAACTGGCGCCAGCTTAGCCCGCACTCTCGCCGGCTCAAAGTTCTGATTTCATTCGCCGAAACGGTAGCGGTGCAGGCGCGCCCCGTTTTCGCGCAGCCAGGTTCGCTGGTGCTGCCAGCGGCCATGAATACGCTCGACCGTGCCCCAGAAGGCCTGCGAGTGGTTCATCTCCTGCAGATGCGCCACCTCGTGGGCAGCGACATAGCGCAGCACCGCGGGCGGCGCCAGGATCAGCCGCCAGGAATACATCAGCCCGCCGTCCGCGGTGCAGGAGCCCCAGCGGGATCGGGTGTCGCGCAGGGTGAGGCGGCTGTACTTCTTGCCGAGCCGGGCCGCATAAAAATCCGACGCCTCGGCCAGCCGGTTTCGCGCCAGCTCCTTCAGATAGCGCTGCAAGGGCCGTCCGGGATTAGGCCCCGGCACCGCTACACAGCCCGCTTCCAAGCGGATCCGCCGCCCTGGCGCAGGCTCAATCACCCGGTCCTGGCCGTCAATGGGCAGCACCGCGCCGAAGGCCGCATCCACGGCATCAGGGTGCTTCTCCAGATTGGCGCGAATCCAATCGGCTTTTTCCTCGGCAAAGGCCAGGGCAGTGCGTTCCGGCAGCCCCTTGGGCAGGGTCAGCGTCACCCGCCCGTCCAGCGAAGAGATCCGCAAGCTGATCCGCCGCGCCCGCGCAGAGCGGCGCAGGGTCAGCGGCACCGGCGGGCTCCCGGACAAATGATATTCGGCCATGCACGCGCCCTTTCCAGGCTTAGGCTTTGACAGTGCCCCCCTCATATGGCAAGGCACCGGAATCGTCGATACGACTCACCAGTAAATCAAGGGGATCCACATGCCCAAGGAAGAATGGGGTGTAAAGCGCGTCTGCCCCACCACTGGCAAGCGCTTTTATGAC
>JABXIA010000178.1 GCA_013373325.1 Paracoccaceae bacterium
TGCGGATCGAACTGGCGGCCGACTATCTGGTGATGGCGGCCTGGCTGGCGTTCCTGAAATCCCGCCTGCTGCTGCCGCCGGACCCGGAGGAAGAGGGCCCGTCGGGTGAAGAACTGGCCGCCCACCTGGCGTTCCAGCTGGAACGGCTCCAAGCGATGCGCGACGCCGCCGCACGGCTGATGGGGCGCGACCGGCTGGGCCGCGACTTCTTTGGCCGGGGTGAGGAAGAAAGCGTCGCCCGCATCAAGACCGTGACCTATACCGCCAATCTTCTGGATCTGATGCAGGCCTATGCCCGCATCCGCACCAAGGAGGATTTCCGCCCCTTCGTGATGGACCGCGACTCGGTCTTCACCATGGAGGAGGCGCTGGACCGCATGCGGCATTTGCTGGGTTTCACTGGCGACTGGACCGACCTGATCAGCTATCTGCCGGACGGCTGGCACAGCGACCCCGTGAAGCGGCGCTCAGCCACCGCGGCGACCTTTGCCGCCTCGCTGCAACTGGTCAAGGAAGGCAAGGCTGAGCTGCGCCAGAGCGAAACATTTGCGCCCATTCAGCTGCGCAGCCTCGACGAGGATACCTGATGGAAGATCAGATCATGGATGCGGCCGGCAGCTCTGGCCGGACCGAGAACGACACCCTGTTTGACGCGCCGCCGATGGCCGAGCAGGAGCGGATGGTGGAGGCGGTGCTGTTCGCCAGCGCCGAGCCTGTTACGCTGCGCGACCTTGAGGGCCGCATGCCACCCGGCTGCAACCCGCGCGAGGCGCTGGAGCATTTGCGCAAGCGCTATGAGGGCCGCGGCGTGCGCGTCGTGCGGCTGGGCGATGCCTGGGCGATCCGCACCGCGCCGGACCTGGGCTTCCTGATGCAGAAAGAAACCACCGAACTGCGCAAGCTGAGCCGCGCCGCCATCGAGACCCTGGCCATTGTCGCCTATCACCAGCCGGTGACCCGGGCGGAGATCGAGGAAATCCGCGGTGTTTCAGTGTCGCGCGGCACCATCGACCAGCTGATGGAGATGGACTGGATCCGCCTGGGCCGCCGCCGGATGACGCCGGGCCGCCCGGTGACCTTTGTGGTGACGCCGGATTTCCTGGACCATTTCGGCCTCGAAAGCGCCCGCGACCTGCCGGGGCTCAAGGAGCTGCGTGCCGCGGGCCTCTTGGAAAACCGGCCGCCGCCGGGCAGCCTGCCGCTGGGGCAGGGCGGCGACGAGGACGACGAGGCAGAAGAACAGGCGGAACTGTTCGAGGAGTGACGCCTGCGCGTCCCGGAACGCCCGGAAATTGCCGCATTGGTTTTCTAAGATGCCCGCAAGGCTAGGCAGAGGACTGAAGCCATGAACGCGAACTGGATCATCCGCATGGTGCTGCGCCGCCTGATCGGCCGCGCGGTCAATGCCGGGCTGCGCCGCGCTGCGCAACACGGTGCGCGGCGCCTCGGCAAGAGCAAGGGGCCGGCGCCGGGATTCGGACCTGGCCCCAGCCCGCAGCGCAAATTCCGCAATGCAAGGTCACGCATTCCCAAGGTCAAGTAGCAGAACCGGCGGGCAGTGCGCCGGGCTTGTGCCGGAGGCCAAGCGCCTCCGCCGCGCCGCTGAGCGCCAGCAGTGCTGACAGCATCAGGCAGCCTGCGAGGCCCCAGGCAGTGAACAGCAGACCGCCGGCAAAAGGCGCTGCAAACACGCAGAGGTAAGTGACAGTGCTGTAAAGGCCCATGATGGCACCGCGCTGCGCAGGCTCCAGCGCCGTAAGCCGCGCCACCAGCAGGTTGAGGGCAAGATGCTGGAACACGCCCCAGATCAGGGCAGCCCCCAGCAGCAGCAGGTATTCCGGCGCAACCGCCAGCATCAGCAGGTAGCTGGCTGCGACCGCCAGCAGCACCGGCGCCGTGGCGCGGGCCAGTCCCAGCCGGTCCAAGAGCGGATCCAGCAGTACCGCGAGGCCAAAGCCGATGCCGTAGAACAGCGGCAACAGACCCGCCTGCGTGGTGCTGAGGCCAAGTGCTTGGGTGATATGGGCGCCGGTGAAGAAATAGCTGCTGTAAAAGCCCATCATCAGCAGCGCGGTTGCCGCCAGGCCGCGGAAAATCCCCGGTACCCGCAGCGCGGTCAGCGGCGAGGTTGCCTGGCCGCTGGGGCTGCCTGCCGCGCGCAGCGAAGCGGAGGCGGCCCACAGCAGCAGCGCCGCCGCCGCCAGCGCGCCATAGACCGCGCGCCAGCCCGCGAGATCGGTGGCCCAGGCGCTGACGCTGACACCCAGCACCATCGACACCGTCCAGCCCGCCAGCACGTAACCCAGCACCCGCGCCTCGCGTCCCTTGGGGGCAATCACCATTGCCAGCGTGTAGATCGAGGGCAGGGCGGCCCCGGCCGCCAGCCCGCAGAGCGCCTGCGCGGCCATCAGTGTCCAGACATCCGGCGCCGCGGCACTGGCGCCCAGCCCGGCCGCCAGCAGCAGGAGTGCCGCGCGCATCAACCGCCCGGCGCCGATCCGGTCCCCCAAGGGGGCCAGCAGCAAGGCTGCAGCGGCGACCCCAAGCCCATAGGCACTGGCGGCCAGCATTACCTCTGCCGTGGAGGCGTTCAGGGTTTCGCTGACGGCCGTGACCACTGGCGACAGCAGCAGGGAATTGGCGCCGATCACGCCAATGGCGCTCATCAGGATCAGAATCGGGGTTCGCATGGGTTTACCTTGAAGAATGTTCAGGTATTCTTGCTATGTGCTGAATGGTGTTCTGTGAAGGGCGGGCGAAAATGGTCAGGGAAAAAACAGATGAGGTTCGGAGAAACGGCGGGCCCGCCCGTGCTCTGGATGCATTGGACCGAAAAATATTAGGCGCGCTGAGCGTCGATGCGACCCTGTCCTATGCTGCCATCGGGCAGGTGGCGGGTCTGTCGGCGCCCGCGGTGCATGAGCGGGTAAAACGGCTCAGAGCTTCCGGCGCGATCCGGGCGACGGTGGCGCAGCTGGACGGGCCGGCGGTAGGCAAGCCGATGCTGGCCTTCATCCATGTGGACACGGTCGGCTGGGGCAAGACGGCGGAACTCATGTCGCTGGAAGCCTGGCCGGAAGTGGAGGAAATCCACACTGCCACCGGCGACACCTGCCTGATCCTCAAGGTGCGGGTCGCCTCCCCGCATGCGCTGGAGGGGCTCTTGGCCCGGATCTATGACGTCGAAGGGGTGCGCGGCACCCGCACCTATATGACCCTCTCCACCCATCTGGAGCGCACCGTGCAGGCAGGCGTCAGCGCGGAACTGGAAGAGGATCTGTATATAAAGCGCTGAGGGTGCGGATGCCGCGGCCCGGCGGTGCCGCCGGGTGATCGGGGTCAAGCAGGCGTCTTGAAATGCTTCGACAGCTTCAGCCCCTGGCCCTGATAGTTGGAGGCAATGCCAGCGCCATAAAGCTGTTCCGGCACCTCGGCCATCTTCTCATAGACCAGGCGGCCCACCACCTGGCCGTGCTCCAGCACAAACGGCGCCTCGTGGCAGCGCACTTCCAGAACCCCGCGCGAGCCGGTGCCGCCGGCGGCGTCATGGCCGAATCCGGGATCGAAGAAACCGGCGTAATGCACCCGGAACTCGCCCACCATTGCCAGATAGGGGGCCATCTCCGCCGCATAGGCGGGCGGGATATGCACCGCCTCGCGGCTGACCAGAATATAAAACGCGCCAGGGTCCAGGATGATGCGGCCATCCTTGGTGCGCACCTCTTCCCAGTATTCCTGCGGGTCGTATTCGCCGATCCGGTCCAGGTCGATGACGCCGGTGTGCGGCTTGGCGCGGTAGCCGACCAGATCGGTGCCAGGCAGCTTCAGATCGACGGAAAAGCCAAGGCCGTCCTCGATCACCGCCTCGCCATCCACCAGCGGAGAGCCTGCGTGCAGCATCTTCAGTTCTGCGTCCGACAGCACAGCCTGGCCGGTGCGGAAACGGATCTGGTTGAGGCGCATGCCGGGGCGCACCAGCACCGAGAAGGAGCGGGGGCAAATCTCGGCATAAAGCGGGCCGGTGTATCCGGGCTTGATACGGTCAAACTCCTCGCCACCGTCGGTGATCGTGCGGGTCAGAAGGTCCAGCCGCCCGGTGGAGCTTTTGGCATTGGCGACGGCAGAAACATCCTGCGGCAGCGCCAGCCCTTCCATCAGCGGCACGACGTAGACGCAGCCCTTCTCCAGCACTG
The DNA here is from genome assembly GCA_013373325.1 of Paracoccaceae bacterium. Lineage (GTDB taxonomy): Bacteria > Pseudomonadota > Alphaproteobacteria > Rhodobacterales > Rhodobacteraceae > Leisingera. The sequence continues at coordinate 4,194 of JABXIA010000178.1, forward strand.
CGCCATTGCTCAGGTCGATCCGGTGCATCTCGAATTCTGTCAGACGGTCGGAAACGCTGCGGCCCTGGCCGGCCAGAAACGACGCCCGCACCCGGTAGGCGATGCTGCCGAGGCGCAGGTCGAGGCTGGCGGGCTGCACCTGGCCCTCCACCAGCGGCGTGCTGACGGTGATCTCCCCGCGTTCCAGCATCATTTCAATGGTTTGGCTGGGCAAAACGCCTGTCATTCTCTGTCCCCTCCGCGCGCCGGCTTTGCGGCGATGCTGTCCCATCCGGGCGCCATGCGCAATCGGCAAAGCTGGTTCCGGATGTGAAAACGCCCGGGTGCGTGAACACCCGGGCGTTTTTCATATGGTCGGGCTAGCAGGACTCGAACCTGCGACCTTCCGTCCCCCAGACGGACGCGCTACCAGGCTGCGCCATAGCCCGTTGCAAAGCCTTCTAACCGTTTTCGCGGCGGGGGCAAGAGGGGGCGGCAAGATTTTTTGCGGCCCCGCAAAGAAATTCAGTAGTCAGAAGCAGTTGACGGGTCAGGCCCGGATGGCAGCCGTTTCCCGGCGCGGGAAACGGCCCGGAAATCACGTGATTTCCGGACCGGAATTCGCGCCGAATTCCGGTTTGCCGGCCTCAGGACCTGTTCTGAACAAGTGCGCGCAGTTCCTCGGTGCAGGCGGCAATTGCGGTCAGCGACTGCGGCGGCAGGCTGCGGGTTTCCGCCAGCAGCGCCAGAATGCCGGGCCGGACCGGGACCGGCGCAACCGGAGCAGCTTCGGCCAGCGGTTCCGCCGGCTCTTCGGCGGCCTCTTGCAGCGCAGGTTCCTGGACTGGTCTGGTCAGCTCCTCGGCCATCTCCCCGGCCTCGAAGTCCGGCAGGATGGAGGGTTCCCCGGTGGCAGCCGTTTGCACGTCCGTCTCTGCTTCGATCGCTGCGTCCGGCTGGGCTGCCTCTTCGTCACCGTCATCACCGCCGCCGTTGAAACCGGCCGCGAACTCCAGAGCATCCGCCTGGCGGGCGGCTTCGTCCAGATCATGCGGCGGGAAGGCTGCGGCAGGGCTGGAAGGATGATCGCCCTCCGGCTCGGGTGCCGGTTGCGCCGGTTCTTCCGCGGAAACGGCGAATTCCAGCGGCTCTTCCGGCTGCATCCCTGCGGCGGCAACCAGCGTGTCTTCTGCCGGGGCCGGGTCTGCCGGCGTCTCCGCCTCAGCAAGCTCTGCTGCAAGCGGTGCCTGCTCCTCTGCCTCGTAAACTGCGGCCTCAGCAGGGCCCTCTTCCTCAAGATCCATAGCTGCAATGGGATCCGGCTCAGGTTCGGGATGCGGGGCTGTGCCCTGGATGTCCTCTGCCGGTGACTGCCCGGCAGCCAAAGACGGCTTTGCAGCGCTGAGTTCCGGTTCCACCTCCGAGGCAGGCTCTGCCTCCGGCTCTGGCAGGTGTTCCTGGCCGGTCAGCGGCGCGATCTCTTCCAGCGGCGCGGGCGGTGTTTCCAGGGCTGGTTCTGCTGCCTCTTCCGGAGCGGCTTCCACACTGTCGTCCGCCAGCGCCGGCGCGGCTGCAGGCGGCTGTTCGGCGGCAGCCTCAGCAGGTTCGTCTGCAACGGCGGCGTCTTCTGCGGCCTCCGGTTCCGGCAAGTGTTCCTGACCGGTGAGCGGAGCGATGTCCTCCAGCGGGGAGGGAGGCGTAACAGAGGCGGGCGCCGCTGCCGGTTCCGGCGCGGTTTCCAAAAGGTCTGCAACAGGCTCTGCTTGTTCGGCTGCTGCCGGTGCCGCGTCCTCTGCAGCAGCGGGCGCACCGTCAAAGCCGGCCTGGGGCGCCTCTGTTCCGTCAGCCGCTTCAGGCGCGGACACAGGTTCCGGAACCTCTTGCGTCAGCGGTGCGGCGGTTTCCGGTTCTGTGACACCGTCATCCGTGAAATGCTCTTGCGCCGCCCCGGCCGCTGGTCCGGCTGCTTGTTCCTGCGTATCAGCAGCGGTGTGCAGCGGGCTTGCTGCATCGGCTTCCGGTTCCTGATCCTGCACAGCTGATTCAGCGGTGGTCAGCTCTGCATCCTCTGCTTCGGGCTGCGCCTGCGGTCCAGGGTCAGACTCCGGTTCCACAGTTTCCAGCGGGGGCTCAACCGGCTGGTCCTCCAACGGTGCGGCACTTTCGGCCTGGTCATCTGCCTGCCCTGCTGCCTTGCCTGCGGATGCGCGAGGCTCTGACGCAGGGGCGGGGGCGGGCGCGGCCATCCCAGGGGCGGCAGGCGCATTTCCGGACGGGGCGTCGCTGCCGCTTGCGGCAGGCGGTGCCAGGTCCATCTGCATCTGCGGGGCAGCGGCGGCTTCGGGCCGTGGGATGGCCGGGGCTGCAGCTGCGGGTGCCGGCGGTGCGGTGTCTGCTCCAGCCTGCGGGAAGCCGACGACATTGCTGTCTTCCGTGCTGTCCCCGGCAGAAGCCTCCGCGCTCATCTCCAGCGACTGCTGCCAGTCGTCGCCCAGCTTGTCCGCGGGCGCTGCTGCTTCAACGGCCGGCTCTTCTTCACCGTCCAGGGGGTGCGACAGGCTGGCGACATGGGCCACACCCTGCTCGCGCAACAGTGCCTGCACTTCCTTGATCGACAATCCGTCGACGTGCAGCAGCTTCCTGATGCCGCCCAACAGCTGCATGTCCGCAGGCCGGTAATAGCGCCGCCCGCCGGCGCGCTTTACAGGTTTGACCTGGGTGAACTTGCTCTCCCAGAAGCGCAGAACATGCGCCTGCACGTCCAGCCATTCCGCAACTTCGCTGATGGTGCGGAAGGCGTCCGGTGATTTCGACATGACTTAATAGGTCCCGTTACTTACGGTTGCCGTCTGCCACGCGGTCTTTCATCAGGTGGGAGGGCCGGAAGGTCAGCACGCGGCGCGGCTGGATCGGCACTTCTTCGCCCGTCTTCGGGTTGCGCCCGACGCGGGCCGATTTGTCCCTTACGCTGAAGGTGCCGAACGAGGAAATCTTAACCTGTTCACCGCGCACCAGGGCATCCGACATATGCTGCAGCATGCTTTCCACCAGCTGCGCGCTTTCGTTGCGCGACAGGCCGACTTCCCGGAAAACGGCTTCACTCAAATCCATTCGTGTCAGTGTTTTTTCGCCCATACCAATCCCCGTTGTTTGCCAAAGCATAGGGCGGAGGGAATTTCCCTGTCAATATCAATGAATTGCGCGGGGGAATTCGGGCGGAGAATCAGACTGCGCCGTTACCAGCGCAGCACAACAGCTCCCCAGGCCAGGCCGCCGCCAATGGCCTCAGTCACGATCAGATCGCCTTCCTTGATCTGGCCGCGGTCCTTGCCGACCGAAAGGGCCAGCGGAATGGAGGCGGCGGAGGTATTGCCGTGATCCTGCACAGTTACCACCACGTTGTCCATGCTGAGGCCCATTTTCTTGGCCGTGCCCTGGATAATGCGGATATTGGCCTGATGCGGAACGATCCAGTCGACATCCGCGGCAGACAGGCCTGCGCGGTCCAGCGCCGTATTGGCGGTGGAGGCGAGTTTCTCGACCGCATGGCGGAATACCTGGTTGCCCTGCATCCGCAGGTGGCCGGTGGTATGGGTGGACACCCCGCCGTCGACGTAAAGCAAATCCTTGTAGCGGCCGTCGGAGTTGAGGTCGGTCGCCAGAATGCCGCGGTCCTTGTTGGTGCCGGGCTGTTCCTGTGCCTCCAGCAGCAGTGCGCCGGCGCCATCGCCGAACAGCACGCAGGTGGAACGGTCGGTCCAATCCATGATCCGGCTGAAGGTTTCCGCGCCGATCACCATCACGCGGGACGCCTGGCCCGACGCAATCAGGGCGCTGGCGTTGGACAGCGCATAGACAAAGCCCGCACAGACCGCCTGCACGTCAAAGGCAAAGCCCTTGGTCATGCCCAGTTTGGATTGCACCATGGTGGCGGCAGAGGGGAAGGTGAGGTCGGGAGTGGAGGTGGCCACAACAATGGCGTCCACATCATCCGCGGTCAGGCCCGCATCCGCCAAAGCGCGCTCTGCAGCCTTGGCAGCCATATCCGATGTGGTCTCTCCCTCAGCGGCAAAATGGCGGCGTTCGATGCCGGAACGGCTGCGGATCCATTCGTCCGTTGTGTCCAGCGTGGCTTCGAATTCCGCGTTTTCAACCACCCGTTGGGGGAGATAGTGTCCTGTGCCAACAACTACCGCGCGTCGCGTCATCCGTCTGCCTGCCTATTTTCAGTCTTTTTCGGTGGCCGCCCGCACCTCGCGGGGGGCAGTATTATCTTGGGTATGCAAACCGGCAGATGCAACCCGCGCGGCCAGCTTTTCGGCGAAACCGTGCTGCGCCAGCCGGAAGGCCAGTTTGACCGCAGCGGAGACGCCCGTGGCATCGGCGCCACCGTGGGATTTCACCACGGTGCCGTTGAGGCCCAGGAACACGCCGCCATTGACGCGGCGCGGGTCCATCCGTTTGGACAGCCGTTTCAGGGAGGTCATCGCCAGCATCGCGGCAATTCTGGACAGGAATGAGTACCCGAACGCCTCGCGCAATGCGGTGCGCATCAGGCTGGCGGTGCCTTCGCCGGTCTTGATCGCCACATTCCCGGTAAAGCCGTCGGTCACGATCACATCGGCCACATCGCCGGGAATATCGCTGCCTTCGACAAAGCCGACAAACTCGTAGTGCGCCTGTTCCGCCTGTTCTGCAATCAGCCCAAAGGCCTCTTTCAGCTCGGCGCGGCCCTTGTGCTCCTCGGTGCCGACATTCAACAGGCCCACGCGGGGGCGGATGATGTCCATCGAGTTGCGCACATAGGAAGTTCCCATCAGGGCGTATTGCAACAGATCCTCGGCATCGGCCTTCACGTCGGCGCCGACATCCAGCATCACGTTGAAACCTTGCGGGTTCAGCGAGGGCCACAGGATTGCAATGGCGGGCCTGTTGACGCCCGGCAGCTTGCGCAGGCGCAACATCGAGAGCGCCATCAGCGCGCCGGTGTTGCCGCAGGAGACCGCGCCCGAAGCCTCGCCGTTTTTGACCGCATCCAGGGCCGACCACATCGAGGTGCCCTTGCCGTTGCGCATCACCTGGGAGGGCTTGTCCTCCATGGTGACCACATCGCGGGCATCGCGAATCTCGACGCGGCCGTTGAGTTCGCGCTTTTTGGCAACCAGAGGTTCCAGCTGTTCGGCAGGCCCGTGCAGGATGAACCCGATGTCCGGATTCTTTTCCGCAGACATGGCAATGCCGGCCACTACAACAGCAGGGCCGGCGTCTCCGCCCATGGCGTCAACAGAAATAGTGATGCGGCCGGCTTTTGCCTGATTTTGATCGGGTTTACCCGTCATGCGAAAGCCTGCCTGGCATCAGGATCCTGTCCGTGGCTTAAGCCGCGTCCTCATCGATCTCGATCTCGTCTGCAGCTGCGACGATTTCCTTGTCGTCGTAGTGGCCGCAGGAGGGGCACACGTGGTGCGGGCGCTTCAGCTCGCCGCAGTTGCCGCATTCGTTCGGGTTCGCAGCAACCAGTGCATCGTGCGCGCGGCGGTTGTTGCGGCGCGATTTGGATACTTTGTTCTGTTGGACGGCCATGTCTCAACCTTTGTCTGTTTGGGCCTTGGGGCCATCCCCGCGGCGCGATTGCATTCTGTTCGATCAGTCTGACGTGCGTTTAGGCATCTGCCCAAGCATTGTCCAACCAAAAATTCCGATGAGCGCGCGAAAATACTGCGAATCTCCGCTGGCGCAAGCTGTTTTTTAAGGCAGCCGGCGGTGCGGCGCCAGAGATGATTTTCTGCGCTGCAAAAAATCTGCGCTCAGTCCTCATCTTTCAGCTGGCCGCGCAGCGCAGCCAGGCCTGCGAACGGCCGGGTGTCCTCGTCGCGCATTGGCTGCACACCGTCCTCGGCATAGACCGCCTCGCCCAGTTCGGCGCCGTCTTTGCGCGGATAGGCGGGGATGTGCAGCGCCAGCGCCTCTGCCATCACCGCAGCAGGGTCGATGTGGCTGCCCAGCAGTTCAATGCTGTCATCCTCCGGCATTTCAACCTCGGCGCCTTCCGGGGTTTCAACGCGGGCCAGATAGGTGATTTCCACCGCTTCCTCGATCCTCGTGGTCACCGGCTCCAGCGTGACCACACAGTCCTGCACCACGGTTGCCCCCAGCCGGCCTGACAGTTTCCAGTCCTTCTTGCCCATCGCCTTGATCGCGCCGCTGAAGCGCAGTTTGCGCAAGGCGTTCACCCCCAGTTCCGCCGCCAGCGCGGCCATCGCGGCCTTGTCAGGGATGATTTCAAAGGCGGTCGGGGTGTTCTGCGGCAGGTCCGCGACCCGCAAAGCGGTGCTGTCAGACATATTCGGGGACTTTCGTTTCTTGAACCGGAGGCGGTCATTAGGTAATCGGGTTAAAAGACGTATTCAAGCCGCCGGTGATGGCGGCAGGCTGGGGGGCAGTCATGGTTGCAAAGGCATTTCACTTCAAGGCGGTTTTGCGCGGGGCGGTATTTGCGGCAGCGGGGCTGGCCCTGGCGGCCTGTACTTCGGTCTACCGCAAGCACGGCTATGTGCCGGCGCCGGAACTGCTGGCAGAGGTGGTGCCGGGTGTCGACACCCGGGATTCGGTGGCCGAGACCATCGGCATTCCATCCTCAACCGGCGTGCTCAACGAAAGCGGCTACTACTACGTGGCCACCCGGTTCCGCCACTACGGTGCCAAGGCGCCGGAGCCGGTGGCACGCGACCTGGTGGCGATCAGCTTTGACACATCCGGCGTGGTGCAGGCGATCGAGCGTTACAGCCTGGAAGACGGCAAGGTGGTGCCGCTGGAGCGCCGCGTGACCAGCTCCGGCGTGCAGGACAACACCTTCCTGCGGCAGCTGCTGGGCAACCTGGGCACATTCAATCCTGGGCAGCTGCTGAACAACGAATAAGCCGGCTTCACGGAATTGCCGCGGCACCTGTTCCATGGCCTGAGCCTGAAAGCTGGAGGCCGCTGTGGCGGAAACTGAGATACTGCTGAGCAGGGGGCGCTACCGTGCCCGGGTTGCTGCCGGAGCCGCAGATGTGGCGGCGGCGCAGGCGCTGCGGACGCTGTGCTTCCGGACCGGCAGCACCGACGGCGATTCCTATGACAGCCTGTGTTCCCATGTGCTGGTGGAAGAAAATGCCAGCGGCGCACTGGTCTGCTGTTTCCGGCTGCTGCTGCTGGAAAGCGGCGCCGAGCTGATGCGCAGCTATTCGGCGCAGTACTATGAGCTGGCCGCATTGCAGGCTTTTGCGGGGCGGATGGCCGAACTGGGCCGGTTCTGCATTCACCCGGATTGGCAGGATGCGGATATTCTGCGTGTCGCCTGGGGGGCGATGACGGACCTTGTTGACGGGCAGGGGGTGCAGATGCTGTTTGGCTGCTCGTCGTTTGCAGGCACCTCTGCCGCACCCTACGCTGAGGCATTGGCGCTGCTTCGGCAGCGGCATCTGGCGCCGGCTAAGTGGCGGCCGGGCATCAAGGCGCCCGAGGTGGTGCGTTTTGGTGCAGAACCGCTGCGGGAGGCGGAGACTAAGAAGGCCCTTCAGAAAATGCCGCCCTTGTTGCGCACATACCTGCTGATGGGCGGCTGGGTCAGCGATCACGCGGTGGTGGACCGGCAGATGAACACGCTGCATGTGTTCACCGGGCTGGAGACCGCTGCGATACCGGCAGAACGCAAACGGTTGCTGCGGGCGGTGGCCGGGGGATTTTGAGTATTTTCGGCAAGATGACAGGGGAGCGTTGACGTGCCAATGCAGCCGGTTTAGCAGCCTCTCATGGCACGTATTCCTCTTTTGCAGATGTCCGGTATTTCCCTCACCTTCGGGGGCGATCCGGTTTTTTCAGGTCTTGATCTGGTGGTGCAGCCCGGTGACCGGGTGGCGCTGGTGGGCCGCAACGGCTCCGGAAAATCCACCCTGATGAAGGTGATGGCGGGGATTGTTGAAGCCGATCAGGGCGACATCGTGGTGCCGCCGGGCAAGTCGGTCGGCTACATGGAGCAGGACCCGAAGATGGAGGGGTTTGCGTCGCTGGGCGATTTTGCCGCCAGCGAACTGGACCCCGGTGAGATGTACAAGGTGGAACGTGCAGGCGAGGGTCTGAAGTTCGACCCGGCGCGCCCGGTGGAAACCGCCTCCGGCGGCGAGCGCCGCCGCGCTGCGCTGGCCAAGCTGATGGCCGAGGCGCCGGACCTGATGCTGCTGGACGAGCCCACGAACCACCTGGATATCGAGGCGATCACCTGGCTGGAGAACGAACTCAAAAACACCCGCGCGGCCTTTGTGCTGATCTCTCACGACCGGGCGTTCCTGCGCGCCTTGACCCGCGCCACCCTGTGGGTTGACCGCGGCGAGGTGCGCCGCCAGGAAAAAGGGTTTGAGCATTTCGAAGCCTGGCGCGACAAGGTCAGGGAAGACGAGGACATGCAGCGCCACAAGCTGAACCGGCTGATCAAAGCCGAAAGCCGCTGGGCGGTCGAAGGCATCTCGGCCCGGCGCAAGCGCAACATGGGGCGGGTCAGGGCCTTGCAGGACCTGAAGGCGGAGCGCGCAGGCCAAATCAAGCGCCAGGGCGCGGCGGAAATGGCGCTGGAGGCAGGCCCCAAGTCGGGCCGCAAGGTGATTGAGGCTGAAGGCCTGAGCAAGGCGTTTGGCTGTAAGGAGATCGTCCGGGACTTCTCGCTGAAGGTGCAGCGCGGCGACCGGGTGGCTTTTGTCGGCCCGAATGGCGCTGGGAAAACCACTCTGCTGAAGATGCTTCTGGGTATGGAAGACCCGGATGCAGGCAAGGTGCAGCTGGGTACAAATCTGCAACTTGCGCTGTTCGACCAGACCCGCGACCAGCTGGATGGCGATTCGACCCTGTGGGAGAATCTGACCGCGGACCCGCTGCTGGGGATTTCCGGCAAGGCTGATCAGGTCATGGTGCGGGGCCAGCCCAAGCATGTGGTGGGCTACCTGAAGGAATTCCTGTTCGACGAGCGGCAGGCGCGGGCGCCGGTGCGGTCGCTGTCGGGCGGTGAGAAGGCGCGGCTGCTCTTGGCGCGGCTGATGGCGCGGTCCTCGAACCTGCTGGTCTTGGACGAACCGACCAACGACCTGGATGTGGAGACGCTGGACCTGCTGCAGGAGCTGTTGGACAATTACGACGGCACCGTGCTGCTGGTCAGCCACGACCGGGATTTCCTGGACCGGGTGGCGACCACCACCATTGCGATGGAAGGCAACGGCAGGGCCACCGCCTATGCTGGCGGCTGGAGCGACTACATCGCGCAGCGGGGCCCGCTGGAGGTAGCTGAGAAGTCGGAGAAGGTGAAGCCCGCAAAGCCCAAGCCGAAGCAGGAAAGCCAGCCCAAGGACGGTCTCAGCTTCAAGGAAAAGCACCGGCTGGAGGCGCTGCCGGCAGAGATCGAACGGCTGGAGGCGGAGATCGGCAAGCTGCAAGAGCTGATGAGCGATCCGGAGCTGTTCACCCGTGAGCCGGTCAAGTTCAAGAAGGCCACCGAGGCGCTGGTGGAGCGTCAGGAAAAGCTGGCCGCCGCCGAAGAAGAGTGGCTGGAGCTGGAGGAGAAGGCGGGGGCCTGAGGCTGGTTCTTCAGTTAGGTCAGGACGCCTGACCAAATGTTTCGCGCGCGAAACATTTGGTCAAAGATGCTGTCGTAAAACTTTGTAAACGATCAAGAAAGATGAACTGAAGGTGAAGGCTGCGGGCGCAAGCTTTACCTTTTCGCTATCTCTGCCGGGGGCGGGCGGGATTGCCTGTCACGGTTTCACCGGCAGCGATGTCTTTGGTCACCACGGCGCCTGCGCCGACAATGGCGCCGTCGCCGATTGTAACGCCTGGCAGGATGATCGCTCCGCCGCCGATCCAGACGTCTGCGCCGAGCGTGACGGGATGGGCGATTTCCAGGCCCTTCGCCCGTAAGTCTTTGTCTTTGTGGTGCTGGGCGCAGTAGATCTGCACAGACGGCCCCAGCATGGTGCCATCGCCGATGCTGACAGGGGCAGTGTCCAGAATGGTGCAGCCTGCGTTCATGTAGACGTTGCGGCCCAGATGGATGTTGATGCCGTAGGCGCAGTGGAAGGGCGCCTCGATCAGGCAGTTTTCACCGTGGGCGGCGAAGAGTTTGGCGAGCGGCGGGCTGAGGTTTTCAGCCGGATCAGGCAGTGCGCGGTTGTGCTGATGCACCGCAACCCGGGCCTGGTGGCGCAACGCCGAGAGTTCGCTGTCCAGGCAACAGTACCAGTCGCCTGCCTGCATTTTCTGCCGTTCGGATTTGTTCATCGGGGCCTCCTGACCCGGAGTGAAGGGCGGAGGGCCGGGATTGTCAACGGCCGGGCAACTCCCGCGCCCGCAGAAGCCTTGGCTGTGCCAAGGCGTCTTTGTGCGGCCTTGGGCCGGGCACCGCTGGCGCGGTGCCCGGCGGGCAGCAGTTCAGGCGGTTTGGGTCATCTCATTGAGGGTAAAGGCGGCCACCGCGCCCTCGGTTGCGGCCATATAGGCGGCCAGATGCGGCGCGTTCATGTGCTGCTGCCACAGCTCCCGCGATTCCCAGGTTTCATAGAACACGAAAAACCCGGGCGTCTGGTTGTCCTGGTGCAGGTCATAGCGGATGCAGCCGTCCTCGGCGCGGGTGATGGGCACCAGCTTTTCAAGTTCTGCTTTCACCAGGGCTTCCTTGCTGGGCTGGGCGATAATCTGGGCGAGAATGGTCAGGGCCATTTGGGCCTCCTGTGCTTGAGAGGTGTGACGGGACGGGATATGGCTGCATGGTGTATTCTGCGCAAGAACGCACGTTTTGTGAGGGTAGGCACAGAATGGATACTGTAAATCAGGGCGAAAGCCGGGCAGCACGGTTCGAGACTTACGATTGCAGCGGCGGCTGCCCGGTTGAGGCGGCGCTGGAGCAGATCTCGGGCAAGTGGAAGGGGCTGATCGTCTATCACCTTCTGCCGGGCACCCTGCGGTTCAATGCCCTCGCGCGGGCGCTGGGGGATGTAACGCAGCGCAGCCTGACCAAGCAGCTGCGGGAGCTGGAGGCGGATGGTATCGTGAACCGCAAGGTCTATGCCGAGGTGCCGCCGCGGGTGGAGTACAGCCTGACCGGTAAGGGGCAGGCGCTGCGCCCGGTGATCGAGGCGCTGGCGGCCTGGGGGGCTTCGCCGGGCGGCTGAGGCGGCAGCCTGGCTAGGAGGCTCCCGCGCCCGCAGGTGCCCTGGCTGCGCCAAGGCGCCCTTGTGCGGCCTTGGGCCGGGCGCTGCTGGCGCAGCGCAGAAGGTTTTGCTGAGAAGCGCTTGAGAGGCAGGAGTGCCCCTCAAGACGCCATCACGCGTGTGAGTTTTGTTGAGGCCGCCTCAAGGGTGAACGGCGCAAGCGCCGCCGCTTTGGGCTCCGCCCGCAACGGAAGGGGCGTCAGCGCATGCGCAGGGCGCCGTCGATGCGGATGACCTCGCCGTTGAGGTAGCCCATTTCTGTGATGAAACCGGCGAGACGGCCGAATTCGCGCGGGTCGCCCAGGCGGGCCGGGTTGGGGACGTCGGCGGCCAGCTGCTGCTGCACCTCTTCCGGCAGGCCGGCCAGCATCGGGGTCATGAAGATGCCGGGCGCGATGGTCATCACCCGGATGCCCAAGGACGCGAGATCGCGCGCCATTGGCAGGCACATGCCGGCAACCCCGCCTTTGGAGGCGGCATAGGCAGCCTGGCCTTTTTGCCCGTCAAAGGCGGCAATGGAGGCGGTGTTGATGATCACGCCGCGGGCGTTGTCCGCATCGGGCGCGTTCTTGGCAATCTCGACAGCGGCGAGGCGGGCGACGTTGAAGGTGCCTACAAGGTTGATGTCGATGGTGCGCTTGTAGGCATCCAGCGGATGCGCACCGTCCTTGCCCACGGTCTTGGCGCCGGTGGCAATGCCGGCACAGTTCACGCAGGCGGTGATCTTTCCCATCTTTTCCACCGCATGGGCGATGGCGGCAGAGACCGACTCTTCGCTGGTGACATCTGTCTGGGCGAAGTACCCGCCGATTTCTTCGGCCACCTGGGTGCCGCGCTCGGCGTCGCGGTCGAGGATGGTGACCTGGGCGCCTTGTTCGGCGAAGTAGCGCGCGGTGGCCTCACCCAGGCCGGAGGCGCCGCCGGTTACAACGGCTGCGGTGTCTGCAAGTTTCATGAGCGGAGCTCCTCCCGGTTATTTGAACACATGTTCATATAATGGAGGGGCCGGGCATCTGTCCAGCGGGACGGGGCGTCGCGGGTGTTTAGGCGCCCATCAAGCGGCGGTCGAGCAACGACAGCGGTTGCAGCAGGCGGCCCAGCGGCGGCCAGAGGCCCCAGGTGCCGCCGAGGCGGTGCAGTTGCGCGCCGGTGCCAAGCTTAAAGCGGGCAAGCCCCGCTGCGTCTTCGGTGTTGATGAGGCCGAGGTCCAGGCGGCAGATGCCTTTGGCGGCGAGCCAGTTCGCGGCCTCCCACAGCAGGAGGGGGTGGGCGCTGAGCCGTTTACCGCGCGTGGTGGTGTGGGCGATGTGGTAGCTGGCGGTATTGCCGTGGGTGAGGATCAGGATGGCGGCGACCGGTTCCTTGCCCTCAAACGCCTGGAAGAGTTTTGCCTGCCCCTTGTTCTCGCGCGCATAGGCGAGAGTGAGGCCGATGGGCCAGCTTCGGTAGCCGCGAGAGGATTGCTGTTTTGCGTCGGCGCGGAACAGCCAGTGGCGCACGTCATGCGGCAGGTTCTGGCGGGAGAGGCGGAGGGGCTGCGCCTCGCCGTGTTTCAGCCGGTTGCGCCATTTCTGGTGCAGCGCGGCGCGGCGCTGGTCCGGATCGCCGCTGAGGTCCCAGAGCGCGGTGTGGGCGGGCGTGGCCAGCGGCACGGCGCCGAGGCGGGCAAGGTGCGGTGCCGGGGATTCGGGTGACAGGATCAGCGGCGTGCGGGTGAGGCCGCTTTTGCGCAAGCTGGCCAGAAGCGGAGCAGGATCAGCCAGATCCGCCCGGTTTATCATCGCCAGCTGCAACCCGCCGGGGAAAAGGCGGCGCAGGACCAGCGTGTTCCCCAGCATCAGCGGCTCCTGGCCGAAGGCCATCAGCGCGCGGGCGAACTCCGGTGATTGCTGGAGCGCGCGGGGTTGGGGGCGGGCGGTAGCTGCTGCGGGCAGATCGGGATCGGGGGCGCTGTCGAACATCATTCCATTAACGCGCTGGAAACCTAAATCATGGTTAATTTCAGTCATGAGAAAAGCAAACCGGATCATGGGGCAGGCGGCAGCCGCCCCGAGGATGACCAAGGCGGCGGCGCTGCTGATTGCGATCGGACTGTCGGTGCCGGTGTTTCTGGTGCTGACGCTGGTGGAGGCGCTGTTTTTCTAGGGCAGGATGAGTTGCTGAGAGGCGCCTAAGGGCAGGTCTGCCCTTAGGCGCCTGTTCCAGTGAATCCCGGCCATCCCCGCCTCAAGGGTGAACCGTGCTGCGCACGGCCGCATGCGCGGCCCTTGACCCGGGGCTGGCCTGATGGGGGTGATGCGAGGATGTGCTGAAGCGCCGCGCAGCGGCGCCCGGCCCAACCGTGAGGACCCGTCTTTGACGGGGCTGGAACGGGCGGGAGCATTTGCAGGCAAGAAAAAAGGGAGCGTGGCGGCTCCCTTTTTCCGTTTCATGGCAGATGGATCAGCCGTCCAGCCGCACCAGCGCGTGGCGCTTTTTGCCGGCACTCAGCTTGATCGGCGAAGACAGTGCGCCCGCGTCGATCATCAGGCCCGCATCGGTCAGCGGCTGGTCGTCGATTTTGGCGCCATTCTCGGAGATCAGGCGCTTGGCGTCCTTGCCGGATTTGGCGAGACCGGATTTCACGATCAGCTGCACGATCGAGATACCGTCGCCCAGATCGGCAGGAGACAGCGACAAGGTCGGCAGGTCGTCGCCGACGCCGCCCTTTTCAAACACTTCGCGGGCGGTGGCTTCGGCCGCGGCTGCGGCCTCGGCACCGTGCAGGAGGGTGGTCACCTCGTTGGCGAGGATCACCTTGCCCTCGTTGATCTCGGAGCCTTGCAGGGCGCCGATGCGTTCGCATTCCTCCACTGGCAGTTCGGTGTAGAGCTTCAGGAAACGGCCCACGTCGGCGTCGGTGGTGTTGCGCCAGAACTGCCAGAACTCATAAGGGCTGCGCATGTCGGCGTTGAGCCAGACCGCGCCGTCGGCGGTCTTGCCCATCTTCTTGCCGTCCGAGGTGGTCAGCAGCGGCGAGGTGAGGCCGTAGACCTCATGATCGATGGTGCGGCGGGTGAGGTCGATGCCGTTGACGATATTGCCCCACTGGTCCGAGCCGCCCATCTGCAGGATGCAGCCGTAGCGGTTGTTCAGCTCCATGAAGTCGTAGGCTTGCAGGATCATGTAGTTGAATTCGAGGAACGACAGCGACTGCTCGCGATCGAGGCGCGATTTCACGGACTCAAACGACAGCATCCGGTTCACCGAGAAGTGGCGGCCGATGTCGCGCAGGAATTCCAGGTAGTTCAAGCCGTCGAGCCATTCAGCATTGTTCAGCATCAGCGCCTTGTTCGGCGCGTCGCTGTCATAGTCGATGTAGGCGGAGAACACCTTCTTGATGCCCGCGATATTGTCGTCGATCTGTGCTTCGGTCAGCAGCGGGCGCTCATCCGCGCGGAAGGAAGGGTCGCCCACCTTGGTGGTGCCGCCGCCCATCAGGGTGATCGGCTGGTGGCCGGTCTTCTGGAACCAGCGCAGCATCATGATCTGAATGAGCGAGCCGACATGCAGCGATTTCGCTGTGGCGTCAAAGCCGATATAGGCCGGGCGCACACCTTGCAGCAGGGCGTCGTCCAGGCCCTGATAATCGGTGCAGTCCGCGAGGAACCCGCGTTCCATCATGACTGCGACGAAATCCGATTTCGGTGTGTAGGTCATAACATGCCTCGGTCTATGGTTTTGCACCATGCCCTATAAATCGCATTGGCGCCGGTTGGAACCTGTTTTCCCGGCAAAATATGCGCTGTATTGTGGCGCGCAAACGGGCGGGACGGCCCGGTTCTCTTGAAGGGGCAGGGGCGATGAGCAAGGCCATTGCAAAAACAGGTGCGGTCAGGGCGCTGGGTGCGATGAGCGGCACCTCGCTGGACGGGGTGGATGCGGCTGTGGTGGTGACCGACGGCGCGCGCATTCACGGGTTCGGCGAGAGCAGCTACCGCGAGTATTCGGCAGAAGAGCGCAGCGTGTTGCGTGCGGGTCTCGGCAAATGGGCGGGGCCGGAGGTGGATGCCGCGGCAGCGGTCTGCGATGCGGCCCATGCAGCGGCGCTGGCGGAGTTCGGGGATGTGGAAATCATCGGCTTTCACGGTCAGACGCTGGTCCATGCGCCGCGGCTGCAGGGCACCCTGCAGGTGGGCGATGGTGCGGCGCTGGCTGAACGCTTGGGCAAGCCGGTGGTCTGGGACTTCCGCACTGACGATGTGGCAATGGGCGGCGAGGGCGCGCCGCTGGCGCCGTTTTTCCACTTTGCCTGCGCCAAATACATCGGTGCCGAACGTCCCTTGTGTTTCCTGAACCTGGGCGGGGTCGGCAACCTTACCTATGTGGACCCGCGGTTCGACAGGCCGGAGGAGCCGGGTGCGCTGTTGGCGTTTGACACCGGCCCGGCCAATGCGCCGGTCAATGATCTGGTGCAGGAGCGTTTGGGCATTCCCTGGGACGCGGACGGCAAGGTGGCGCGCACCGGCACCGTGGAAACCGGCGCGCTGGAGCTGTTCCTGGCCGAGCCGTATTTTGCAAGAATGCCGCCCAAGTCGCTGGACAGGAACGATTTTTCCGAAATGGTCGGATTGGTCAACGAGCTGAGTGATGCGGACGCCGCGGCCACCCTGATAGCCATGTGCGCCGCCGCCGTGGCGCAGGGCATGGAGCATTGCCCGGAGCCGCCCGAGGTGGTGCTGGTCACCGGCGGCGGGCGGCACAACCCGGTGCTGATGGAGATGCTGCGGGTGTCGCTCGACTGCACGGTGAAACCGGTGGAGGACGCTGGCCTGGACGGCGACATGCTGGAGGCGCAGGCCTTTGCGCATCTGGCGGTTCGGGTGGCGCGCGGGATGCCGACATCGGCGCCTGGGACCACCGGGGTGAGGGCCTGTGTCGGTGGTGGTGTGGTCAGCGTGCCGGGGGCGTAAGGTTGTTCTCGGGCGGCTAAGAAACTTCGAAGTTTCTTGCCAAATTTCTTTGAAGAAATTTCGGCGGACGGCAGCCTGTTCAGCGGGTCAGTTCCCTTACATAGTCAGCTGTGAACGCGCCGTATCCATTCGACGTCGATATTAAATGGTCCTGAGTGATTGCATGGAAAGCAGGCAACTGGTGGAACGGCACATTCGGGAAGGAATGATGCTCTGCATGATAGGGCATGTTCCAGGCCAGAAAGCGCACCAGCCGGTTGGTGAAGGTGGTGCGGGAGTTTTCCAGCATGTTGGCCACCGGCGGGCAGAGCCCGTGCTCCGCCAGTAAGTAGGCCCGCAGGAACGGCTGGCCGATCAGAAGAGGCACGATCCAGAGCCACAGAACCAGGGGCGACATCAGCAAGGTCGGCAGCGCGGCGGCGTAGAGTGCCAGCAGCAGCCGGGCCTCCATCCGCATGTCCGCGTGGCTGCGTTCCGGCAAGTATGGAGAATCGATGTTGCCGAAGGCGTTGCGCCAGATGGTCTCTGCCATGCCGCGCCAGTAGCCCCAGCCGCTCAGATACAGGAACCATTGGCTGAAGGTTTCAGGCCGTCCGCCATGTTCCAGCTCCGGGTCGCGTTCGGGGTCATTGGTGTATTTGTGATGCGCCAGGTGGAAATAGCGGAACCATGTGAAGGGCAGCGCGATGGCAAGGGCGCAGAAATGGCCCGCAGCCTCGTTCAGCCACTTGCTGCGGAAGGGTGTCTGGTGGGTGCATTCGTGGCTGAGGGTGAAGAAGAAGACCAGCAGTATGCCTTGCGGCACCATCAGCAGCGGCCAGAGCGGCACTTGCAGCGCAATGCCTGCGGTGCAGGCGCCGAGAACAGCCAGATACAGTGCCAGATGCCGCAGGCCCGCGGAGTTGGAACGGGCGGTCAGGGCTGCCTTGGTGTCTGGCGGCAGCGATTTGATAAGGCGCGTATGTTCCGGTTCAGCAGACATATGGACAGTCTCGTCCAGTCCGATGATTCGCTGCAAGGGCGGGTCAGCTGCGCGGGATGTCGAAACCGGGGGCTGCGAGTTCAAACCCCTCAAACTCGAACCCCGGCGATACCGTGCAGCTGACCAGCGTGAAGTCTCCGGTGCTGCGGGCAGCCTGCCAGTGGCCCTTTGGCACGATCAGCTGCGGCGCGCCCCGGGTCAGATCCGGGGTCAGCAGATGGTCCTGTGCCGGGCCTTCGTCGGTCGCTGCGAGCGATAGCACCAGCGGCGCGCCGGCGTGGTAGAGCCAGATCTCAGTCGCGTCGACGCGGTGCCAGTGGCTGGCCTCGCCTGCCTTCAAAAGGAAGTAAATACAGGTGCCTGCGGGGCGGCCTTCGTTTTCCGCGCGCCAGGTTTCCCTGTACCAGCCGCCCTCCGGGTGCTGCTGCAGGCCCAGGTGTTCGATGATCCGGTCTGCGTCCATTGATGCTGCCTCCGCTTTGGTGCTGGTAAATCTCTATTCCAGTCATATGTTTGGGCCATGACATTCACGATCCCCTTTGACAACACCTATGCTGCCCTGCCGGGGCAGTTCTACTCCAAACTGCCGCCGCAGGCGGTAAAGGCACCGCGGCTGGCGGCGTTCAACGAGGACCTGGCGCGGATCATGGGGATCACGCCCGGTGAGGCCGGGGAGATGGCGGCGGTGTTCGGCGGCAATCAGGTGCCGGAGGGGGCTGATCCGCTGGCGCAGCTTTATTCCGGGCATCAGTTCGGCACGTACAATCCGCAGCTGGGTGACGGGCGCGCGATCCTGCTGGGGGAAGTGGTGGGAACGGACGGCAGGCGCCGGGATATCCAGCTTAAGGGGTCGGGCCGGACGCCGTATTCGCGCAATGGCGACGGGCGGGCCTGGCTGGGACCGGTGCTGCGCGAATATGTGGTGAGCGAGGCGATGCACAGCCTGGGCATCCCGACCACCCGCGCGCTGGCGGCGGTGGAGACGGGTGAGACCGTTTGGCGCGAGGGCGGCCTGCCCGGTGCGGTGCTGACCCGGGTGGCGGCGAGCCATTTGCGGGTAGGGACCTTCCAGGTGTTTGCCGCACGCGGCGACAAGGCAAGCCTGCAGCGGCTGACGGACTATGCCATTGCCCGTCACTGCCCGGAGGTGGAAGGCCCGATGGGTCTGCTGCAAGCCGTGCGCGATGCGCAGGCGGAGCTGATAGCCGCCTGGATGTCCGTGGGCTTCATTCACGGGGTGATGAATACCGACAATTCCGCGATCTCCGGCGAAACCATTGACTACGGGCCTTGCGCCTTCATGGATGTCTACCACCCGCACACGGTGTTTTCCTCGATCGACCGGGGGCGGCGCTATGCCTATGCCAATCAGCCCACTATAGCGGTCTGGAATCTGGCGCAGCTGGCGACCGCGCTGATCCAGCAGATGGAGGACCCGCAGGACGGTGTCGAGGCGGCAACAGAAATCGTGCACGCGATGCCCGCGCTGACCGAGGCGGCCTGGCTGCGGCGGTTCCGCGCAAAACTGGGGATCACTTCAGAACAGGAGAGTGATTTGGAGCTGGTTACTGCCCTGCTGGGGCGGATGGCAGAGAACCAGAGCGATTTCACCAATACCTTCCGTGCCCTGGGTGAAGGCACGGCGCGGGACCAGTTCACCGATCCGGCGGCCTTTGATGCTTGGGAGCCGGACTGGCAGGCGCGGCTGGAAGGGGAACCGGACCCGCAGTCGGTCATGCGTGCGGCCAACCCTGCCTTCATCCCGCGCAACCACCGGATCGAGGAGATGATTGCCGGTGCGGTGGCAGGCGACTATGCGCTGTTCCACCGGTTGAACGCTGTGCTGTCCAACCCTTATGAGGATCAGCCGGAACATACTGACTTGCAGCGCCCGCCGCTGCCGGAGGAAGTGGTGCAGGCGACCTTCTGCGGCACCTGACCCCTTGTTCATCTGGCCTGAAATATCCCCGGGGGTGAATTGAGCCAAAGGCTCAAGAGGGGGCAGGCAGCCCCCTTGTTGCCGCATCATTTCCGGTTGATCAGGAACACTCCGGCGGCAACCAGCGCCAGGGCGGCCCAGACCTGCGGGCCGATCACCTCATCAAGCAGCGCCCAGCCCATGAGCACTGCCAGCACTGGCGACAGAAAGCTGAAAGAGGCCACCGAACTGGCGCGGTAGATCTTGATCAGCTGGAACCACAAGAGATAGCCAAGGCTGGCGATGCAGATCCCCTGGAAGGCCAGCCCCCAGAGGTGCAGGGGTTCCAAGGCTCGGATCAGCGGGCCGAACAGCGGCGCGGCAGCCACCAGCAGCACGGCGGAAACCGCCAGCTGGAACACCAGCTGGGTGACCGGCGGCACTGCCGCCAGCGGCGTGATGCGCAGGCACAGCGCGATGCCGGCCCAGCCGAAAGTGGCCCCCAGTGCCAGCAGATCACCCGCCAGGCTGGCGGTGCCGCCGCCGCGGTCCAGAACCGCCAGTGCCACCCCGCCCATCGACAGCACCAGGCCCAGGCTGCGCAACCGGGTCAGCCGTTCGCCGGGCAGCAGCAGATGCGCGGCCAGCGCCAGCCAGACCGGCATGGAGTAGAAAATGATCGAGGCCCGTGAGACAGAAGTCACATCCAGCGCGATGAACAGGCAGATGAACTCAAAGCAGAACAGGAGGCCCGCGATCACGCCCCAAAGCGCGGCCCCGGGGGGCAGCGGGCCGAGCCGCGGGCGGCGGAGGATGATCCAGGCCGCCAGCACCAGGAGGCCGATGGCTGAGCGAAGCCCGGCCTGGAATACCGGGCCGAAGCCGCCGCCGGTCACCTTGATCACAACCTGGTTGAAGGCGAGGAGCAGGGCAAAACCGGTCAGCAGGGCGGCACCGGAAGCGTCGATGGGGCGTCTTTCTGTCATGGCGGCCACTGGAAGCGGGCAGGCGCGTCAAGTCAAGCGGAACCCGGCGGCGCTGGCGGATGGATCGGGGCTGTACGGCGGCACGGGTTTTGCGCAAGATCGGGACATCGAAAGGGGGGCGGATGCCGAAAATCAAACGGCCTGATACGCTGCGGATTGCCACGTACAATATTCAGAAATGCATCGGGTTGGACCTGCGGCGGCGGCCGGAGCGGATCTTGCAGGTGCTGGACGGGATCAGGGCCGATGTGGCCGTACTGCAGGAGGCGGACAAGCGTTTGCCGCCGCGTCCTGCGGCGCTGCCGCATTTCCTGGTGGAGGAAACCGGCTGGCAGGCGGCGGACCTGGGCGGTGCGGGGTCGCTCGGCTGGCATGGCAACGCGGTTTTGTACCGCAACGGTGTTGAGTTGCGGGGCAAGGGCCATATTGCGCTGCCGGGGCTGGAGCCGCGCGGCGCGGTTTGGGTGGAACTGGACACTGGCTTGGGGCCGGTGCGGGTGATTGGTGCGCATCTGGGGCTGACAGGCCGGGCGCGGCGCGAGCAGATGCATGCGCTGGCAAGGGCTGCCAAACACGATGACGCAGCAGTCATTCTGGCTGGGGATTTCAACGAATGGTCGCGTGGAGCGGTGCTGGAGCATATCGCCCCTGCGCTGAAGTTCCTGCCGCCTCGGGCCAGCTTTCCGGCGCTCAGGCCCCTTGGGGCGCTGGACCGGATTGCCCATTGCAAGCGGCTGGCGGCGGTGGCGCATGGTGTGCATGGAGGGCGTCCGGCGCATATTGCCTCAGACCATCTGCCGGTCTGGGCGGATTTGCGGGCGGTTTGAGGCGGGAGAGCTCCCGCGCCCGCAGGTGCTCAGGCTGTGCCTGATGCCCCTTGGCGGCCTTGGGCCGGGCGCTGCTGCGCAGTGCAAGTTTTCTCTGCTGAGAGGCGCCCAAGGGCAGGTCTGCCCTTGGGCGCCAGTTCAAGTGTGTAATCCGCCAGCGCCGCGTCAGGGGCAAGCCGCGCGTTTCGCGCGGTCCCTGCGGGACCCTTGACCCGGCGCTGGCGGAGAGATTTTAACGCGCGCGCTGTTTCTGGCTGCGGCGCTGGGCGTTGCCGGGCTTGCCGCCCTGCGGTTTGCCCTGACTGCTGTTACCGCCGCCGCCGCCACGGCGGCGCTGGCCGCCGGGTTTGCCGCCGCCGCGGCGTCCGCCGGGACGGCCGCCCGGTTTGCCTGCGGGGGCTGCCGGATCGGGCATGGCTTCCCAGGGGCGGCCGGAAGCGGTGGGGATGGTGATCTTCATCACCTTCTGGATCGCCTTCAGCTCTTCCATTTCATCCGGGGCGCAGAGCGCGATTGCCTGACCGTCCTTGCCCGCACGCGCGGTGCGGCCGATGCGGTGGACATAAGCGTCCGGCACATTCGGCAGCTCGAAGTTGTAGACGTATTTCACGTCCGGGATGTCAAGCCCGCGGGCCGCCACGTCGGTGGCAACCAGAACCTTGATCTCACCTGCCTTGAAGGCGGCAAGCGCGCGCTCGCGCTGGCCCTGGGATTTGTTGCCATGGATGGACGCCGCGGCAAAACCCGCCTTGTCCAGCGTCTTCATCAGCTTCTCCATGCCCCATTTGGTGCGGCCGAACACCAGCGTGCGCTCGTCCTTGTGTTCGTTCAGCAGTTCCTTCAGCAGGTCCAGCTTGGCGGCCTTGGCGATGAAATGCACCGACTGGGTGATCTTGTCGGCGGCCTTGCCCGGGGGCGAAACCTCGATCCGGACCGGGCTTTGCAGGTAGGAGTTGGCGATCTCGTTCATCTGCTTGGGCATGGTGGCCGAGAACAGCATGGTCTGGCGTTCCGCCGGGATCAGCGCGGCGATCTTGCGCAGGGTGTGGATGAAGCCGAGGTCCAGCATCTGGTCGGCCTCATCGAGCACCAGGAAGTCGCAGGAGCCAAGGTCCAGCGCGCCGCGGTCGAGGATGTCGATCAGGCGGCCGGGGGTGGCGACCAGGATGTCGGTGCCCTTGGCGATGCGGGCGATCTGCGGGTTGATGGAAACACCGCCGACCACCAGGCCCACTTTCATCGGGGTGCCCTCGGTCAGGCCCTTCAGCGTGTCGGCGATCTGGTTGGCCAGTTCGCGGGTCGGCGCCAGCACCAGGCCGCGCACGGTCATCGCGGCGGGCTTGCGGCCGTACTCCAGCATCCGCGCCACCAGCGGCACGCCGAAGGCTGCGGTCTTGCCGGTGCCTGTCTGCGCCAGGCCCAGCACGTCCTTGCCGTTCAGCGCATGCGGAATGGCGCGGGCCTGGATCGGGGTGGGGTCATTGAGACCCATGTCCTTGAGGCGGTTCAGGAGCTTTTCGGGCAGCCCCATGGTCGAAAATTCAGTCACATTCATATCCTTGTGCGGCCAGGCAATATGCACAGGCCGGTGCCGCGGATCAGAGCCGCGGATGGGGTGGGGCAGGGACCTCAGACGCGCGCTGGCCGGATGCCAGGCCGCTGGCCACTGCAATCCCCACGCGTGATCTTGGGAATGGCGGCATATCACTAGACCTCGGAATATGGTGATGCGCTGGATGCGCGTCCGGTCTCATGGCCTCTGCTCACGCGGCAGGGAGGGATGCCTGTGCGCCAAATGGCTGTGGATAAGGTGTTTGTCAAGCTTTGATACGGGTGAAAAGCCTGTTTTCGCCGCAGAATGCATCCGTTAAAGAGGAAGGTCAGAAAACCGCGAGGAAGAGATGCGAAAGACGATTATCGCCCGCTGCGAGGCCAAGGGGCTGCGCATGACCGGCCAGCGCCGGGTGATTGCCCAGGTGCTGCAGGACAGCGATGATCATCCGGATGTCGAGGAGCTGTACACGCGGGCCAGCGCGATGGACGCGGGGATTTCCATCGCCACAGTGTACCGCACGGTTAAGCTGTTCGAGGAAGCGGGGATTCTGGAACGGCTGGAGTTCGGCGACGGGCGGGCGCGGTATGAGGATGCTGAACGCGAGCATCATGACCACCTGATCGACATGAACACCGGCGAGGTGATCGAGTTCTGCGACCCGGAAATCGAGGAACTGCAGGAGCGGATCGCGCGCAAACTGGGGTATGAGCTGCGCGGGCATAAGCTGGAGCTGTACGGGGTGCCGGCCAAGAAGGCCTGAACCTGCCGGAGAACTGGCCAAGCTACAGCTTGGCTTCGCCTTTGATCTGCACCGTGATCTTGTAGGACTTCATCAGTTTCATTTGCTGGGCCAGATAGGCGGCATTGCCTGCGTAGCGCAGCTTGAACCCTCTGACTGTTTTCTTCTTGGGGACCCAGTCCCAGCGGAAGTCATAGACATCGTTCACAGTTCCATCGAATTCGAACGTCTTGCCCTTGGGGGTCAGATTGCCGGAGAGGGACGCCTGATACAGTGTTCTGGCCAGGTCGCGGTTCCTGACGAAGAAGATCGTCTCATTCTTCAGCTTGACCGGCTTCTTGTGCTTGGCAGCAATCTTGCGCAGTTCCGCGCTGTTCAGGATGGCTTGCGAGATTTTTGATTTCACCCCGTGGCTGATGTTCCCCTTGCCATCAATGGAGCGTTTCATGTGCTCATAGGCGATGGGATAGCTCTTGTTTTCCGCCTTGTTGGCATCATGCATGGCTGCCCTGATTTCATCCACGGCGGATTTGCCAAGTTCGTCGATTGCCTTTTCGGCGTCCTTGGCGGTTTTGATCAGTGAATTCAGCGGGTCGAAGTCTGGCATCAGGGTGTCTCCTGCTGGATATGGAGACGGAAAGCGGTGCAATATGCGGTGCGGTGCGGCGAAAAACCGGTGCGCTGCCAGCCTGCCGCGGCTGAAACCGGGAGCCGCCATTCCTTAACATATATCATAAGTCTTGATGGTCACCGTAACGACTTGTCATGGCAGGGGGTCGGAAACGGAGTTGCCCGCGCCGGGGCGCTGATGTTTTTTGCCCGGATGGCCTGGCGTTCCGCCGGTCTGCATTACGGGACGCGCGAATATGAACAACCTGCACGGCATTCTTCTGGTCATCGCTTCAATGGCGTTCTTCACGCTTGAAGATATGTTCATCAAGCAGCTGTCCGGCACCTTGCCCGTCGGCCAGATCCTGATCTGCCTTGGTGTTGGCAGCGGGCTGGTGTTTGCGGTGATGGCGAAGATGCAGGGGCACAACCTGTTTTCGCCGCGGTCCTGGCGGCTGCGCCCCGTGCTGCGGGCAGGGACAGAGGCGGTGTCGGCCATGGGCTTTGCCTCGGCGCTGGCGCTGGTCGACATCTCGGTTGTTGCAGCCGTGTTTCAGGCGACACCGCTGGTGATCACCATGGGGGCTGCGCTGTTTCTGGGGGAACAGGTCGGCTGGCGGCGCTGGCTGGCGATCTGTGTTGGCTTTGCGGGTGTGCTGCTGATCATCCGGCCGGGGCTGGACAGCTTTGAGCCTGCGGCATTGCTGGTGGTGATTGCGGTGCTGGGGGTGGCCACAAGGGATCTGATGACGCGGGTGATGGACAGTGCGGTGCCGTCCACTGTTGTCAGTTTCCAGGCGTTCCTGGCGGTTATTCCGGCGGGCCTGCTGCTCTTGGCCTTTACCCCTGGCGAGGCGCAGATGATGGAGCAGAACGAATACCTGATGATGGCAGGCGGCGTTCTGTTCGGGGTGCTGGGGTATTACGGCATCGTCACCGCGATGCGGGTCGGGGATGCCTCTGCGGTGACGCCGTTCCGTTACACCCGGCTGCTGTTCTCGATCCTGGCGGGCGTGCTGGTTTTCGGCGAGCGGCCGGATGCGCTGACGCTGACAGGGGCTGCGCTGATCATCGGATCGGGTCTTTACACCTTTGTGCGAGAGCAACGGCTGGCACGGCGGGCCCGCCGTGCGGCTGCTGCTGCGGCCTGACGTCCCGGCTGGCGGAAAACCTCTGTCCTGTTGGCGCAAACAGCGTCTTGTTAGCCCTAACCTGCCGCTTTTATGCGTGTTAGCGATAACGATCCCGGTTTACTTTCCTGCAGCGGCTGGTATGACGCTGGCAGCAAAACGCGCCGCTTTCAGGCCAAACCAAGGATGGACAGATGAGCACCATTATCGACATTCACGCCCGTGAGATCCTCGACAGCCGGGGCAACCCGACGGTTGAGGTCGACGTGATCATGGAAGACGGCACCATGGGCCGTGCCGCCGTGCCTTCCGGTGCCTCGACCGGCGCCTATGAGGCGGTGGAAAAGCGCGACGGCGACAAGTCCCGTTACATGGGCAAAGGTGTGCTGGAAGCAGTCGCTGCAGTGAACGGTGAGATTGCCGAAGAACTGGTCGGTTTTGATGCCACCGAACAGGTCGCAGTCGATCAGGCGATGATTGAGCTGGACGGCACCGAGAACAAGGGCCGTTTGGGCGCAAACGCCATTCTGGGCGTCTCGATGGCGGTGACCAAGGCAGCCGCAGATTTCACCACCCAGCCGCTCTACCGCTATATCGGCGGCACCTCGGCGCGCGTCCTGCCGGTGCCGATGATGAACATCATCAACGGCGGCGAGCATGCCGACAACCCGATCGACATCCAGGAATTCATGATCATGCCGGTGGCCGCGGACAA
>JABXIA010000234.1 GCA_013373325.1 Paracoccaceae bacterium
CCACGGCGCCGGTGAACGCCTATGGCCGCTCCAAGCTGGCGGGCGAGGACGCGGTGCGGGCGGCGGGCGGAACTTATGCGGTCCTGCGCACCTCCTGGGTGGTGTCGGCGCATGGGAACAACTTCGTCAAGACCATGCTGCGGCTGGGCAAGGAGCGGGAGCGGCTGACCATCGTTGCCGATCAGATTGGCGCACCCACCCCGGCGCGCGGCATTGCGGCGGCCTGCCTGGAGATCGCGCGGCAGCTGATCGAAGATCCGGGCAAATCCGGCACCTATCATTTTGCCGGTGCGCCCCAGACCAGCTGGGCGGGCTTTGCGCGCGGGATCTTTGCCCGCGCCGGGATCGCTTGCGACGTTGAGGACATCCCCGCCGCGGAGTACCCCGCACCGGCGGCACGGCCCTTGAATTCACGCCTCGATTGCTCAGCAATAGACACTGTTTTTGGTATCCCGCAGCCGGATTGGCGGACGGGTCTGGATGAGATTTTAAAGGATTTGGGAGAGGTATCATGACAGAGGGCAAACCCGGCATGAGGACAGGATCCGGCCGCAAGGGCATCATCCTGGCGGGCGGCTCCGGCACAAGGCTCTATCCGATCACCATGGCCGTCTCCAAACAGCTCTTGCCGCTCTATGACAAGCCGATGATCTACTACCCGCTCAGCGTCCTGATGCTGGCGGGCATCCGCGAGATCTGCGTGATCACCACGCCGCAGGACCAGGACCAGTTCATCCGCCTCCTGGGCGACGGCAGCCAGTGGGGGGTGGAGCTGACTTACGTGGTGCAGCCCTCGCCCGACGGGCTGGCGCAGGCGTTCATCCTGGCAGAAGACTTCCTGGCAGGCGCCCCCTCGGCGCTGGTGCTGGGCGACAATATCTTCTTTGGCCACGGGCTGCCGGACCTCCTGGCGGCGGCGGACAGCCATGCGGCGGGCGGCACCGTCTTCGGCTATCACGTGGCCGATCCGGAACGTTATGGCGTGGTGGATTTCGATGCGGACGGCAAGGCCCGCGAGATCATCGAGAAGCCGCCGGTGCCGCCCTCGAACTACGCGGTCACGGGGCTTTATTTCCTGGATGGCAGCGCGCCGGAGCGGGCGCGCCGGGTCAAGCCCAGCCCGCGCGGCGAGCTGGAGATCACCGACCTTCTGCAGATGTATCTGGAAGAGGGGAGCTTGCGGGTCGAGACCATGGGCCGCGGCTATGCCTGGCTGGACACCGGCACCCATGGCTCGCTCCTGGATGCGGGCAACTTCGTGCGCACGCTGGAAAAACGCCAGGGGCTGCAGACCGGCTGCCTGGAGGAGATCGCCTATGAGCAGGGCTGGATCGATACCGCAGCGCTGGAGGCGCGGGCCGAGCTGTTCAAGAAGAACAGCTATGGCGCCTATCTGAAGGGGCTGCTGAAGTAGCGGGCCTGAGTGAGGCGGCCTGTCAGGCCGGCTTGGAAGAGCTGACGGAAAGGCCTTGAAGGGCGGCTGCGCCTTCAAGGCCTTTTTCATTTCGTTCAGGCTGTCCGCAGCAAGGAGGCGCGGGGGCGGAAGACCTTAGGGTCAGCCCCTATTCGATCACCCCGGCGCGGCTGAAGACGCCGAAGAAATTGCCGAAGATGTTGGAGATCGTCAGCACGTCGTTGACCGGCGATTCCGTGGCCATCACCAGGTCGCCCGGGTTGATCTGGAACTGGCGCGCCGAGAACAGCCCGTCGGCAGAGGTCAGATCAAGCGAGAACACCACCCGCTGCTGGCGCGGCCCGCGCTGTCCGGGGGCAAGGGCCGACGCGGGGTATTCGCGCAGCACCAGGAGCCCCTTGGGATCGGCCTTGCCGTCCTGGAAGCCGCCTGCCACCGACATCGCATCCATCGCCGACATTTCGTCCTTGGTGAAGATATGCAGGTCTTCCTTGCCGGTGGCGCCGAAGGAGAGGAAGTAGCGCTCATCCTCCTCGACGAAGACCCGGTCGCCGCCGCGCAGGAGGGTGTCGAGGCGCGGATTGTTCAGCAGGGTGTCGACCGAGGTGCCGTAGATGCGCTGGCCGCGCACCAGCCGGATCTGCGGGTTGTTGAGCGCGGCGCTGATGCCGCCGCCGGCGGAGATCAGCCCCATCACCGTGTAGTTGCGGTCGGGCATCGGATAGGTGCCGGGCTGGGCGACGCCGGAGACCAGGTCGACCGAATTGCCGCGCCCCTCGGCCATCGCCAGCTGCACCTGGGCTGACGGCACCACCGGCTCCAGCGCTTCCTGCAGCTTGCGGCGCGCCAGATCCGGGGTCAGCCCGTTGACGTTCACATCGCCCACGTAGGGCATGAAAATGGTGCCGTTGGCGGCCACCTTCATGTCCTGCAGCTGCACCATCTTCTGGTCGAGCGAGGTCAGCAGCGAGTTGTCGTTGCTGTCCCAGATGCTGAGGGACAGCAGGTCGCCGGGCTGGATGATCTGGGTGCGGGCGCCCTGATGGGCGTGCAGCCAGCTCAAGCGCTCCTGCTTGCCGGTCGGCGGCCAGGCGGCCACCGTCGGCAGCAGCGCCCGGTTCACCTTGTAGAGCGCGAAATCCGCATCCGCTTCGCCCGATTCCTTCAGGATCTCCTCGCTGGCCGGCGCGCCGCCGGGCAGGCGGGAGCAGGCCGCAGGCAGCAATGCGATGCCGAGAGCGGCAATCAGCAGGGGAATCTTGCGCATGGAGCCTCTTTTCCAAAAACGGCTTGATTTTTAACCTATGCAAGATACTGCGGTAGGTGAGGCCGTCAATAACAACAGAAGCAGACGAGGCACAGTATGAACATTCCCGCCACACTGGTGATGGGGTCTTCCGGGCGTATCGGCCAATTGCTGCGGCTGAGCTGGCCGCGCAGCGCAGAGCTGGTCTGGCAGGCGCGCTGCCCGCCCCTGGAGCTGGCGCCGGAAGCGGTGTGGGATTTCGACTGGCGCATCCTGGACCCGATGGCGGATCCGGAAGGGCTGGCGCGGGCGGCGCGCGGCGCAGAGGTGATCCTGTGCCTGGCCGGCGTGGTGCCGGGGTCGCGGCGCAACCAGCCCCTGTCGGACAATGCGGGCCTGGCGCTGGCCGCGGTGCATGCGGCGGCGCGGGCCGGCGGCGGCGCCCGGGTGATCCTGACCTCCTCGGCGGCGGTCTACGGCAGCCAGCCGGGGCTGCTGGATGAAGACAGCCCGCTGCAGCCGGCCAGCGGCTACGGCCGGGCCAAGGCGGAAATGGAAATGAAGGCGGCGGTGCTGGCGGCAGAGCTGGGGGTGCAGGTGACGGCGCTCCGGATCGGCAATATCGCCGGGCTGGATGCTGCCCTGGGCGGCTGGCGGCCGGGCTTCCGGCTGGACCGCTTCCCCTGCGGCCGCACCCCGCGGCGCAGCTATATCGGCGCCGCGGCGCTGGCGCGGGTGCTGGCAGCACTGGTGGCCGCGCCGGCGCTGCCGCCGGTTCTGAACGTGGCGCAGCCAGGCACCGTGGCGATGGGCGAGCTGCTGCAGGCGGCCGGGCTGCCCTATGACCTGCAGGCGGCGCCGGAAGCGGCCATTCCCGACGTGCAGCTGGATGTGTCGCGGCTGATGCGCCTGCTGCCGGCGGAGGTGCCGCTGGAGCCGGGCAATGCCGGCGAGATGGCCTCGGAATGGACGCCGCTTGCGCCGCATCTGCATCTCCCGGCGCCGCTCAGCTGAGCCGCCTCCGGCCGCCTGCCGCCGAAACCGCATGTAAGGAAGTGCTGCCCGGATGACCTGGCGCAAACGGATTTTCGACCTGTTCTTCGCATCCCTGCTGATCGTGATCCTGGGGCCGGTGCTGCTGCTGTTGCTGCTGTGGCTGTTGTGGAAGGAAGGCCGGCCGCTGTTCTATGTGGCGGAGCGGATGAAGGGGGTGGACCAGCCGTTCCGCCTCTGGAAGCTCCGGACGATGACGGTGGTGGCGCGCGATTCCGGAGTCTCCGGCGGCGACAAGTCGGCCCGCATCACCCGGACCGGCGCCTGGCTGCGGGCAAAACGCCTGGACGAGTTCCCGCAGCTGTGGAACATCCTGAG